>NZ_DALZPU010000009.1:0-89347 GCF_032017465.1 Moraxella sp. CTOTU47616
TTTAAGTTCATGCCTTCTTTGTTTCAACCCCGCTTAAAAGTGTTGAGAGTGGGGTTAATTTAATAAATTGCAGATATTGTACACTGATATGTACATTAAATAAAATCAATTGAATATAAATACTATTAAATCAAATACTTATATAGTGAAAATGGTGCGCTCGGCGGGACTCGAACCCACGCCACAGGCTTCGGAGACCTGTACTCTATCCAGTTGAGCTACGAACGCTTTGATTGGTATTAAAAAAAAGCAGTGGGCTATTTTAGCAAACTTTTCGTGCAATAAGCAAATCATCAAAATTACTGCCAGAAACTGCTCGGCAAAGTTGATAGCACATATCAAATAAGCATAGCTTTTTCAGATAATTTTCCCTTATAATAGTATGGAAAATAAATCTGTGTAACATTTATCGCATCAATATTGCATCAACGGATACAATCGAGCAATCTAATGGCTCATATTATCCGTTTTAAAAGTATTACGATAATTTAATTCACCTGTTTGAGAGAACGTGACGAATGAAAAAAGTAGTGATGTTATCAGCGGTTACTATGCTAAGTCTTGCGGGTATCGCTGTCAGCCAAGCTGAGGATAAAGCCAGTGCCCCTGCAGCGGCATCAGCTACCGCTAGCGCTTCAAGTACCGCGACAGCCTCAAGTACTGCAACTGCTTCAGCCCCTGCATCCTCTGCCGCTCCCGCAAAAAAGGAAGCAGAAAAAGCACCTGAAGATCCACCTCAAGTTGCAAAATTGGTTGCATTATACCCAAATCTTATCGCACGTATTGCCCCCCAAGGTAAAGTTTGTTTTGAAGGTAAAGAGTGTGATATCACTATTGCCGCCGCATTAGGTGCCGCTGATCCAAATAAACCACGTGAAGGCAAAGTAATTTATGAAGGTGTTTGCCATACTTGTCACGCAGCAGGTCTGTTAGGTGCACCAAAATTTGGTGACAAAGGCGCTTGGGGTCCGCGTATCGCTAAAGGTACCGCTACCCTTCACCAACACGCGCTACAAGGCTTTAACGCCATGCCAGCCAAAGGTGGTAACGCTGATTTATTAGATGTGGAAGTGACCAACGCGGTTGATTATATGGTGTCTCAAGCCAAATAATCATTTTTAGCCCAGATGAAGCCTATCAACTGATAGGCTTTTTTAATTGTATCATTGGTATAATTTAACTTAACTTAGTTCAGTCAAATCTTTAAACTATCCAACCCATCCCCATTAAGGTCTCACCTTTAACCAGAACCTGCATTGCTATGGCAAACTTTGACACTACCATCCCTGCTCTAAAAATCACCCAGCTTACCAAAACCTACCCAAATGGTTTTGCCGCACTCAAAGGCATTGATTTGACCGTACCCCAAGGTGGATTTTTTGCCCTACTTGGTCCCAATGGTGCGGGTAAATCCACCACCATTGGTATTATCAGCTCGCTATTTAAACCCAGCTCAGGCTCGGTAGAAATTTTTGGGGTAGATTTGCTTAAACAGCCTGCCAAAGCCAAGCAGTTCTTAGGTGTGGTGCCGCAAGAATTTAACTTTATGCAGTTTGAGAAAATCGAAGATATTTTGATAGCCCAAGCGGGCTATTTTGGCATACCTACCAAGGAATCTCGCCCGCGTGCCGAAAAACTGCTTAAAGCATTGGGGCTTTGGGAAAAACGCGACGACAAAGCGCGTATGCTGTCTGGCGGTATGAAACGCCGTTTGATGATTGCGCGTGCTTTAATGCACCATCCCAAACTGCTGATTTTGGATGAGCCGACTGCAGGGGTGGATATTGAACTGCGCCGCTCGATGTGGGATTTTATGCAGCAAATTAACACAGAAGAAGGCACGACGATTATTTTAACCACCCATTATTTAGAAGAAGCTGAGCAGCTGTGTAAAAACATTGCTATCCTTGACCAGGGTGAAATTCGTATCAATACCGATATGAAAAGTTTGCTTACCAGCCTTGATGTGGAAAGCTTTGTGTTTGACTTGGCGCAACCTTATCCCGCACCCATTGCGTTAACCAATGTGGTAAAAACCAAGCAGCCAGATCCGTTGACCCTTGAAGTCACACTCAAAAAAGGCGAGAGTTTAAATGACGTCTTTGCCCAGTTAAATGCTCAAAATATTCAGGTAGCGAGTATGCGTAACAAAGCCAATCGCCTTGAAGAGTTGTTTTTGGGGATTGTTGAAAATAATTTGACTGAAAAATTGGAGAATTAACATGGATTTTCAGCGCCAGTTGGTTGCATTTAACACCTTGTTAGTCAAAGAAATCCGCCGAATTCTTCGCATTTGGCCGCAAACGCTGTTGCCCCCTGCCATCACCATGAGTTTGTATTTTATCATCTTTGGTAAAATGATTGGTGCTCGGGTTGGCGATATGGGCGGTGTCTCCTACATGCAGTTTATCGTGCCTGGCTTGATTATGATGTCGGTGATTACCAATAGCTACTCCAATGTGGTATCGAGTTTTTTTGCCACTAAGTTCCATGGTAATATCGAAGAGATGCTGGTCAGTCCGATTTCTAAACATACCATTTTACTAGGCTTTATCGCGGGCGGTTTGTTTCGGGGGTTGACCATTGGCGCGATTGTGACGGTACTCGCGTTGTTTTTTACTCAGTTATCACTGGTGCATACATTTGTCACGATTTTTACTGTGGTGATGACCTCAGCATTGTTTTCGCTGGGCGGTATGATTAATGCGGTATTTGCGCGCTCGTTTGATGATATTTCCATCGTACCCAGTTTTGTGTTGACCCCCTTGACATATTTGGGCGGTGTGTTTTATTCACTTAAAGATTTATCAGGATTTTGGCAAAACATATCGCTACTAAATCCCATTGTTTATATGGTCAATGCTTTTCGTTATGGTATTTTGGGTCATTCAGATGTCAATGTATGGTCATCTTTGGTGGCGATTGGGATTTTTACCGCGATATTTTATGGCATTGCGTATTATCTTTTAGCAGATGGCTCACGCGTTCGTTTATAACTTAGTTAAATTAAAAAAATATGAAACCACTTGAAACTCACGGTATTTTGGGTCAATCCACCAGCTATCCAAAAACCTACGCCCCCGATATGCTCTACCCCATTGCCCGTGCATTGGGACGGGCAAAGCTGGCACTGCCTGCTGACGCCTTAAGTATTGGCATGGACTGGTGGCAGGTTTTTGAAATGTCTTGGCTTAACTCGCAAGGCATATCACAGGTGGCAATGGCGCGCCTTGCCATCCCTGCCACATCTGACTATATTGTCGAATCAAAATCGCTCAAACTTTATTTTAATAGCCTAAATTTCACTGAATTTGATAACCAACAAGCTGTTAAAGCAACGGTGGAAAAAGATTTATCCGCTTGTCTAAAAACCGATGTGACGCTTGAGATTTTTGAGGTGAACATCGCAAATAGCTTACCCATCAGCGCGCCGCAGGGTGACTGCATTGATAACGCGTTAGATATTATCGGTAAAAAAATCGCCATCGTCAGTGATGTCAATCCCTCAAGCTTGACCGTTGCCAATCAAGTCGCTTCGGATAGCCAGTTACAAATTTTGCATTCGCATCTGCTGCGCTCAAACTGCCCTGTCACCAATCAGCCAGATTGGGGAACACTGGAGATTCAGATAGATAGCCAAGCGATTGACCGAGCAGGGCTGCTTGAGTATATTTTGAGCTTTCGTCAGCATAATGGCTTTCATGAACAATGCGTGGAGCAGATTTTTAGTGATTTAACCCAAGCCTTTGCGCCAAAAACGCTCATGGTACGCGCATGGTACACACGCCGTGGCGGGATTGATATCAATCCTTGTCGGGTGAGTGATATCAGTTTGTTGCCACCACCATCACGGCTCAACCGTCAGTAATATTCGCTAATAATAATCGCCAGTAAGCTAGTCGCATTTTTATCAAAAAAAGCGTATGCTATGTTTTTCAAAATTTTCCTGCCTAAAACTAAGTTTACCTAGTAGTTGGCGGCAAGCAATACCCAGAAGGATTACCGCATGCAAGCAGTCGGTCAACTCATGCTCGATATTGAAGGCACAGCGCTTAGCCTAGCAGATGAAGCACTGCTACGCCAACCGGAAGTTGGCGGCGTGATTTTGTTTGGACGCAATGTAGAAAGCCCTGAGCAAGTACGCGAACTGACCGATAGTATGCGTGCCATCAAGCCCAATATTCTAATTGCCGTTGACCAAGAAGGTGGACGTGTCGCTCGCTTGCGCGCGGGTTTTTCGCCGCTACCTGCGATGGGTAAACTCGGTGAAAGGTTTGAGCATGACCCTATCACTGCGCTTGATCTTGCTTATTGTGCGGGCTATTTGATGGCAAGCGAAGTCCTAGCAGTTGGGATTGATTTTAGTTTTGCGCCTGTACTTGATATCAATGGGGTTAGCCGCGTGATTGGTGATCGCGCGTTTCACGCCCATCCGATTGCAATCACCGCCTTATCTGCTGAATTTATGCGCGGCATGAAGCTTGCAGGAATGGCAACCACGGGCAAGCATTTTCCCGGTCACGGCTCAGTTGCACCGGATTCTCATGTGGATGATGCCACCGATGAGCGCAGTTATGATGAGATTCGCCAATACGATATGCAGCCATTTATTCGCAACAAGCCGCTACTTGATGCGCTCATGCCCGCTCATGTGGTATTTAGCACAGTTGATAACAAACCTGCAGGGTTTTCATCGATTTGGCTGCAGCAAATTATCCGTGGCAAGCTAGGTTTTAATGGGGTATTGTTCTCCGATGACCTGTCGATGAAAGCGGCACATGTTGCAGGTGATGCAGGTGACCGTATTGCGGCTGCCTTAACGGCAGGCTGCGATATGGGATTATTGTGTAATGACCGCCCTGCTGCCTTAGTTGCACTTGAGCGTTTGCAAAAACAGCCGACACTGCTTAATACCACCAGCCAACATCGGTTATCTACCATGAAAGGCAATATCAAAGGCTGGCGGGGCTCGCTGGCCGACTCAGCCAAAGACTGGTCACACTGGCAAAGCAGTCAGCGTAAGGTGCTAGAAAATTTCTTTGCATGAATTTGCTTAAAACAAGAAAATTTAAAACGAGCAACTTTCAAAAAAAACAAATTCAAAAAAGCAACGCGGCATCGTTGCTTTTTTTATGGCTACTTTCTTGTCGCTAATTTTTATAGCTACTTTTTGTTTCCTCAATTGACATAGCGTAATTGACCTATCATTTTTTGCAAATGCTCACTACTTAATTGACTCCAGATGTTATAAAAACAGCCATTGTCCAGCACTAGGTAAGCCAGCATTTTACCCTGCGGGTTATTGCCTTCTCGCCCAAGCGTCACATAACTGCCATCGGCATAGTTTTTACGGTATGCCCAGCCCTGGTACAAGTCACGCTTAGATGTGGTACCTGCATTGGCTACGCCATAAGCACTGCGTAAAGGCCTGCCTTTATAGTTTTTCAAATCATACGCCACCGCAAAGCCACCTGAAAAATTGGCAGCGCGTGATTGTGCAGTTTTAACATTGACTGAGGAATGATTAGCAATGGCTAAAATTGGGCAATATTTATAATCAGATTGTCGCCATTGCTGGTGGTAAATTGGGCTAACTTGATTACTTTTGAGTGATGCATGCGATTGCCAAGGGGATTTTGGCAGCCTAGTAGCCGCTTGGGCAGTATTGACAACTATGCAGCCACTTATCGCAACACTGGTCATAGCAAGTTGATAAAACATCGTTGTACTTCGTATCATATTCAGGGTCTCACGCCATTTTATTTGAGGTTTTCCATCAGGTAAAGTTACGCTATTGGCAATTTACCTTTACGAGCTTATCTTCTAGTACACTATATGACCCTAGTATATAAAATAGATAATAATTCATCCTAAAAAAGTGTAGCACAACCATTGTTTTTTATAACAAATTTGCAAACGTGATAAATAGATAAGGGAAAAGACAAGGCATAAAAAAAGCCCCTAATTCAATGAATTAGGGGCTTTTTTAAAATATGGGGCGAATGATGGGACTCGAACCCACGACAACCGAGATCACAACCCGGGGCTCTACCAACTGAGCTACATCCGCCATAAGGTAGGTTTTACAGACTAGCAAAATGCGCGCCTGACAGGATTCGAACCTGTGACCACCCACTTAGAAGGCGGGTGCTCTATCCAACTGAGCTACAGGCGCATAAAAAAAGCCTGCTCGGCTCTTGATTCATCTTTTCAACTTGGGTAAGTTTAAAGAATGAATGGTCGGAGTGAAAGGATTCGAACCTTCGACCCCCTGGTCCCAAACCAGGTGCACTACCAAGCTGTGCTACACTCCGATTGCCTAACTAGGCTTTAATTGTTACTTCAAAACCTTAGCAATGGTAAGCTTAAAGGCTATCATCGCTAAGTGGTGCGTATATTAAAGCAAGTTAGTTAGGCTGTCAACGACTTTTTTCAATATTTTAAAAACAGACAATGGTTTTTAATGTCTATTTTTTGAGCGTGGCGCCAAACGCCAACATGCGATCTAGGGGTTTTTTAGCTTGTTCGATTAGCTGCGCATCAACAAAAATCTCGTGCGGTACGGCGTCAGGCGTGCCTACTTTCTCCAGTGCATGGATGATTTGGTCTAAATCATTCATCGCCATCCACGGGCAGTGCGCACATGAACGACAGGTTGCACCTTCGCCACGCGTCGGCGCTTCGATAAACACCTTATCTGGTGCCGCTTGCTGCATTTTATAAAAAATACCGCGATCCGTGGCGACGATGAACATCTTGTGCGGTAGGGTTTGCGCCGCTTTAATCAGCTGACTGGTGCTACCCACAGCATCTGCCATCTGGGTCATCTCAATCGGTGATTCTGGGTGTACCAACACGGCGGCATCGGGGTACATCTCTTTCATGGTTTTTAGGCTGCGGCTACGGAACTCTTCATGCACGATACAAGCGCCATCCCACAGTAGCATATCTGCGCCCACTTTTTGCTGGATATAACGCCCCAAATGCTGGTCAGGTGCCCAAATGATTTTTTCACCTTGGGTGTCTAGATGGTCAATGAGCTCAACCGCGATACTCGATGTCACCACCCAATCTGCCCGCGCTTTAACAGCCGCTGAGGTGTTGGCATACACGACCACAGTACGGTCAGGATGCTGGTCACAAAACGCGCTAAAATCTTCAATCGGACAACCCAAATCTAGTGAGCAAGTGGCTTCTAGCGTTGGCATTAATACCGTTTTTGCAGGACTTAGGATTTTAGCGGTCTCACCCATGAATTTGACGCCTGCAACAATCAGCACATCGGCATCACTATCACGCCCAAACCGCGCCATCTCTAAACTATCCGATACGATACCGCCTGTGGCTTCGGCAATTGCTTGGATTTTTGGGTCGGTGTAATAGTGAGCAATTAACGTGGCATTATGCTGTTCTAACAAATCGGCAATGCGCTGTTTTTTTTCTGCAAATTCGGCATCATCAATCTCAATATCTTGGGGTATACCGAGCTTATCGAGATGTTGTTTAACAATATCTTTGGCAGACACTGCTATCAGTTGCTCATTATTCGCTAATAGAGGATTGGATGGCTGGGTAGTTGCTTGCGGTGTACTTGATTGTTGCATGAAAAACTCCTTCTCATGAGATGACTTACCCATGTCTATCACAGGTAAGTAGCAATTCATTGATTCTCCTGCTGTTACTATAGCAAACTTTTTTGCGCAAGGTGAATCAATTGCGACTAGTAACTGATATAAGGGTAATTTGGCTAAATTAAATACTGGGACCCATTAAAATATTATTGAGCCTCAATCATGACGCTTTTGCCTTTACCAAACCTTTTAACAGCGCGCGCTCGCTATAGCCGATTAAGCCAATATAGACCAGTAATAAGGTATTGGATAACCAAAAATTCATTTGAAAAGCACTGACGATTATCACACTAAACAGCATTAGCGTACCCAAAAAGAAAACGATTTTTTTGGTTTGGTAAGGTATTGGATAAAAATGCTGTCCAAGCGCGTACGATACTATCATCATGAGGAAATAAACAAAAAGCGTCACCCACGCCGACACCATAAAGCCGTATTGTTTTAAAAACAGCATATGGAGCAAAATAGTCAATCCTGCCCCAAGCCACGAGATGGCTGAGCCAATCCCAGTACGGTCAGTTACCTTATACCAAGTTGATAGGTTGTAATAAATCCCAAAACATAGGTTTGCAATGACGATAATCGGTACGATATTAATCGCTGTCCAATAACTGGGGTCGGTGATAAATAACCGTTTAAGCCATGAAATATTGGCAATAATCCCAAGCGCCACCACCGATGCAAATAAAGCAAAATACTCCGTCATCATGGCATACGTATGTTTGGCATTGGCGTGGTGCATTTGTTTAAATAAAAACGGCTCAATCCCCATCCGATAGGCGGTCACAAACAAAGTCATTAACACCGCCAATTTATAGCAGCCGCCGTATGCCCCCGCATCGCCTTTATCAATCATATAATATTGGATGATTTTATCGAAGTTTTCATTCACCATAAACGCCAACCCTGCCAGCATGACCGGATAAGAATAACGAATCATACGTTTGAACAAGGCTTTATCAAAATGTAAGCGTACTTTTTTAATAATCGGGAACAGCATCATAAAAGTGGCGAGACTGGCAACTAAATTGGCAAAGAACGGATACGCCACTTGCTCGGTCAAGCCGAAACTTTTGGCAGCATCAATAGGCACAAAGCGAAACAGCGCAATAACCACCACAGTCTGTATCAAAATCGACACTACCCGCACCACCGAATACTTCACAGGCTGGTTGTGATAACGTAGCCAAGCAAACGGAATGGTACAAATTGCATCAAAAAACGCAATCCAAGCAAACCAACGCAAAAATTCAGGATGATTGCCATAATCCATCAGGATTGATAGCGGATTGCTAAAGAGCAACACCATGACCAAAAAACTGCCTGCCAACATGGCAATAAACCAAAACGCCGTGCTAAACACATTTTTTTCGGCGGCGCCTGTTTTATCTTCTCCTGAAAAGCGAAAATAAGATGTTTCAAAACCAAAAGTGAGCACAATATTGATAAAAGCAATCCAAGCATATAGGCTGGTAAAGATAGCAAAGGCTTCTTTATCAATGTAATTGATATACAACGGATTGAGTAAAAAGGTAATGACACGGGGTAAAATCGCACCGATACCATAGATAATGGTTTCACCTAACAGTCGTTTGATATTCACAGGCTATCCAAAGTTAATGTCGCTTGATGGGTTTTAAGGTTGGCTAATAATAAGGCTTTTGGCGTTGTAGCGCTAACAAAGCGTGTTGCACTTCTTGCACTTTTTTTTCGGTCAATAAATTGCTGATATTAATCCAAATCCAGTGAAAGCCATACCCGCCGTCCTGCATTTCAATTTTGGCATGCTCAATCGTCCAGTTTTGTACCAAAATGCGATACATAGCAACGGTAATACCCGTGCGATCTGAGCCGTGATAACAATGCACGAGCACCTTGTCGCCACGCGCTTGGTGCCACAAAATATCATACAAAATTTCAGCAAGTTGCTGCGGCTTAATCGCCCAAGTCATCAATGGGTGATTGATAAAGGTCAGCGGTAAGTTGGCTAAATTTTCTTCGTTATCATCGCGATCAAAAAATCGTAAATTGATAAGCGTATTGATGCCGTATTGCTGGATAATACCGATATCATCGGGCGTTAGCTGCTCACTACGAAACAGCTGCTCATCGATTTGATAAAGATTGGCATGTTGACACCGTAATTTTGCCCAAGTAGCGGGACGAAAATGCTGCGTAAATGGCATGTCATTGACCTAGTGGTATGATGAATTTATGCGACATAATAGCTTAAAGTGGACAAAAACGCACCGAAATTTACCTGTAAAAAAACCCAATCGATATTGGGTTTTTTGACGTAATTAACAGCAATTGTTAGCTAAAGAAGTTTCACGCTTAAACATCCAAGTAATCTAGGATACCTTTAGCGGCCTCACGACCTTCCCAAATCGCGGTTACCACCAAGTCTGAACCCCGCACCATATCGCCACCTGCGAAGATTTTTGGATTCTTAGTTTGGTACTTATAAGTTTGTAACTCAGGTGCAATCACCCGTCCACTATTATCCATCTCGATGCCTTGGGTGGTAAACCACTCAGCTGGGCTAGTACGGAAACCAAATGCCATAATCACCGCATCGGCTGGCAAGATTTCTTCTGAATTGGGAATAGGCTCTGGGCTACGGCGACCACGGTTGTCGGGTTCGCCAAGTTTAGTAGTCACTACTTTAACACCGGTTACTTTACCATTTAAACCGATAATTTCAATCGGCTGACGGTTAAATAAAAACTGTACGCCTTCTTCACGCGCATTACGCACTTCACGGCGTGAGCCTGGCATATTCTCTTCATCACGGCGGTAGGCACAAGTCACAGAAGTTGCACCTTGGCGGATACTGGTACGGTTACAGTCCATCGCGGTATCACCACCGCCAAGGACGACCACTTTTTTACCTTGTAGGTCGATGTACTCTTGTGGGTTCGTTTCCCAACCTTGGCAGCGGTTGACGTTTGCGATTAAAAAATCTAACGCATCATACACGCCAGATAGCTCTTCACCGGCATAACCGCCACGCATATAGGTATAGGTACCCATACCCATAAACACCGCGTCATACTCACTGAGTAACTCATCAATGGTGACATCTTTACCAATCTCGGTATTTAAACGAAATTCAATGCCCATGCTTTCGAACACTTCGCGACGACGACGCATGACATTTTTTTCCATTTTAAATTCTGGAATACCAAAGGTCAGTAGTCCGCCAATTTCAGGGCGTTTGTCAAACACCACAGGTTTGACGCCATTACGGACCAATATGTCAGCACAGCCAAGACCCGCAGGACCTGCGCCAATCACCGCAACTTTTTTATCCGTCCAAGTCACACCGCTCATATCTGGACGCCAGCCTAGCGCAAACGCAGTATCGGTGATGTATTTTTCCACGTTCCCAATGGTGACCGCCCCAAAGCCGTCATTGAGGGTACAAGCCCCTTCACACAGACGGTCTTGAGGACATACTCGCCCACAGACTTCCGGCAACGTGTTAGTTTGGTGACATAAATCTGCCGCTTGGAAAATATGACCTTCGGTAGCCAGTTTTAGCCAGTTTGGAATGTAGTTGTGAACGGGACATTTCCATTCACAGTAAGGGTTACCACATTCAAGACAACGGTGCGCTTGGTCAGTTACGTTGTCTTGCTCAAATGGATAGTAAATCTCAACAAACTCGTGAGTACGGGTATTGATGTCTTTTTTTGAAGGGTCGACACGTGCGACGTCTAAAAACTGAAAATCGTTGTGTAATCGTTTTGCCATGCCCCAATGCTCCTAAAGCAATGCTCCTAAGTGAGTGGTATCCAGCGATTCACTGTATACCGACCTGCTTGACAGCGAACTTTTAAAATTTAAGTTAAAGGTAGAGCGCTGGTCACGCGCTACCTTTAGCAATCCAATATCATCAAATTATGCTACACAATCGCTTATTGTGGGTCTGCCATGGTCGTTTTTAGTAGCGAAGTAATGTTCGCGGCTTTTGGTTTGACCAAATAGAACTTACGAACATAATGCTCAAAGTCGTCAAGGATGGTTTGACCCCATTGGCTACCTGTTTTTGCTACGTGAGTTTTGATAATCGACATCAAGTTGATACGGTGATTTTCTGTTTGCTCACTTGAAATACGATGCATATCGATAAGCTCATGGTTACAACGGTCAAAGAAATCGCCATCTAAATCAAGTACGTAAGCAAAACCCCCTGTCATACCAGCACCGAAGTTGAGACCGGTTTTACCCAACACCGTCACCACACCGCCCGTCATGTATTCACAGCAGTGGTCACCGGTACCTTCAACCACCGCAAAACAACCTGAATTACGCACCGCAAAACGTTCACCTGCAGTACCTGCTGCATATAGATGACCACTTGTGGCACCATACAAACAGGTGTTACCGATGATAGCGGTTTGCTGGCTAGCAAACGTCGAGCCTTTTGGTGGGTAAATCACGATTTCACCCCCTGCCATGCCTTTACCTACGTAGTCGTTGGCATCCCCCTCAAGCTTAATGTTTAAACCGCCTGCATTCCACACACCTAAACTTTGACCCGCGGTGCCGGTTAAGTGCAAGTTGATTGGCGCGCTTGCCATACCATTGTTGCCATGCAGCGCAGCAATCTCCCCTGAGATACGCGCACCGATAGAACGGTCACAGTTGCCGATACGATAGCTAAAGTCACCGCCTTTGGCTGATTTGATGGTATCCATCATATCGATAACCATTTGTTCAGCGAGCAAGCCTTTGTCAAATGGCTCATTGCGCTCAACTTGGCAGGTTTGTGGTTTGCCATCGCCTTTGCTATGGGTAAATAATAGCGGCGCTAGGTTCAAGTGTTGTTGCTTGTTGGTGCTGCCTGACATGACTGATAGTAAGTCGGTGCGACCCACAAGCTCTTCCATTGAACGCACGCCCAATGCGGCCAACCATTCACGGGTTTCTTGTGCCACAAATCTAAAGAAATTAATCAGCATTTCGGCTTCACCGATGAAATGCTCATCGCGCAGTTCTGATTTTTGCGTTGCCACGCCCGTTGGGCAGTTGTTTAGGTGACAGATACGAAGGTATTTACAGCCCACGGCAATCATTGGCGTGGTACCAAAACCAAAGCTTTCCGCCCCCAATATTGCCGCTTTAACTACGTCTAAACCAGTTTTTAGACCACCATCTGTTTGCACGCGCACTTTATGACGTAACCCGTTGACACGAAGCGATTGGTGCGCTTCAGATAAACCCAATTCCCAAGGCGAGCCGGCATAGTGAATTGATGATAAAGGAGACGCTGCGGTACCACCATCATACCCTGAAATGGTAATCAAATCGGCATACGCTTTTGCCACGCCCGTTGCAATAGTACCTACACCTGGACGCGACACCAATTTGACTGATACAAGCGCGTTTGGATTGACTTGTTTTAAGTCAAAAATTAGCTGCGCCAAGTCTTCAATCGAATAGATATCATGATGCGGTGGCGGTGAAATCAAGGTCACACCTGGCACTGAGTAACGCAAACGCGCAATTAAGCTATTTACTTTACCACCCGGCAACTGACCGCCTTCACCGGGTTTTGCCCCCTGCGCGATTTTAATCTGCATGACTTCGGCAGAACGCAAGTAAGCCGGCGTAACCCCAAAACGACCTGAGGCGACTTGTTTGATTTTTGAGTTACGAATCGTGCCATAACGTGTGGGATCTTCACCGCCCTCACCCGAGTTTGAACGTCCGCCAATTGTGTTCATCGCGGTTGCAATCGCCTCGTGTGCTTCTGGTGACAAGGCGCCTAATGACATACCTGCTGAGTCAAAGCGTTTTAGGATTTGTTCAATGGGCTCAACGTCATCAACACTGATGGATTTACTAGTATCTAACTGCAGCAAATCACGTAACGTCGCTACGGGTCGGCTGTTGACAATCGACGCATATTCTTTGTAGTTGTCGTAATCGCCCGTGCGTACTGCTTTATGTAGCGCTTGAATCACATCTGGGTTAAAGGCGTGGTATTCTTTGTTAAAGACGAATTTTAACAAGCCGCCTTGGTCAAGCGGTACACGTTTGGTAAAGGCATTTTTTGCCAAGATTTGTTGGTCAATCGCCAAATCGTCAAACGTGGCACCTGAGATACGGCTTTCAACCCCAGTAAAGCAAAGCTCAACCACTTCTTCTGACAAACCCACGGCTTCAAACAATTGCGCGCCGCGGTAAGAAGAGACGGTGGAAATACCCATTTTTGATAGGATTTTTAATAAGCCTTTATCCAAGCTTTTGCGGAAGTTATTTTTGGCGTAAAGCGGATCACCAAGCAAGTCGCCTTTATCGACCAAGTCTGCAATCACATTGTAAGCCAAGTATGGATAAACCGCGGTAGCACCAAACCCTAACAAGACCGCTAATTGGTGAGAATCACGTACCAAACCTGTTTCGATGATTAAGTTGGCATCTGCGCGTAAACCTACATTAATCAGGTGATGATGCACCGCACCCGTCACCATAATGGCATTGGCAGGTACTTTACTTTTTTCAATATTGCGGTCAGATAATACAATCAATACTTTACCTGCGCGTACCGCTTGGGCAGCTTGCTCACAGATGTGTTTGATGGCATCTTCTAATGGCATTGATTCATCATAATTTAAATCAATGGTTTCAATTTCAAAACCTGGTTTTGTGACGCTGCGCAGTTGCATCATTTTGCTCGATGACAACACAGGCGATGACAACACGATACGGTTGGCATGGTCTGGCGTGGGTTCAAAAATATTCTTTTCGCTACCCAAACAAGTTTCCAATGACATCACAATCGCTTCGCGCAGAGGATCGATTGGTGGGTTGGTAACCTGAGCAAATTGTTGACGGAAGAAATCAGCCACGTGACGAACTTGTTTTGACAGTACCGCCATCGGGGTGTCATCCCCCATCGAACCAACGGCTTCTTGACCGTTTTCGGCTGAAGGACGAATGATTTCTGTGCGTTCTTCATTGGTGATATGGAACATTTTTTGCAGCGCTAACAGATGCTCGCCTGTTTCACGTTGCTCGTAAGCTTTTTCTTCTAGCTGTTCATCATCCCGTAGACGTACCGCATTTTCCCGTAACCATAGGCGATATGGGTGGGCTTTTTTCAGCTGACGACCCACTGCTTTGGTATCCATGATGTTACCAGTTTCAGTGTCAATTACTAGCATTTGCCCCGGTCCGACGCGACCTTTAGCAATCACGTCTTCAGGTTGATAATCCCAAGTGCCGATTTCTGAAGCCACGGTGATATAGCCATTTTTGGTAGTCACCCAACGTGATGGACGCAAACCATTGCGGTCAAGCATACAAACCGCATAGCGACCATCTTGGATGACTAGACCGGCTGGACCATCCCACGCTTCCATGTGCTGTGAGTAAAACTCATAAAACGCGCGTAAATCCATGTCCATCGTGTCAACATTTTGCCATGCTGGCGGCACAAGGATAGAAAGCGCACGGAATAAATCCATGCCCCCTGACACCAGTACTTCAAGCATATTGTCTAAGCTTGATGAGTCAGAGCCCACACGGTTGACTAGTGGCTGTAATTCTTGCAGCTCTGGAATCAAATCGGTGACAAATTTTGGCGTACGAGCGACCGCCCAGTCACGGTTACCGTCAATCGTGTTTAATTCACCATTGTGGGCAAGATAGCGAAAAGGCTGTGCGAGTGGCCATCTTGGTAGGGTATTGGTTGAGAAACGTTGGTGGAATACCACAATGTGTGACGCCAAACGTTCGTCTTGCAAATCCAAGAAGAACGCGGGCAAATCAGCAGGCATGACTAAGCCTTTATAGATAACCACTTGTGAGGTCAATGACGTCACATAAAATAACGGATCATCTTTCAGCGCGATTTCTGCTTTGCGGCGTGCAACGAATAATTTGCGGTTGAACGTTGCCTCGTCCATATTGATTGGGCAATTGACTAAAATTTGTTTAAAGCCTGGGAGTGATTCACGGGCAATGTCACCCACGATACTTAAATCAACCGGCACATCACGCCAGCCAGCGACTAGCAAACCTTGTGCTTCAATCGCTTGGCTTAATGTATCTTGGCTATGCTGTGCTAATGCTTTATCAAGGTTAACAAATACCGTGCCGACGGCAAAAATTTCGTTTAGGGTAAAGCCATTGTCTGAAGCGATTTTTTTAAAAAATACTTTGGGCGTCGCAATCAATAGACCACAACCATCGCCTGTCTTACCATCAGCTGCCACGCCACCGCGGTGGGTCATACAGCTTAAACTATGAATCGCTGTTTGCACTAAGTCATGACTAGCTTCACCATGGGTATGCGCAATCAAACCAAACCCACAGTTGTCTTTGAACACATCGGGTTGGTAAAGATTATGCTGATCTGAATACTGATTTGAAGACATAAGCGTGTTCCCTTAACAAGCTGGTAGCAAAGAAATGGGCATACTATAAATATGTGCAATGTTTGCTATTGAATCATAAAAGATTGGAATATATAACCGTCATGTTTGTTATCTATATACACCATAAGAAATAAAAATGGCACCCTTTGTTATATTAACGAAAAAGGGTAAAAAAATCCACTGTTATTTGAACCCCAAAACCAACCCGTCTAACCTCACTAGTTAGCTTGGGACTTCTGCTTGATTAACTCGCCCATGCTATCTTTTGAGGCTTCTTTGGATTTTGGCTTTTCTTCAGCCGGCTTGCTAGGGGTTTGTTTGGGTTTAACGTCAGCATTATCATTCTTGCTATTGATAACTTTTGGTTCTGAACGGGTGGTATTTGAGTCGTTACTGTTGCTTTCAGCAATCACTTTACCTTCTTGGATAGAAAGGGTCTCTTGCGGATTGACTGACTTTTCAATGCTAGTTTTTGGCGCTACGCGTTTTGGTTCTGCTGCTGTGGAAGTCGCAGTTTGTGGTTGCGGTTCAACTTTGGCTTTTGGCGCGGGCAATAATTTTGGTGTAGAGGTTAGTTTGACTTCTCGCGCGGCTGTCTTACCGACATCACGAAGGGGCGGCGCGACTTCATACTCATCCATTTGTGGGGCATACATTTTAAATTCTTCAGGAAATGCCTTAACTTCTTTTGGTAAATTAAAATTCACTACTTTAGCTGCGCCAACCGCTTCTTGTACTGAGCCAAATACGCCATAAGTGACCACAAAGCGTTTTTGGTTATGGGCATCGACGATACGAAAATAATTAAATTTATCACGATCGTCACGGCTATTTAGGTAATCGGTGACCACTTCGTGCTCCACCACGTTCATGACTTGAACTGTCCATTTACCGTTATTGGCCTTGATAAAGCGACTGTCCTTAAATTCTTTGGGATAGTTGCGCATATCACGAATCACCGCATCAAATTTGATGGGTCTAACTTCAGTATTAAGCTCTTCAGGTGTTTTTGCCAATAGTAGCGCGGTGGGATCTTGATTTTGATTGGCATTACTCGCCGCTTTCACCGCACTTTTGGCAGGCTTTACTGCAGAAGCAATCCACACCATGACCGTCAAGCCGCCTGCAATCGCCGCTAAAATCAGCCAAGTGGTCACTTTAAATGCCCATGAACGATACAGCGTAGATAAAGAATGCACCATAAAACAACCTTCTGTCTGAGGTAAGGTTAACGCCCGATATGACGCTTTAACCCATCTATAAAATTTATATCAATTAGGTTTGTCAGTCAAAGCCAGTACGTCTGTCAGTAACGCTGGATCATACGCTGACGTCAATACCGCTTGTCCCAATTTTTCTAGTAATACGAGACGAATTTTGCCGGATTTGACTTTTTTATCATGACCCATCAAATCCAGTGCTGTGTCCACCTTAATGGCTGGCGGATGGGTGGGTAAATCAGCACGAGCGATTAAAGAGCTGGCTCTGTCAACATCATCCGCGCTAAGCCAACCTTGTTTTTGTGACAATTGCATCGCTTGAATCATGCCTACCGCGACTGCTTCACCGTGTAGCCAATTGCCATAACCTTCATGTGTTTCAATCACATGACCAAAGGTATGACCAAAATTAAGCAGCGCACGCTTATTGGCTTCAAACTCATCTTGCGCCACAATATCCGCTTTATGCTGGCAAGAAATCAGTACAGCTTGGGCTAACAAATTCAAATCGAGCGTGCGTAACGACGTCATATGGGTTTCAAGCCAAGCCAAAAAAGCCACATCGCCGATTAACGCGTATTTGATAACTTCCGCTAACCCTGCTGACAACTCACGCGGTGGCAAGGTTTTTAAGGTGGTCATATCTGCCAAAACAAGACGCGGCTGCCAAAACGCGCCAATCATATTTTTGCCCAAGCGATGATTGATGCCTGTTTTGCCGCCCACGCTAGAATCCACTTGCGACAACAACGTTGTGGGAATTTGGATAAAATTCACACCACGCATAAAACTTGCTGCCGCAAAACCCACCATATCACCAATGACGCCACCGCCAAGGGCTATCAGCGTACAGTCACGGTTAAAGTGATTTTCCATCAACTGATCATAAATACTATCAATGCTTTGCTGGGTTTTATATTGCTCACCATCCGGTAAAATACAAGTTTTAACGAGTTTATCGGCAGGCAGACGTGCGACGAGCTTGTCAAGATATAAGGGTGCAACTGTCTCATTGGTGACAACCAATATTTGTTTGCCGCCAATATAGTCAGCAAAATCAAAGGTTTCGATGAGATTTTCCCCAATAAAAATGGGATAGTCGTGTGAACGTGTATGGACAATTAACTCACGGCGCATGGCAGTACTCATATCAATATTATCTTTTTGTCATCTAGTAGGTTGTCATCAATTAGCTTGTCATATCAGATTGCGACATTTAGACGGTTATATTGGCGTCTTGCAATTGCAGCAGAATGTCATGCACCATTTTTTTTGGGGAATTGTGACCCGTCACAATGGTGATGTCGGCAAGCTGCTGATAAATTGGGTCACGTTTACAAAAAAGCTCGGTTAGCTTTTGCTTAGGATTGTCTATTTGTAATAACGGACGGTTGCGGTCACGACAAGTGCGTTCATACTGAATGTCAACTTCTGCCCGCAAATAGATGATTATACCCCGTTTTAAAAAATGGTGATTTTCGGCGATAGTAACTGCCCCGCCGCCTGTGGCTAGTACGACATGATCGAGCTGGGTTAGTTTATCAAGTACACGTGTTTCGCGTTGACGAAACCCTACTTCACCCTCTTTTTCAAAAATCCAGCTAATACTTGCGCCCGAGACGCGTTCTATTTCCTGATCACTGTCATAAAACGTAAACCCAAGTTGCTGCGCCAACAGTTTACCAATTGTGGTCTTACCCGCACCCATCGGGCCAATCAAAATAATTAACGGCTTAGGTTGATTACACTCCATAAAAAAACCACAAATCACTCTATAATATATTGAAAACATTATACTGTGATTTGTGGCAATGTGCTATAAGACTATTTTGTTATACAACAGCTCTATTAGGGAGTAAATTAATTAACACGGCCCGTGTCATTCACCAATTTTGGGGTCACAAAAATCAATAATTCTTGCTTGTTATTGGTTTTTGAGGTGCGCTTAAAGAAGCGATCAACATAAGGTAAATCTCCTAAGAAAGGCACTTTTGTAACATTATTTCCTAAAATATTTTTAAATATTCCACCCAAAACTACAGTCTGACCATCATCGACAACTACACTCGTATTAATCGAATCCTTATCTATAGAAACTGGATTAGTAGAATAATTAGGTGTACCATTCTCAATTAATAGCTCTAATCCTATCTTTCCTTCAGGTGTTATATTTGGAGTAACTTCTAAGCTAAGTGCGGCATCTTTAAAGGATGTAGATGTCGCGCCACTGGCAGAGGCTTCTTGATAAGGGATTTGTGTGCCTGACATGATTTTGGCGGTTTGCTTATCAGAAGTTAGCACTTTTGGACTGGAGATGACTTCGCCTTTGTTATCCGCTTGCATGGCTGACAATTCTAAATCTAATAGTAAATCTGAAATGCTCAACAAGCCAAAGGCAATTTGTCCTGCAGGGTTAGCTGCGCCTAGATTGACACTAAGATTGTCAGGTCGTGTAATAGTGTATGAAGGATAATCAACAGTTTGCCCATTTACGGTCATTGATTGCATACTATATTTCTTAAGATCCCATATGGTCTGCTCAGAACCACCCACTAATAAATTACGATTACTGTGCACGCCTTGCGATAAAATGCCCCATTTAACTCCAAGCTCCTTGGTGAAAGCATCACTAGCACTCACAATGCGGGCTTCAATCATCACTTGTTTGACAGCGATATCGATTTTACTAATCAAATCACGGATGTTGCTGATGGTTTCAGCGGTGTCTTTAACAATCAAAGTATTGGTTCTGGTATCGATTGTGACTGTACCTCTGTCTGTTAACAGTGAGGTACTACCGCTCGAACGATCGGATGTTGCTCTGCCTGCTTCAATCAATGTTCGTACATTTTCTGCTTTGGCATAGTTGAGTCGAATATATTCGGTACGCAGGGGGTCTAATACTTTTTTCTCTTGTTGCGCTTTTAACTCATCGGCTTCTTGTTTGGCAAGTTCTGCCGCGGGTGCCACCCAAATTACATTACCATTAACCCGTTTATCCAAATTTTTACTTTTTAGGATAATATCTAAGGCTTGATCCCAAGGCACGTTAATCAGACGCAAGGTAATGTTACCACTGACGCTGTCACTGGCAACGATATTGGTATTGGTATGTTGTGCCAACACTTCTAAAATCGTCCGCACGCTGACATCTTGAAACTCTAGTGATAAAGGTGCCCCGCTGTAGGTACGCTCTTCAATGGTCGGCTCGCGCAGACGTTTGGGGGGATCGATATTGATATTTAGCTGATTACCTGTTTGAAAGGCTTTATAGTCATAATCGCCTGTCATGGTAATACGAATCACGCCATTGCGTCCTTGGTTGGTTGCGATAATATCACGCACCAAGCCATTACCTACGGTCATTTGTTTTTGCAGGCGACTTGGAATGGTAGCGCCTGTCAGACGAATGACTAACTCATCACCCATGCGCTGTACATCCACAGGGATGCTGTCATTCACCAAATTAATGCTAACATTACCGCCGCCGTTCGAGGTGCCATTAAAATTAATCGCCGCTAGGCCATCATAGTTGTATTGTTGAACAACGGCGGCAGCAGGATTTAATAAAGGATTGACTTTGACTACCATGGTATTGGCGGGTGGGGCGACTTTTGGTGTTTGGGTCACGACGGCAACAGGTGGCGGCGTTTGCACGACCACAGGTGGCGGTGTAGCAATCACAGGCGCAGCTTCAGTCACTACGGCAGCAGGCGTTACCACCGCGGGCTGACTCACAACGGCCGCTGTAGTCACCACAGGTTTAACGATAGCTGGATTGGTAGCTGCTGTGGTTTTCGGCTGCATTGATACTACCAGGCGATTATTAATCACACGTGTACTAAAGGTCGCTTGATTTGACAACTCAATAATCATACGTGTCATACTGTCATTGGTCAGCGTTGTGACATTGTTGACATAGCCTTGGTTATAAGTTTGCATCCGTGATGAAATTTGATTATTCACATTGGGGAAATCCAACACCAGTCGTGTGGGTGAGGCAAGTTCATAAGCCGTCGGGGTCACAGCACTATTAGCAAAGTCGATATTGAGTTCTGTTAGCACAGCGCTCGGCGTGGTAACCGAGATATTTCTAATGGTATCAGCTGCAAACACACTGCTAGATACTAACATCGCACTCATCGCTACCGCAAGCTTAGACGTTGAAGTTCGAAATGGATAGGCATTAAAATTCATTGAATTATCCCTTTGTTTTATTGACTAACTGCGGCAACAATTGAGTTTGCTTTTTCGACATAGCCGACACGACTGTCTGGTATGATTTCAATTAAGTTAATTTGGGTTGGGGTAATCTCTGCAATACGCCCCTCATTTTTACCCATATAATTACCCACTTTGACACTGGCAATCCCCCCATCTGGGCGTTGCACAAGACCATACACCTCGCCAGATGATGACACCATCGTACCTTTGTAGGTAAGCTCATTCAACTCAAATTGTTCAAGTGGCTCTTTGAGTCGGGACACATCCGGTCTCACCCCTTTCATTTGCTGTACTTGATTGGCTTGCAGCATTAAACTAGGCGGCATAAATGGACTACGCAGCGGTGAAGCGCTGTAATTAAACTCTTGTACCACTTCGGGTGTCGGCGGTGGCTTTACCGGTTGCGCAGGCTGGTTACGGATGTCCTGCATTTGTTGCTCTGCCAAACCGACACGGTCGGTACAGCCAGATAAGAGGGCTAATAGG
Organism: Moraxella sp. CTOTU47616; assembly: GCF_032017465.1. Lineage (NCBI taxonomy): Bacteria > Pseudomonadati > Pseudomonadota > Gammaproteobacteria > Moraxellales > Moraxellaceae > Moraxella > Moraxella sp. CTOTU47616. The sequence continues at coordinate 21,952 of NZ_DALZPU010000009.1, forward strand.
GCTAAGCAAATAGTGAGCGGTTTTTTATTAATTGCCATTATTCGCTTCCTTATTGTCAGACCCAGCTGGATTTTTTTGATTATCTTTTTGTGCCTTTTTCAATTCTTCTTCAGTTAACTCTTTTGAACGATAAGTTTTAACGTTCAAAACAAGATTGGTTTCTGGTAGCTTGTCTAGGCTAGGACTAGGGTTGGCAACTTCAAAGTCATGGAGGGTAATAATCCGAGGTAATTTAGCAAGCCCACTAATGAATGAGCCAAATTGGTGATAATCTCCTAAAGCGGCAATACGAATTGGCTGCTCAATAAAGAATTCTTGGGAGACTTCGGGTTCAACTTTAATATCCTGAAATTTGACATTACTGCCCACACCAACCATATTAATTCCATCCACCAAGTCAGAAATACGGGTGTCTTTGGGTAATTGATTGAGCAGTTCTTTAAAATCAGACTGCATTTTTGATACTTGCGCCTGATATTCTTTTAGATGACGTGCTTTGGATTCTTTTTGGCGATATTCATCTAACAAGGTTTGCTGCTCGGCTTCGGCAGCGGCAATCTCATCACGTTTGGTACTAATCGGCAAAAACCAAGTTAAAAAGGCGATAACAGCAACCATAAATAGCAATACGGTAACCTTAACAGGCACAGGCCAGCTACCATAATTATTTTGGTCCAGGGATTTAAAGCTTTCGGTAAAGGCTTTAACATCAAACGATTTTTTTGCGGTAATTTGAACAGGTTTTTTGACGAGTTTCGGTCTTTTTAGCGGATTGGTTAATTTCACCGTTATTTCTCCTTACTCGCACTTGCCGCAACGCCACTTGCAGCGGTAGCACTGGCGATGTCGGTTTGCTTAACCATGGTTGTTACCACAAAAGTCACGTAATTGGCTTCTGGTAATGTTGCGCTGGTACTGCTAGCACTGATGTTACCAGCAGCAGGTGCGGGTGTGGGGGCTTGATAAGCCACCGCATTGGGCTGCTGTATACTGACCACAGCCGATTTTTCTAACCACTGCGTCCCATCAAGACTGCGCATAAATGTCGAAATCACATTCGGGTTGTCGGCTTGACCGGTAAAGGTGATGGTATCAGCTTCACGCTTCATACTGGTTAAATACATTTGTGCGGGGATAATTCTGGCAATATCTTCCCAAATACGGACAGGGACAGGGCGACGGCCTTGCAAGTCTTGAATCACTTTCATACGCGCGATGATATCATCACGCTGCTGCTCAAGGGTTGCGATTTCTTTTAACGCCTTGTCTAAATTAGCGTTTTCTTGTTTGATGCGTTCATTAGCAAGCTGCTGGTTTTCTAGGGTGTTTTTATAGTAACTCCATGCCGCAAAGGCACCAAGTAGTGATAATAATAATACCGCAACCACTAAAGTCATAAACTCACGGTTTCTTTGTTCACGAAGTTCTTGACGCCAAGGAAGTAAGTTAATCTTTGCCATTAATCAAAACTCCGTAACGCCAAGCCACAAGCTGCTATTAAGCTTGGCGCGTCCATAATCAGTAATTCAGTGTTGATATGGTTATTAATCGTCATATTTGAAAATGCATTGGCAATACCTGTGCGGGTACCAAGTTTTTGTTCAACCATGCTCGCTAGACCCGCAATGCTGGCACTACCACCGCCCAACAAAATATAGTCTACTTGGCTATTTTGGCTTGATGAAAAATAAAACTGCAGCGAGCGGGTGATTTGCTGCACAATGTCATCTAAAAATGGCATTAATACATCAGTATAGTAATCATCCGGCAATGACAGGGTGCGCTTATTAATCATCGCCTCCTCGAACGTCAAACCATAACGATTTTGAATACTTTCAGTTAACTGGGCGCCGCCAAAAAGTTGTTCACGGCTGTATACAAACTCCCCGTCCTTTGCAATATAAAGCGTGGTTTGGCTGTGCCCGATATCAATAAGGGCTATATGCTGAGGTTGACCTGGCAAGCTATCGACCATCAATTGAAAGGCGCGTTCAACTGCGTAAGACTCCACATCCACAATTTTAGTATCCAGCCCCGCCAAAGCACCCGCGTCGACACGTTGGTCAACGTTTTCAGTGCGAGAGGCAACTAACAATACCTTACACATATCAGGCGTAGCTGAAGGGCCAATCACTTCAAAATCTAAATTAACTTCTGATAAAGGATAGGGAATATATTGGTCAGCATCTAGACGTATAAGGGATTCTCGTTCAAGCTCTGTGAGATCCGCTTCCATCTCAATGATTTTGCTAATAACCGAAGAGCTTGCTACGGCTGTCGCGATATGTTTACTGGAAAAACCTCTGCTACGAGATAATCTTGCGAGGGCGTCACTGACCGCTTCAATATCTACAATATTTTTATCAACAACAGCACCGCGAGGTAACGGTTCAATGCCGTAATTTCTTAAATGAAATAGACCTTGCTGCCGTGTTATTTCAACCATTTTGATCGCAGTGGTAGTGATATCTACCCCAACGACTAGCTTGTTGTTTTTTGTAAATAACCTCACAAGTTTGTTCCTTGTATACTAAGTTCAGTAACGTGATTTTTACTACGCTACAATACTTTAGAAATTTATTTGATTCAACCATTAGTTGTCACTAATTTATTGGGTGGTTTAAAAACAAGCGAAAAGCAAAATAGATTTTTCACAGAACTCAAATTTTTTTAGGTATAATAAAGCTTTATTTTGCTTTGAGCTAATGACTTTATGACCCAGTCGACTGCTGCTACCTTTACTTGGATGAAATTTTTACTCAATCTTTTGGTTGCAATTTTAGCGTTTCTTTTTATTTTGGTATTAGCTTTCCCCATCGGTTTTTACGGTATGGCGATGTATATATCACCTAGCCTACCAAGCTTAGATGACCTTAAAAAAGCCAAGCTGTCAATGCCACTACAAATCTATACCGAGGATAACCAATTAATTGGTCAATACGGTAATGATATGTCTTTGCCAGTGAGTTATGAGCAAATTCCCAAAAATATGGTTAATGCTTTTTTAGCGGCCGAAGATTCGTCATTTTTTCAGCACAGTGGTATCAGTATTAAGGGTATTGGGCGCGCACTGACCGAAGCGGTTAGCGACGACGATAGCCAAACAGGTGGGTCGACGATTACCCAACAGGTTGCCAAAAATTATTTTTTATCCTCCGAACGTACCCTTAATCGTAAATTAACGGAGTTATTTTTAGCCCGCAAAATTGAAGAAAAGCTGTCTAAACAAGACATCATGACCTTATATGTTAATAAAATTTATTTGGGTCAAGGTGCCTATGGGATTAAAGCTGCCGCTAAACAATATTATAGTAAATCATTGAATAACCTAACCATTGCAGAAATGGCAATGATTGCCGGTCTGCCAAAAGCACCATCAAAATACAATCCTGTTGCTAATCCTGAGCGCGCGTTAGAGCGGCGCAACTGGATTTTGGGTCAGATGCTTAAAAATGGCGCAATTAGCCAAGTGCAACACGACGAAGCGGTTGCCGCACCCATTGGACTGCGCCTATACCAAGCTAAACTTGATAAAAACTTACCGTATTTGGCGGAAATGACCCGTGCCTCATTGGTGGAACAATATGGCGAAGCTGTCATCAATTCGGGCTGGCGCGTGAAGCTTACCATTAATAGCGAAGCACAAGAAATTGCAGAAAACGCCATTAAACGCGGTTTATTTGCGTATGATCGCCGCCACGGTTGGCGTGGCGCCCCTGCTAATACAAAAGATAAAGAAAAACCTGGCAAGCTTGCCAATTTCCCGGTTATCCATTCTTTTTATCCGGTTGAAGTCACCAAAGTCTATCCTGGCAATGGCTTTGATGCGGTCATGAAAGACGGTACTCAAATTAAAGTGCCTTGGTCAAACATGCGCTGGGCGACACTGCACTACCGTAATCCAAACTCAGCATTTATCTCCAACAATATCGTCAACCTGCATGATATTGTGTATGTCACATCAAATGCTGACAACACCAGCTGGAGCTTGGTGCAAATTCCAGCCGTTGAAGGTAGCCTAGTATCGGTCAATCCAGAAACTGGCGCGTTACTTGCGGTCGTTGGTGGCTTTGATTTTAATAAAAGTAAATTTAACCGCGCGATTCAAGGTTATCGCCAACCAGGCTCAACCATCAAGCCATTAGTCTATACCACTGCCCTAGAAAAAGGCTTTAGCCCAGATACCATGATATCTGATGATCCATTGACCGTCGGCTCATGGAAACCCAAGAACTCAGATGGTCGCAATTTGGGGATGATTCCACTGCGTAAAGGTTTATACCTATCACGTAACTTAGTATCGATTCGGGTACTACGTTCAGCGGGTATCTCTGATACGCGTGAGCTACTCAATGAGTTTGGGTTGGAAAAAGAACGCATGCCAAACACGTTATCATTGGCGCTCGGGTCTGGTGAAGCGACCCCATTACAGATGGCTACGGGCTATGCGACCTTTGCCAACGGCGGTCACCGTATTCAACCTTATTTTATTCAGCAAATTTTTGACTACAACGGTAAGCTGCAATACCAAGCCAATCCAAAACAAGCCTGTGCGGTATGCTTTAACAATGATTTACAGCAAACCAATGAAGACAACCTAACCGCCTTCCAAGAACAACGAGCGGCTTTGTTAAGTGGTCAGAATGATGACGCTGAAGCAGGCGATAAAGCGACTGAAAAATCGGATTTATTCAACGCAAACCCACTTGCTAAAACCAAAGAACCAGAAAATTTAGACAAACAAGATAAGAAAAAACTCAGCAAAGAAGAAGCGGCATTAGAAGCTAGCACTCAGCAAATGCTAGCACGCCAAGCGTCGCTTGAAGCGCAATTATATGATGCAGGTCCCGACACTGATAAGCTAAAACCCATGCCTATCCAGTATATTCCAGCACAGCAAGCGCCGCGTATTATTTCTTCTAACGTGGCATTCCAAATGGCCAATATCTTACGTGATGTCATCCAGCGCGGTACTGCGATTAAGGCGCGGGCGCTAGGTCGCTCAGATGTAGGTGGCAAGACAGGTACTACCAATGATGCCAAAGATGCGTGGTTTGCTGGTATCCACCCTAGAATGGTGACGACAGTTTGGGTCGGTTTTGACCAACCGATCGGTATGGGTAAAAAAGAATTTGGTGGCGTGGCGGCGCTACCCATTTGGATGGATTTCACCTCTAAAATGCTCAAAGGTCAACCTGTAGAATGGGTGTCAGTGAATAATCGCGCCAAATCTAAAAAACAAGAGCAGGAAACCATTGAGCTTACTGACAATGGTACTAGACGCATCGATAGCAAGGGCAATGAAATCAACAGTGATGACAGTAAACCCCCGCAAGCGGTTACCCAAAAACGCCCTGAGGAACAAGCATCGGTGCCGATGCCAACAACGGGTAACAATATCAACTACGCTCAGTTAAATAACAATAAACCAATGAACGAATGAGTCGTTAATAAACTTTAGTTAATAAAGCCTAATAAAAAAGCTCGATTAGTAATCGAGCTTTTTTTATGATCTTTGATAAGTATTAAGGGGATAAGCACCTAGTTGATAAATAATAATTTTGATTAAACGATTAAAACTCAATCATCCCTTCTCGCAAACTATCAATGGTATCCACCAAATCGCCACGCCATTGTCGAATCATATCGACTGAAATATTGGTACTTGATGGACTTGCCATAACATCAATCACTGGCAGTTTAGCATTTTTGTTGCTTTCATCGCTCTCATTTCCCAGGTTTGGTGGCACAGGTTTATAGATAATTTGCTGCCATGCTTTTTCGATATCGCCCAAATAATCATTAGCTAATAGTTGCTTTAACCGCATGACTTCAGGTGATACTTGGGTTTTAGCCTCCAAGGCATCACTAATTGATTGCAGACTCGGGTTTGGCATAGTTAAATTATAATAGCGCGCTACTTCTTGTAAAAATGCCAAATAGCCGCCGTACAAATGCATGAGCGCGCTTTCAATATGTGCTTCCTGTAATTGCCCTTTTGGCGTCTGTTCAGCTTGCTGACAATAAATTCGGCAAAAATACATTTTTTGATTGGTTCTATCTGCTTGATAACGTGCAACACGACCTGCCATATTTTTTCCTTAGAGATTTGATACGGATATTTTGATGAAAAAAAAGGCCAGTTGCAAGCACTGACCTTTTTATGACTGATTAATGATTATTTTGCATCTTGGCTATTAAACTCTTCGGCAAATTGGTCTTCAAATGACATTGACGCAGGTTCCATGGTTTCGGCAAACAAGGTGTCTAACGCTTCTAACTGGTTTTCACCAGCCTCTGTCGCGGTTGTTTTACCACTCTCTAGACGCTGTGCATGGTAAGCTAAACCAGTACCTGATGGTACCAAACGACCGACTACCACGTTTTCTTTTAGACCACGTAAGTCGTCAATCTTGCCAGTAACCGCTGCCGCCGTCAATACACGCGTTGTCTCTTGGAATGACGCCGCTGAAATAAAGCTTTCAGTTGCCAATGAGGCTTTGGTGATACCGAGCAATAAACGGTCAAACTTGACTGGGAATTTGTTTTCTTCGTCGAGTTTTTTGTTCGTGGCTACGATATCAGCGTATTCAGCTTGGTCGCCTTTAAAGTGATTTGAGTCACCGCCATCGGTAATTTCAACTTTACGTAGCATCTGACGAATAATCACTTCAATATGCTTGTCGTTAATTTTTACCCCTTGTAAACGGTAAACGTCTTGTACTTCATTGACGATGTAGTTGGCAAGCTCAGTTTCACCTTTTAAGCGTAAGATATCGTGTGGGTTTTGTGGACCATCGGCAATCACCTCACCACGCTCAACACGTTCACCCTCAAATACGTTGATTTGACGCCATTTCGGAATCAACTCTTCATGCACTTCGCCATCATCATTGGTAATGATAAAGCGGTTTTTACCTTTGGTGTCTTTACCAAAGCTTACTGTACCACTCATTTCCGCCATAATCGCATGGTCTTTTGGACGACGCGCTTCAAATAAGTCAGCAACACGTGGTAGACCACCGGTAATATCTTTGGTACCTGATGATTCTTGTGGTACACGACCTAAAATCGAACCTGTTGTTACTTCATCGCCTTCACGCACACGAATGATGGTTTGCTGTGGTAAGAAGTACACCACTTCTTTACCCTCTTTGGTATCAAGGATAATCGCAGGACGTAAATCTTTACCCGAGCTTGGGCGGTCTTTAGTTGCCAAGATTTCGTATGAGCTCATACCTGTTGCTTCATCGATTTTCATGGTAGCGGTTAAGCCATCGGTGATTTCGCTAAAGCGTGCGGTACCTGATACCTCGGTAATGATTGGATGGGTATGCGGATCCCATTTACCAATGGTTTGACCTGGGGTAACTTCGGTGCCATCAGCCACTAGAATTGACGAACCATACGGTGCTTTATAGCGCTCACGCTCACGGCCTAATTCATCAGTAATACTAATTTCTGCAGAGCGAGAAACTACCACCAAATGACCGTCGGCATGGCTTACAGATTTCAAGTTTTGGAAGCGAACAGTACCGCCTTTATTAACCTGAATGCTATTTTCCACGGCTGCGGCACTCGCGGCACCACCCACGTGGAAGGTACGCATGGTTAGCTGAGTACCTGGCTCACCGATTGATTGCGCTGCCATAACACCCACAGACTCACCAATATTGACGCGGTGACCACGTGCTAAGTCACGACCATAACATTGTGAACAGACGCCATGTGGCACTTCACAAGTAATCACTGAACGCACCCAAACTTCGTCAATACCATGTTCATCAAGCACTTTTACCCAATGCTCATCGAGCAAGGTACCCGATGGGATGGCTAATTCGCCTGTTTTATTTGACATCACATCTTTAGCAGTGACTCGGCCCAGCACTCGGTCAGCCAATTGCTCAATGATTTCACCACCTTCAATGTGTGGCTTCATCAAGATACCTTTATCGGTACCACAATCAGGCTGGGTGATAACCAAATCTTGCGCAACGTCAACCAAGCGACGGGTTAAGTAACCTGAGTTTGCGGTTTTTAGTGCGGTATCGGCTAGACCTTTACGGGCACCGTGCGTCGAGATAAAGTACTGTAAAACGCTTAAGCCTTCACGGAAGTTGGCTTTAATGGGGGTTTCAATAATCGAGCCGTCTGGTTTTGCCATTAGACCACGCATACCTGCCAACTGACGAATCTGTGCGGCACTACCACGCGCCCCTGAATCCGACATGATATAAATCGAGTTAAACGATTTTTCTTTTTCCGTTTCACCTTGGCTGTTGACAACGGTATCTTGTGATAGGTTATCCATCATCGCTTTGGCGATTTGGTCATTGGTACGTGACCAAATATCAATGACTTTGTTATAACGTTCACCCGCGGTCACGAAGCCTTGTTCAAACTGGCTTTCAATCTCACGAACTTCTGCATCAGCCGCTTCGATGATTTTATTTTTGGTAGGTGGAATGAGCATATCTTCCATACCAATGGATACACCTGACAACGTCGCTTGGGCAAAACCCAAATACATCAATTGGTCAGCAAACATGACGCTGTCTTTCACGCCCATTTTGCGGTAGCAAGAATTGATAAGGCGAGCGATGTTTTTCTTAGTCATCTCTTTGTTGACTTCTTCAAAGCTCATACCTTTTGGGGTAATATTCCAAATCAAACAGCGACCCGCAACGGTATCAACCATTTTGGTAAGGGTATTGGCATTGCCTTCTTCGTCATACGTGGTTTCTTCAATACGTACTTTAATTTTGGCATTGACGCTTAAATCACCGGTACCTAGCGCGCGATACACTTCTTTCACGTTTGAGAAAGTCATGTTTTCGCCTTTGGCATTGATGTGCGAACGGCTGATGTAATACAAACCCAATACAACGTCTTGTGATGGCGTGATGATTGGCTCACCATTGGCAGGTGACAAGATGTTGTTGGTTGACATCATCAAGGCACGGGCTTCAAGCTGGGCTTCTAGGGTTAACGGTACGTGTACCGCCATTTGGTCACCATCAAAGTCGGCGTTGAACGCGCTACAAACTAGCGGATGTAGCTGAATCGCTTTACCTTCAATCAGTACAGGCTCAAATGCTTGCAAACCCAAACGATGGAGGGTCGGTGCACGGTTTAGTAGCACTGGGTGCTCACGAATCACGCTGGCAAGCATATCCCACACTGCCGGTTCTTCACGCTCAACCATTTTCTTAGCAGCTTTGATAGTGGTCGCGATGCCATTTTGTAAAAGTTTGGCATAAGTAAAGGGTTTGAACAGTTCAAGTGCCATTTTTTTAGGCAAGCCACATTGGTGTAGACGCAGGTATGGACCCACGGTAATGACCGAACGACCTGAATAGTCAACACGTTTACCGAGTAAGTTTTGACGGAAACGGCCTTGTTTACCTTTAATCATATCGGCTAAAGATTTCAAAGGACGTTTGTTGCTACCTGTAATCGCACGACCGCGGCGACCGTTGTCAAGCAGCGCATCCACTGACTCTTGCAGCATACGTTTTTCGTTACGCACGATGATGTCAGGCGCATTGAGTTCCAACAAGCGTTTTAAACGGTTGTTACGGTTAATGACGCGGCGATATAAATCATTTAAGTCTGAAGTGGCAAAACGCCCCCCTTCAAGCGGTACCAATGGACGCAAATCGGGTGGCAATACAGGTAATACGGTCATTACCATCCATTCTGGCTTATTGTTTGAATCACGGAATGACTCAAGCAATTTCAGGCGTTTTGACATTTTTTTAAGTTTGGTTTCTGAACCTGTATTAGGAATTTCTTCACGTAACTGGTCGATTTCCAAATCCACGTCAATATCACGCAGCAAGTCTTGCACCGCTTCAGCACCCATTTTTGCGGTGAATTCATCACCAAACTCTTCAAGCGCTTTGAAGTAATCTTCATCATCGAGCAACTGGTATTTTTCAAGGGTAGTTAAACCTGCGTCAGTCACTACATAGCTTTCAAAATACAATACGCGCTCGATATCACGCAAAGTCATATCAAGTAGTAGACCAATACGGCTTGGTAATGATTTTAAGAACCAAATATGGGCGACTGGACTTGCTAGCTCAATGTGACCCATACGCTCGCGGCGTACTTTGGCAGCGGTCACTTCAACGCCACATTTTTCACAGATCACGCCTTGGAATTTACGGCGTTTGTATTTACCACACAAGCATTCGTAGTCTTTAACAGGTCCAAAAATTTTGGCACAAAAAAGACCATCACGTTCTGGTTTGAAAGTACGATAGTTGATGGTTTCAGGCTTTTTAACTTCCCCATGCGACCAAGATTTGATGGTGTCAGGTGAGGCAAGAGAAATTTGAATGCTGTCGAACTCTTGGTTACCAGAGTCGGCAGGGCTTTTCATGATGTCTAATAAGTCTTTCAAACTGCTTCTCCATCGATTAAATTGAAGGTCGCTACAGATTGACTTTCAATTTAAGGTTAATTTTTATTCGTTTGTCATTAAAAAGGTAAACTATTGAGTTTGAGTATGGTGACGTTTAAAGCCGCCATACTCACAATCATGACTTAGTTTTTACTTTTGCTATGATCTTTTAACTCAATATTGATACCCAATGACTTAATCTCTTTGGTCAATACGTTGAACGATTCTGGCATACCAGCTGACATGTTCTGTTCACCATCGACGATGTTTTTGTACATGCGGGTACGACCTTCCACGTCATCGGATTTCACCGTCAACATCTCTTGCAATGTATAAGCAGCACCGTAAGCTTCAAGTGCCCAAACTTCCATCTCACCGAAGCGCTGACCACCAAACTGGGCTTTACCACCCAATGGCTGCTGGGTAACCAGTGAGTAAGAACCCGTTGAACGTGCGTGCATTTTGTCGTCAACCAAGTGGTTGAGTTTGAGCATGTACATGTAACCTACGGTCACCGGACGATCAAATTGTTGACCGGTACGACCATCAAACAATACTTGTTGACCTGAGGTTGGCATACCCGCTAATTCTAGCAAGCCTTTGATTTGCTGTTCTTTAGCGCCATCAAATACTGCGGTACCCATTGGTACGCCCGCACGTAGATTTTTTGACATCGCAATGATTTCTTCATCACTGATGCTGCCTAAGTCCACTTGCTCGCCGCCAATTTGGTTGTAGATTTTGTCTAAGAAATCACGTAACTCAGCAACTGCCGCTTGTTGTTTGATCATCTCATCAATCTTGATGCCCAAACCACGTGCTGCACCGCCTAAGTGAGTTTCTAGAATCTGACCGACGTTCATCCGCGATGGTACACCGAGTGGGTTTAGTACCACATCCACTGGGTTGCCGTTTTCATCATATGGCATGTCTTCAATCGGCATGATACGTGATACCACCCCTTTGTTACCATGACGACCCGCCATTTTGTCACCTGGCTGAATACGACGTTTTACTGCCAAATACACTTTGACGATTTTTTGCACACCATGCGTTAAGTCATCACCTGCCGTTAATTTGCGTTTTTTCTCAGTGAATTTTTCATCGATTTCTTTTTGTTTATCGGTTAAAAAGTCACCAATTTGTGATAAACGCTCTGCGGTATCTTCTTGGGTTGGCTGAATATCCAGCAATGTTTCAAGTGACATGTCTTGCATTGAGTCTTCACTCAATACCGTACCTGATTTTAAGCCCGCGCCACCACTGACAGTCTGACCGTCAAGCAATGAAATAATGCGACCGCGTGCGGCGTTTTCAAAGATACGCAATTCTTCTTTTAAGTCTTTACGATAGCTATCAAGCTGGGCTTTTTCGATAGCTTGCGCACGGCTGTCTTTTTCTACACCATCACGGGTAAAGACTTGGACGTCAATCACCGTACCTTTGGTAGAAGAAGGCACTCGCAACGACGTATCTTTAACGTCCGCGGCTTTTTCACCAAAAATTGCACGAAGTAGTTTTTCTTCAGGGGTGAGCTGCGTTTCACCTTTTGGTGTCACTTTACCCACCAAGATATCGCCACCTTGTACTTCCGCACCAATATAGACGATACCTGCTTCATCCAAATTAGCTAGGGCTGCTTCACCCACGTTTGGAATATCGCCAGTGATTTCTTCCGTACCCAATTTGGTATCACGCGCCACACAGGTTAATTCTTGGATATGGATGGTGGTAAAACGATCTTCTTTAACCACACGCTCCGATAACAAAATCGAGTCTTCGAAGTTATAACCGTTCCAAGGCATAAACGCCACACGCATGTTTTGACCCAATGCCAACTCACCCAAATCGGTTGATGGACCATCTGCCAAGATATCCCCGCGCGCAATGACATCACCTTGGTTGACGATAATGCGTTGGTTAATACAGGTATTTTGGTTTGAACGGGTGTATTTGATTAAGTTGTAGATATCAATACCCGCTTCGCCCGCTTGCATTTCATCTTCATTCACTTTTACAACGACACGGCTCGCATCCACGTCCATAATGACGCCGCCACGTTTGGCAGTCACACACACACCGGAGTCACGGGCAACGTGACGTTCCATACCCGTTCCAACCAGTGGTTTATCCGACCGTAAAGTGGGTACCGCTTGGCGCTGCATGTTTGAACCCATCAAGGCACGGTTGGCATCATCATGTTCCAAGAATGGAATCAAACTTGCTGCCACAGACACAACCTGACGCGGTGATACGTCCATATGGGTCACTTTCTCTGGTGCCATACGTACAAATTCACCATAGTTACGCACAGAGACATAATCTTCTGTCAATTGACCGCTTTCATCAATCGGCGAATCCGCTTGTGCAATCACAGTACCCACTTCTTCAATCGCTGATAAATACTCGATTTCATCCGTTACTTTACCGTCGACTACTTTACGATACGGAGTTTCTAAGAAACCAAATTCATTGGTTTTAGCATAAACAGCTAGTGAGTTGATTAGACCGATGTTTGGACCCTCAGGGGTTTCAATCGGACACACACGACCATAATGGGTTTGGTGTACGTCACGGACTTCAAAGCCTGCACGTTCACGTGTTAAACCACCTGGACCTAATGCAGAAACACGACGCTTATGGGTGATTTCTGACAACGGGTTGTTTTGGTCCATGAATTGTGACAATTGTGATGAACCAAAGAACTCTTTAATGGCGGCTGCCACAGGTTTTGAGTTGATCAAATCTTGTGGTGATAAGTTATCTGTTTCAGCTGAGCTTAAACGCTCTTTAACAGCACGCTCAACACGGACTAGACCCACGCGAAATTGATTTTCTGTCATCTCACCGACTGAACGGACACGGCGGTTACCTAAATGGTCAATATCGTCCACTACCCCACGACCATCACGAATTTCAATCAACATTTTTAATACGTCAATAATATCTTCGTTGGTCAACACACTGCGTTCACGCTGCACATCAGGGTCATTGGTTGGCTCATAGGCACGGCCCAAACGACGGTTGAACTTCATGCGACCGACATTTGATAAATCATAGCGGTCTGCGTTAAAAAACATCGATTCAAACAGTTTTTCAGCCGTATCGAGTGTTGGTGGTTCACCTGGACGCATCACTTTGTATATTTCAATCAACGCTTCTTCACGGCTCATCGCAGTATCCGCGCGCAGTGTATCGGCGATGTATGAACCATGATCGATATCGTTAGTGAATAAGATATCAAATTCTTTAATACCGTTATTGCTGATTTTGACCAAAGTCTCGTGGTCAAGCAATTGGTTAGCGCGTGCAATGACTTCATCATCCACAACGATATCTTGTGCCAAAATACGTTCATACAGGTATTCATCAGGCACAGGCAATTTAGTCATACCGGCTTGTTCGATTTTACGAATCGCGCGCGCGTTGATACGTTTGCCCTGTTCGACAATCACTTCGCCATCAGGTGAAACGATTTCAAACTGCGCCATTTCACCGCGTAAACGGTCAGTGACAAGATCGATTTCAAATTGCTCATCACCTTTATAGACGTGGGTTTTTTCATAAAACGCATCTAAAATTTGCTGTGTATTCATCCCAATGGCATGCAAAATCACTGTTGCCAATAATTTACGACGACGGTCAATACGAGCAAACACCAAGTCTTTGGCATCAAATTCAAAGTCTAACCATGAACCACGGTAAGGAATAATACGGGCGTTATACAACACTTTACCACTTGAATGTGATTTGCCTTTGTCATGGTCAAAGAATACCCCTGGTGAACGGTGTAACTGCGATACGATGACACGCTCAGTACCATTAATCACAAAAGTACCGTTTTCGGTCATCAATGGGATTTCACCCATATAGACGCTTTGTTCACGGATATCTTTAATTGCCGCTTTGGCATCTTTGTCTTTGACATCTTTGTCTTTGATGACCAAACGGATTTTGACACGTAATGGCGCTGCATAGGTTGAACCACGTAAAATACATTCGCGCACATCAAACTCTGGTGCACCTAGATAGTATTCAACAAATTGTAGCTCGGCATTGCCAGTATGGCTTTCAATAGGGAAAATAGAATTAAAAGCGGCTTGTAAACCAATGTTTTCCCGACCTTTTGGCTTTTTATTTTCTTGCAAAAATTGCTCATACGAGTCAACTTGGATGGCCAATAAGTATGGCACGTCCATGACGGTGGGCAACTTTGCAAAACTTTTACGAATGCGTTTTTTTTCAGTATACGAGTATGCCATTAAAAGTCCTTAAACATTCAAAGCGTTAATGCCTACCCATCTATCAATACTTCAGTGCACTGATACTGCTGTGCACTGATAAAGCCACAAATCACCACATTTCCTGTTAGGAAATTAAGTTTTTTGCGCATTTATTAACGATGGAATCTATTTTTAAAAGATTTGATGACCCAATCCCTACAGTCTTAGGTCACCAACTTAAATCCAATTTCCTAACGGAAATCTTAAAACCTTGCTCAATCAGCGGATAAGTTAATCATCACAGGATGCATAACCCAATCAGCGATATAATATAAAATCGATACAAACAAAAACTGTAGAGACGACAAAAAGCCAAACACCTTTGGGGTATTTAGCTCAAGTTTTTTTACGCATTACCAGACTTTCTAACTTGCATGGAACAATTCTGTCCTTGGTGCGTGTGCCATCTTATATTCAATCAGACACGAAAGGTCAAGAGAATGATTATAATAAAAAAAAGCCATTATTGCAAGTGCAATAATGGCTTTTTGAAGTTTAGAAAACTTAGGTGCGAGAATTATTTCAATTCTACTGATGCGCCTGCTTCTTCTAATTTTTTCTTCAATTCTTCAGCTTCAGCTTTCGCTACGCCTTCTTTAACAGTTTGTGGTGCGCCTTCAACTAGGTCTTTAGCTTCTTTTAAGCCCAAGCCAGTGATTTCGCGAACTGCTTTAATAACAGCTACTTTCTTGTCGCCAGCGCCAGTTAATACGACGTTGAAGTCGTCTTTTTCTTCTGCTGCAGGTGCGTCACCGGCTGCTGCAGGTGCTGCTGCTAGTGCAGCGGCTGATACGCCAAATTTTTCTTCCATTGCAGAGATAAGATCTACAATTTCCATTACTGATTTTTCAGCGATTGCATCAAGAATTTCTTGGTTAGTTAATGCCATGATGTGTATTCCTAAATAAGTGAATTTGGTTTAAAAAATGCTAAGCGTAGGTGAGTTTGCTTAAATAAATTAAGCTGCTTCGCCTTCACCTTGCATTTTGTCGCGTAATGCTGCCAAAGTACGAACAAATTTGCCTGCAGCGGCTTCTTTCATCGTACCCATTAAGCGCGCAATCGCTTCGTCGTAAGTTGGTAAGCTTGCTAAACGATCGATATCTTTAGCAGCGATAAACTCGCCTTCAAAAGCTGCGCCTTTAATTTCAAACTTATCGTTTGTTTTAGCAAATTCTTTGAACAAACGTGCCGCAGCACCTGGATGTTCAGTTGAGAATGCGATAAGTGTTGGACCTACAAATACGTCATTTAACACAGTGTAGTTAGTGTCTTCTAAGGCACGACGTAATAAAGTATTACGCACGATACGCATATCAACACCCGCTGCACGAGCTTCTTTACGTAGCTGGGTCATTTTACCTACTGTCACGCCACGAGCATCGGCAACAACAGCAGAAAGGGCACCTTTGGCAGATTCACTTACTTCAGCAACAATCGCTTGTTTGTCTTGAAGATTTAATGCCATGGGTTGTCTCCATATTATCAGTTTCCTAGTTATGATTAACTTAGGGCACCAATAAACTTAGTTAATATAATAAGTTAAATTACAACTTATTATCACTCCGATACGGTGGCAGTCAATGATAAATTAAACTGCCATCCCGTCTGCGTAGGCTGTGAAAAACTTTCACAATTAAACTATTTACGATTAAACCAATAGAATTATGATTAAACCAATAGAACCTACGGTCTTAGACAGCACAACCCGTTTGTGCTGAACTAAATTTATAATATGTTAAAAATTCACCATTAAGCTTTAAAGCTTAGGCATTACGATAAGGAACTGCATCTAAGTTGATGCCAGGACCCATCGTGCTTGATAGGGTGATTTTTTTGATATAAATACCTTTTGAGGTCGCAGGTTTTGCTTTTTTCAAATCAGCGATTAATGCAGACGCATTTTGCTCGATTTGTTCAGCGCTAAAGCCTACTTGACCAATTGTAGTATGGATAATACCCGCTTTATCAACACGGTAAGTTGCCTGACCCGCTTTGGTGTTTTTAACCGCTTCAGCAACGTTAGGGGTAACTGTACCTACTTTAGGGTTTGGCATTAAACCACGTGGACCTAAAATTGTACCTAATTGACCAACAACGCGCATTGCATCAGGCGACGCAATCACAACATCAAAGTCCATGTTACCTGCTTTGATGCTTTCTGCTAGGTCTTCAAAACCTACGATATCAGCACCCGCTTCTTTTGCTGCATCAGCTGCTGCACCTTGTGCAAACACGGCAACACGTTTGGTTTTACCGGTACCTGCAGGTAGGTTAGTAGCACCACGAACCACTTGGTCAGATTTACGTGGGTCAACGCCTAGATTGATAGCAATATCGATTGACTCTTTGAATTTTGCAGGTGGTAATTTATTTAGGATTTCCACCGCTTCAGCCAATGTGTATTGTTTGTTCGCATCATAGCTTTCAGCGATTGCTTTTTGACGTTTAGTTAATTTAGCCATTTACACGCCCTCCACGTCAATACCCATTGAGCGAGCAGTACCCGCCAATGTGCGAACCGCAGCTTCTAAGTCAGCAGCAGTTAAGTCAGCATTTTTAGTGTTAGCAATTTCTTCTAACTGTGCACGGTCAACTTTACCTACTTTAGTTTTGTTCGGTACGCCTGAACCTTTAGCAGCACCTGCAGCTTTGCGAATTAAGAACGCCGCTGGTGGTGACTTCATGATGAAGGTGAACGATTTGTCGTTGTAAACCGTGATTTCAACGGGAACAGGTAGACCTGGTTCCATGCTAGAAGTAGCTGCGTTGAACTCTTTACAGAATGCCATGATGTTCACACCTTTTTGACCCAATGCTGGACCGATAGGTGGTGATGGATTAGCTTTACCAGCTGGCACTTGTAGTTTGATGTAACCATCAATCTTTTTAGCCATGATAGACTCCTGTTATGGGTAATAGCGCTAGACTCCCACTCATCGAATGGCTATCTGGCTCCCCGGGTGATATTGTCAATCTTGCAGACAACAGAAAAAATAAAGTGCCATATTATAAGCGAATTTTTACTTAGGTAAAGCAAAAATTGCTAAATTTGGCACTTAGTTACAATTTTATTAGTAGATTCAAATTAAAAATTAGTTAATTTTTTCTACTTGCTTAAATTCTAACTCAACCGGTGTTGGACGGTTAAAGACATTGACAGTCAACTGTAAGCGTGATTTTTCGTAATCCACTTTTTCCACCAAGCCTCTAAACTCGGTAAACGGACCATCGATAACCAATACTTCTTCACCTGGCTCAAATAAGGTTTTTGGACGCGGTTTATTTTCGTTGGTATTTAAACGATTCAAAATGGTATCGGCTTCTTTTGGGGTAATCGGCGCAGGATTTTCTGGCGTACCGCCAATAAAACCCATCACACGTGGACAGTCTTTAACTAAGTGCCATGTGTTGTCGTTCATATCCATTTCAATCAATACGTAACCTGGGAAGAATTTACGCTCAGATTTGCGTTTTTTGCCATCCCGCATTTCGATAACTTCTTCGGTTGGGACGAGTACTTGACCAAACGATTCTTTGTATTCGCTGCGATTGATACGTTCAATCAATGAACGCTGCACTTGTTTTTCAAAGCCTGAAAATGCTTGTACGATATACCAACGCATGGATAATCTTCCTCTAATTCATTGCTAAACACATCGCCTACTATACCAAATATGAGCAATGCAGGTAAAATATTGATATTGCTAGATAGATAAAAACCCACAGATGTGGGTCAAATAAAAGGGTTTGGCTAAATTTTTGCTATTGACCAATGACGTATTGAATCAACTGGCTAAATACGGTATCTAATAACCACACGATAAAGGCTAATATCCCAGCCACTACCGCAACTTGCCAAGTATATTCAAGGGTTTCTTGTTTGGTCGGCCAAGTCACACGGCGTAATTCAACGCGGGAATCTTGCAAAAGTGTCTTAAAAGCACTGCCTTGGTTGGTCAATGCCAGTGCCAATAATGCAGCAATGATTAGTCCAGCAATAACAGCCACGCGCGTCCATAAACTGCTAGCGGGTTGCCAATATGCGGGTAAATATTGATTGACTAAAGTTGCGCTGATTAATGCGACAAAAGCAAAAATCCACAGGGCAAAATCTTTAGGGGAGTGTCGTTTGGCAATCTCAATAGCAGCAGGTTCGTGGACAACCACTTTTTCACCAGACATCCTTTTGCCATTGAGCTCTGCTAGTTTGTTCTCTAGCATTTGTTTCATAAGGCTGCCCTGTCTATCATTAAAACGTATTTTATTATTAGAATACAGCGTACACGCTAACCTAACTAAAATGTGGCAGGCGATGAGGGACTCGAACCCCCAACATTCGGTTTTGGAGACCGACGCTCTACCAATTGAACTAATCGCCTATGTTGAGTTTGAGTATTATAGCGAGTTTTTTTTTGAATGCAACACTTTCTACAGTTTTTTGCGATTTTAATCTTAACCTAGTATCGCTAAGATTTTGCGGCGTAAATGTGCAGCATCCGGCATGGCTTCCCCATCGATTCGTAATATCGAAATGCCTGCGCTCAACAGCGCTTTGTCTTTTTTTTCATCTTGCTGCTGACGGCGGCGAGTATTGTGCGTCCAGTCGTCTAATTCAATTGCCAATAGTACGGTTTGCTTGTCTTGATCGACCAGCACATAGTCAACACTCATACGGCAAATACGATTAAACCAAAAGCCTTGGTCAGTATCGTCATCGTCATTTGGCATGATAATACGTGATAGCTGTACTTGCCCAAAAATAATCAGCTCAGGCACGGCTTGCTGCAAGCGATTAAAAAATATCACTTCGGTCGGTGTCATAATCGGCATCGGCTCAAACGGCCATACCGCTAATTCATCTCCCCGAACTGGCTTAATAACCTCTTCACGGCTACTACCACTACTACGAAATGCAAATACTAACAGGATAAACACCACAAACGCTAACACTAAAAAAATTGTCACACTAACCACACACTCATATCTATAGGATAATTACCACAAGGGAGCATTATTCCTCTATTGGGTGATTTTCACAAGCACATAGACAAACAATGCGACACAAAATGTCGCATTGTTTGGGTTGTTTGGCCTTGTTTGCATAGTTTGGCTTCAAAAGGTTAAATAGGCTTACCAGTAAAGCACCCAGCCACTATTGACATCCACGCGGCTATCGTTATTGAGCTTGTCTTTGAGCGCCAAGGCAGCGACTTTGCCTTTTTCTGGACCTACGACAATACGTACCCCTTTGCTCGTTTGGGTGGTTTTGACTTTGTAGCCTGCCGCTTGTAATTTTTGGGTGATTTCACTGGCTTTTTTTTGGTCGGTTGCCAATGCAACTTGTACCCCAAACGTACCTTTAACATCCGTTTGTTTCACCGTCTGACGCGCCTGCCTTAAATTGTCTTGTGCCGCTTGGAATGCTTGTTTTTTCTGGGCTTGTTGCTGAGCTTCTAATTTTTTTTGGGCGATTTCTTGTTGACGTTTTTGCTCTTTTAACTGCTCTCTTAACTGGGCTTCTTGCTTTTTACGAGCGATTTCTTGCTGTTTTTGCTGCTCTTTTTGCGCGGCTTCTTGTTTTTTACGGGCGACTTCTTGCTGCTGCTGCAGTAGCGCCTGTTGCTTTTTTTGTTCAGCTTCTTGCTTTTTGCGAGCAATCTCATTTTGACGTTGTTGCTCTCGCGCTTGAGTTTGTTGGGTAATACGGTTAACTTGTGCCGCAGTCGGGATGGTGATAGTTTGCCCGACACGTAAGTTGCTGGTGGTGTTGAGATTATTGACGCTTGCCAATACCTCGACTGGCACATTGTAGCGACGTGATAACCCTATCAACCCCTCGCCTGCCTTGACTTGATAGGCACCAGTATTGTTAGGGGTGGTTTTTGCCACGGGCTGTGGCTGTGCGACGACGGGTGCTGCCACTGTGGGCGTTGGCGTAGCTGCTTGTACTTTAGTTTGCGCAGCGCTTTGGCTCTGTGCAGTATTTTGTGCGCTATTGGGTACTGCAGCTTGCGTTTGTGGTGGCGCGGCGACCGTGTCAACGGGTCGGGGCTTTACCACAGGTTGGGTAATCGCGGTCACTGAGCTGGCAACCACCGAATTGGTATTGGCGGCATTTTTGTTGGCATACAGTTGATTTTCAGCACGGCTACGCGCTAAAGCTTTGGCTTCAATCCGCTGTTGCTCGGTCATGTATTGCTGGGCTTGTTGTTCTTGCGCAGCGACTCGTTGCTCCCGTTCTTTTTGTTTTTGTGCCAGCAAATTTTTTTCGGTTGCGACATCCGCAGTGAGTGGCTCGTTGCTGATTGCCGATTGTTTATCTGTCGTGGGTTTAGCGATAACTTGTTGGCTATTGGCTGCAGGTTTGGCAGGCGCGTTTAAGACTTGGTGCATAGTGGCATATAACAACACGCTACCGCCTAACAATACCGTTGTACCCAATAATGCTTGCTTAGAAAATTTCATGCCAATTACCCTAGTTTATGTGTCTTGATAAATGATTTTTTCAACCTATAAAAATCAATGAATTTTGACTAATCATAGCAAAATTCGCGTGAGCAGTTTTTACCATTGTTGAGATATTAACTGAAAATTTTGAAAAGTAAAATCATTTGACGCACAAATTCGTTATTCACTCAGTGATTGGCTGGTCAGTACACCGCTGATGGTATAAAAAGAACCACACACCAAAATTAGGTCATTATCTTGGCTTCGGTCAATCACCGATTGGGTCGCTAAACTCAAATCCTCAAAAACACATACAGAATTAAAATAGCGCGGTAACAGCTCAGTTAAGCGCTCTTGGCTACTCGCTCTAGGGTGAGATATAACGCCGCTGTGAACACTATCAATCGGCATAACCGTCTGGGAAAATTGCTGTAGACGGGCGAGTACAGGCTCGATGTCTTTATCAGCGAGCATGGATATGACCAAATGCAATTTGGCGGTTGGATGCTGGCGTTGGTAAGCATGTACATACGGCGTGAACTGCTTGAGCAAAAACTGCATCCCATGGTCATTGTGGGCAACATCAAATACCCATTGGCGAGCTGACATGCGTCTGCTGTCAAAACGCCCTGCCAATTTTACCTTCGGTAACGCAGCTTGAATGTGGTCTTGGGTTATGGTCAATGGGCTGGCTAGGAGGGCGGTGATAGCCGTTGCGGTATTGTGCAAAGACAAATTGGGGATAGGCAACGATAAAGTCACCGCGCTATTGCTATATTGCCATGTCGCTCCACCCTTAGTATGGCGGTAGCCGTAATCTTTGCCATACTGTAGCAAATGGGCATGGTGCTGTGCAATCAAGGGCGCGATGGTTGATGGCATATCAGTTTCGCCGTACACTAATGTCAGGTTATCACGCAAAATACCGGCTTTTTCTACGGCTATTTTTTCACGGGTGTCGCCGAGCCATTCGACATGGTCGATACCCACATTGGTAATGACCGCAAGGTTTGGATCGATGACATTGACGACATCGAGGCGACCGCCTAACCCCACTTCCAATACCCAGACATCACAGTGGTTTTGGGCAAAAATCAAAAAAGCGGCAAGCGTCGTCATTTCAAAAAATGACAGCGTCAAGCCACAATCAAACCTCGCCTGCTCGATTTTGGTAAACGCATCAATCAAAGTTTGGTCATCGACCATTTTTCCATTGATTCTGACACGCTCGTTAAACACCAGTAAATGCGGCGATTGATACAAAGCGGTTTTATAGCCTGCTTGTTGACAAATCTCGGCAATAGTGGCGGTGGTTGAACCTTTGCCATTGGTGCCTGCCACGGTAAACACAAAGGCATCGGTTTGCTTTATACCCAATGCTTGAAATACGGGTATCACCCGCTCAAGCCC
Organism: Moraxella sp. CTOTU47616; assembly: GCF_032017465.1. Classification (NCBI taxonomy): domain Bacteria; kingdom Pseudomonadati; phylum Pseudomonadota; class Gammaproteobacteria; order Moraxellales; family Moraxellaceae; genus Moraxella; species Moraxella sp. CTOTU47616. The sequence continues at coordinate 44,503 of NZ_DALZPU010000009.1, forward strand.
CATATCAATCGCAGACACATGGATGCCTTGCATGTAGTTTAGCCACTCGGTTAACGAGCTTGAAACGCTAGGCGGCAATGGGGATGATGAGAGTGCGGGTGGTAAGCTTGACTGTTGCATGGATAAAACCGTGATAATAATGAATTAGTGAGCCTGACGAAAATAGGTCATTTTTTTGAGTAAGCGATGAATCGTTTCTTTCATTTGCAGACGATGGACGACTTGATCGACCACACCATGCTCTACCAAAAACTCAGCGCGCTGGAAAGGCTCACCCAGCACTTCGCGAACGGTTTGTTCAATCACCCGTTTGCCCGCAAAACCAATCATGGCTTTGGGCTCCGCCAAATGGATATCGCCTAACATCGCGAGCGATGCCGTCACACCACCATACACAGGATTGGTCAGTACTACAATATAAGGAATATTGGCGTGTTTGAGTTTTTCAATCGCTGCGGCAGTACGCGCCATCTGCATGAGTGATAACAAGCCCTCTTGCATACGGGCGCCACCCGATGCGGCAAAACACACCAGCGGGATTTGTTCTTTGAGCGCCGTCTCGGCAGCGAGCACGAATCGATCGCCTACCACAGAGCCCATTGAGCCACCCATAAAAGCAAAATCAAACGCACAGGCAACTACGGGTAGCCGCTGGAGTTTGCCTTTCATGACGATAAGTGCTTCGGTTTCGCCCGTCTTGGCTTGCGCTTCGCTCATCCGTGTTGGGTAAGGTTTGCTATCGACAAAGTCTAAGGGATTGCCTGCTTGGTACTGCTGACCCAGCTCGTCATCCACTTGGTCAAAAAACCAGTTCAGACGCGTGCGGGCGGTCATGCTAAGATGTTCGTCACACGATGGGCATACGTAATTATTAAAAATCAGCACTGTATTGGTGATGATTGAATTACAGTTGGGACATTGAGTCGATGGTTCGGTCTCAACCGCCGTCAGTATTTGCTTGGCACGCGGCTTGATGGTGGGTAATGGGCGTTTTAACCAAGTTTCTTCCAATGTCTGTCCCATCGGTTGAGGCTTCATATCAGTGCTCATAATAAGTCCCTATTAACAGTGCAATTTAAGAGTGCTATTGAATAGTAGTTGTTTGAGTGTACAAGTACAAACTCATTTTATAATGCGTATGCTAACTGATTTTAGCAATAAATGAAATGATTAACCTCAAATACCTCAAACCATTCTATCACTCAAGACTGTCAATCGCTTCTCTTAGCTCATCCATTTTATCCAAGATGGCTTTTTTGGCATGGGCGATTTTTTGTTCATCGTTGCCCACATCCGCAAAGTTTTTCACCAGCTCACTACCGACAATCACGCCATCCGCATATTGTCCGACTGCTTTTGCCGATGCACCATCACGAATACCAAAACCAACACACACAGGTAAAGCAGTTTGTGCTTTAATCGCTTGCACGTGCTCGCCCACATCTTGGGCATCCAATGCTTTTGAGCCTGTTACACCTTTGACCGATACATAATAGATAAAACCACCGCCATGTTTTAGCACTTGCTCACGGCGTTCTGGCAAGGTGGTTGGCGCAAGTAAAAAGATTTCGTTCATTGCTGAATTGGCGAGTTTTTGGGTAAAATCGCCCGCTTCTTGTGGTGGTAAATCAACCATCAAAACACCGTCAATCCCAGCATCTTGACAAAGGCTGATAAACTTGTCATAACCGATGATTTCAATCGGATTCAGATAGCCCATAACTAGCACTGGCGTGGTGGTGTTGGTTTTACGAAACGCTTTTACCATCTCAATCGCTTGGCGGGTACTGGTGCCACCTGCCAATGCGCGCTCGCCTGCTAGGGCGATAGTCTCACCGTCTGCCATGGGGTCAGAAAATGGCAAGCCAACTTCGATGACGTCTGCGCCGTGGTCAACGAGTTCATGCAGTAAGCTGACGGTAACAGTTGGGTTTGGGTCGCCTGCCATCACATAAGGAATTAAAGCTTTTTTGTTTTGCTCTCGCAATGTGTTAAAGGTGGTTTCAATTCGGGTCATAGGTTTTCCTAATATTAGCGTAAATTTATTGGGAAGTTTAAATAGCTTCCCATTTCATTAAAATTTCAGCTTTCGGCTTATAGAATATTTTCAAAGGATTGTCTTTTGCCATTTGCTGTTTATTATTTATCTTTTGATAAGTGCCACTATTGATTCTCACTTTATATTGATATTTGCACTTTTGTATATGACTATCGCAAGAGTTTGGATTTTCTTTATCATCAAAAAACAAATAATACTGTTTCGTCCCACGATAGTCTTTGATTTGGGTTGTGTATTCATCAGCCATCGCTGTTTTGGTGGGCTCAAAAACAGCATAAAAGCTCTGTTTAAATTCAAATGAACCAAGAAATAATATAATTGCCAAAAATATGATGACCAGAATACCACTTCTAATATCGGCTAAAACACTATCATTCCCTTGTCGCATTTTTTGAAATATAAAATAGCTAGCTGGCATTATTGAAAGAAAAACCATACTAAAACTAAGTTGGTATAAAATCTCCCAAATACCTTCGTGAAAATTGGCATAAATACCGATTAGAAAGTAAAAAGCAAAAGCCATGTACAAATAATAAATTATTTTGTAGCTATTAGTTGGCAGTTGCATTTCAGTATTATTTGTCATCATCCCCATTAATTCGTTAAACTTTATCTCTCATAACTATAAATGTAAAACCGAGTGAATTTAAGCCATTCCAATTTTGCGGATAGGCAATTTTTTCATCGTCTTTTGCCAAGCCCATGCCCCGATTTACCAAATAATTTTTGCAGGAAAAATGCCTAACTCACTATCTTTAGTCAATAACACAAAACCTTCCAAATAAGCTTGAGCCGCAATCATACGATCAAAAGGGTCAGCATGGGTAAATTCAAACTCCCCTGACAGTTTGGCGTGTTGCCACGTCACAGGCAAATGATTAAATTCACTAATTTGCATAACTTGAGCAAATTCTTGTAATACTTTTTCGGCTTTACCGAGTTTGCCCTTGCGGTGCTTCGTTGCCATTTCCCAAACACTTGTTGAACTGACAAAAATTTGATTATTTTTATCCGCTAAGATATCAAACACCGTTCGGCTCAAATTTTCGGGTTCTGTCCACCACCAAAGTGCCGCATGCGTATCTAGCAAATAACAGTTTACCATCTTGCCAATTCCGCTTCATCCAATGGCTCATAGAATGCGGGGTCAGCCGTGTAACCTGCTAAAATCCCTGCTTGACGTTTATCGTTATCGACACCGCTTTCTGTTTCCATTTTTTTGATAATGGCATTGGGTTTATTTTGCAAAAAAGCTTTAATGAGCGCTTGTAATTCTACAATTACTTCATCTTGAGCAGTTGCTACTAATTGTAACGTTTGCATCCTTTCTCCTTTTGCTATTTTGATAAAATCAAATCTCAATCCCATCCCGTTTCATGACGGTATGCAAATCTTTATCCCCACGACCCGACAGATTGACAATAATTGACTGGTCTTTGCTCATGGTTTTGGCAAGTTTCAACGCATACGCAATGGCATGCGAGCTTTCTAGTGCAGGAATAATGCCTTCTTTTTGGGTACATTCACGAAATCCCACCATCGCTTCTTCATCAGTACAAGGTACATACTGCACACGGTCGATATCCTTTAAGAAACTATGCTCAGGACCCACGCCAGGATAATCCAGCCCTGCCGAAATCGAATGGGTCCCCAAAATCTGCCCATCATCATCTGCCATCAAATACGTGCGGTTGCCATGTAATACCCCCACTCGACCGACGGTAAGCGGTGCAGCATGGTTGCCTGTCTCGACCCCATCGCCGCCGGCTTCGATACCATACATTTTGACGTCTTTATCATTTAAAAAGTCATAAAACAGTCCGATGGCATTACTACCGCCACCGACACAAGCGACCAACGCATCGGGGAGTTTGCCTGTTTTTTGGTAGTGTTGTAGTTTGGCTTCTTTGCCGATAATGGCTTGAAAGTCACGCACCAGCATGGGGTATGGGTGCGGACCTGCGACAGTGCCAATCACATAATAAGTGCTATCGACATTGGTGACCCAGTCACGCATGGCTTCGTTCATGGCGTCTTTGAGCGTGCGAGTACCCGATGTGACAGGTACCACGGTTGCGCCAAGCAAACGCATGCGATACACGTTCATGGCTTGGCGTTCGACATCATCTGCGCCCATATACACCACGCACTCTAAGCCCAGACGCGCCGCGATGGTGGCAGTTGCTACGCCATGTTGCCCTGCGCCTGTCTCGGCAATGATGCGTTTTTTGCCGACCATTTTGGCAAGCAAGGCTTGACCGATGGTGTTGTTGACTTTGTGAGCGCCTGTGTGGTTCAAGTCTTCACGTTTAAGATAAATCTGCGCCCCACCGATATCATCACTTAGGCGCTTGGCATGATAAAGTGGCGTTGGTCTGCCGACATAATTGACCAAGTCGTCTTGAAAGGCTTTCCAAAATTCGGGGTCAGCTTTGGCAGTGTTATAGATATGCTCAAGTTGTTCCAGCGCTGCCATCAGGGTTTCAGAGACAAAGCGTCCCCCATGAATGCCAAAATGTCCGCTGGCATCTGGGTATTGATTGAAGTCTTTTACTTCAGTTGGGTTTTGAATGTTCATTATCTTCTCTCTAATTTTATAAATCTTTAACGACTTTTAAGCCTGCAAAGGTCTGTGCGGTGGGCATGACTTCGATACGGTTGATATTGACGTGTTTGGGCTGTTCAATCAGCCATGCCACCATATTGGCGATATCTTGTGGGGTGACATATTGCACGCTGTCATAAACTTGGGCGGCTTTGGCGTCATCGCCATGAAAACGAATATTGCTAAACTCTGTGCCACCACATAGTCCTGGCTCGATATTACTGACACGGATATTTTTACCGACCAAATCGGCACGTAAGTTTAGGCTAAACTGGGTCACAAAGGCTTTGGTCGCGCCATACACATTACCACCAAAATACGGATAACTGCCTGCGGTTGAGCTTAAATTAATAATGTAGCCGTCGTTGTTGGCGACCATGAGAGGTAAAATTTCATGGGTTAAATGAATCAAACCAAGAATATTGGTATTGACCATTTGTTGCCAATCAGCAAAGTCTGTTTTATCTGCGGGTTCAAGTCCGAGTGCCAATCCTGCGTTATTGACCAGTACGTCGATGTTGGTAAGCAAATCATTTGGCAAAGTTTGTAGCGCGGTTTTGGTGGCGGGCAAGTCCGATACGTCAAAGTTTAGCGGGATAAAGTTACCGCCTAATTGGGTCTGTAGTTCGTCCAGTTTTTCTTGGCGTCTACCAGTGCCGATGACGGTATGACCTTTTGAGATGAGTAATTCGGCAATCGCCTTGCCAAACCCTGCGGTTACGCCTGTGACCAAGATATTCATAGTAATTCGTCCATCATAAAGTCTTACGTTCTATTATACTAGTACGTTAGTATATACCAATTTATTTGAAAAGCAATCTTTATCCTTGCACGATTTATTTGCGAGTTTGTTCAATAAATTTTTGCATTTTCGCCAAATTTTTAATCCCTTTTGCTGACTCAATGCCGCCACTGACATCCACGCCATACACGCCTGTTTGTGTAATTGCGTCACCCACATTGTCTGCGGTCAATCCCCCCGCCAGAATAATCGGTAACGGCGAGTGGTTGGGGATTTTTTCCCAATCAAAACTATCACCTGTACCGCCAAATTTATCGGGATGATAGGCATCAAGCAGCACGCTACACGCGCCGAAGTCTTTAAGCGCTTGGATTTGGGTGACAATCGTCTCCGTGGTGTCATCATGGCTGATGCGTAATGCCTTTATCCAGCGTTTATTGATTCTATCCGCCATCAGCTTGCACTCTCGCGGCGATTCATCCCCGTGAAACTGCACGATATCAAACGGCACGTGATGCGATAGATAAACCAATTCTTGCTCGGGCATATTGACCACCAATGCCACCACCGTGGTAAACGCAGGCACCGCTTTGGCAAGCTCACAGGCTTGTTCGGGGGTCACTGCGCGCGGACTTGGCTCATAAAATACAAAACCCACCGCATCGACGCCAAGATTGACCGCATTTGTAATATCTTCAAGTTGGGTAAAGCCACAAAATTTGACCGCTGTATTTTTCATTGAGTTGTGTTTGTCTTGAGAATGATAAAAGCTAGTATAACGAAAAAAGACACCCAAATGGATGCCTTTTCTCAGTCTTTTATTAGGCTATAACGAATGTCACATTCGCTTAAACTAAAGCCGCCTAGATTAAGCCTCTTTTTTTTCTGATTGTTCTGACTTTTCCGCTTTGTCTGCATCGTCAGCTTTCTTGGCTTCTGCAAGTTCTTCTATTTTTTCTTGAGCAGTCTCTTTAAGCGTGGCTGCTTTTTCTTGAACTGTTTCTTTTAAGGTTTCAGTTGTTTGCATGACACTGTCAATCACGGTGCTTTTGTCATCAGCGCTATCTTTCGCATGGTCTTTGGATTGCGCTTTAGCGTGCTTTTTGCTATCTGCTGCTGATTTGGCGGTATTGATGCCGAGCTTGCTGTAACAAGGACAATGACCTGTCGCCCCTGATATTAAAGGCGCTAGGGCTAATAATTTCATTTTTTTTGATTTTGACGATTTTAAGATTGCAAGACCCGCAATCACGCGCGCGATACGCTCTTTGTTGCCCACATTAGTTTTCATTTATGATTCTTCCTTATTTTATGATAATTGATTTAAGGGAATTTTAAGGTAGCGAACGCCATTGTCTTCTGGTTTTGGCAATTCACCTGCATTGATGTTAACTTGTACTGATGGCAAAATCAAACGTGGCATTGCAAGTGTTTTGTCACGTTGGTTACGCATTCGTACAAATTCTGCTTTAGGCGTCCCTTGTTTGACATGAATATTGCGTAATTTTTGCTCACCTACATAAACCGTTGCAATATGCTCACGCCCGCCCTTGGGTGGGTAATCATGGCAAAGGTACAGCAGGGTATCATCGGGCAAGGCTAATAAACGCTGAATCGAGTCATACAAATCCTCGGCACTACCATGAGGAAAGTCACAGCGTGCAGAGCCGACATCAGGGGCAAAAATAGTATCCCCGACGAATACCGCAATTTTTTCTTTGTCACCGCTTTTATCCGTCACTTTATAAGCCATATCGGCTGGGGTATGACCCGGTACATGCATGGCTGTAATGCTCAAATTACCCAGTGTTAGGTCGGTGCCTTCCTCAGTCAAAATATCAAATTGACTGGCATCGGTGGCTAGGTCGTCAAAGTTAAAAATGGTTTTAAAGGTTTTTTGCACCTTATCAATATATTTACCCATCACTATTTTACCGCCTAATTGCGCTTTGATATAAGGCGCGGACGATAAATGATCGGCATGGGCGTGGGTTTCGATGATATAGTCTAAGGTCAACCCTTGTGATTTGACAAACCCAATGACGTTATTGGCATTGTCATAGCTAATTTTGCCGGCTGCGGGGTCAAAATCCAATACGGGGTCGATGATGGCACAGTGTTTGCTAGCTGTATCGACTAGAACGTGGGTAAAAGTTTCAGTGTCGTTGTCTAAAAAAGAATGAATGTTCATAAGTTTTCCTGTTATCTAAAAACGCTTTTGGCATATCTTTATGGCAATTTCAACTGAAAAAACACTTTATACTTTTGTATAATAGCCGCATTGCAAGGCGTTGCTCAATTCATTATATTATTTTATAATATGTTTTTCAATATATTGTATTAGCGCAAACGTTTATTTATTTTAAAATTATGTGATAAGTTTGATGGTAGCAGCACTTAGTATCAGCCATTGCGTATCAGCCATCAAAACACTTTGGGGGAAAGTCATGTCTGAAATTGCCGAACCGCAGTCCGATGCGCCTGTGTCAATGGATGCAACCATGCTCCATCAAATGCACGCTGCTGCAGGAAAAGCCAGCCAGTTGTTAAAGTCGTTATCTCATCCTGACCGCTTGATGCTGCTGTGTCAATTAACGCAAGGTGAGCATTGTGTGAGCCAGCTTGAAGAGAAAGTGGGACTGGGTCAACCAAGTCTGTCTCAGCAATTGGGAATTTTGCGTAAAGATGGTTTGGTCAACACCCGCCGCGAAGGCAAACAAATCTATTATTCAGTCGCCAGTGACAATGCCTTAGCAATCCTCAATGTACTGTATGATCGCTTTTGTCACACAAAATAATTAAATCTAAAGCTAACCAGTCTGCCAATTTATCGGACGCTAATTTATTGGAATAACCACTGTATCGGAATAACCACCTTGCCATTACATTTAGCCTACTTGCGACGATTACCCCACTGGGTAACGCACTATAACAAGGCAAATCTCAGTCAAGATTTGTTGGCGGGTGTTATCGTGGGTATTTTGGTAATTCCGCAAAGTTTGGGCTATGCCATGCTGTCGGGGTTGCCCCCTGTATATGGGTTATATTCAGCGATTGTGCCGGTACTGGTGTATGCGTGGATTGGCGCAAGCTCGGTCAATGCCGTCGGTCCCGTGGCGATTACTGCGATTATGACCGCACAAGCGCTGCAGCCCTATAACGAATTACCGCCCATGCATTATGCCATTATGGCGTCGTTTTTGGCGCTGATAACAGGGACACTATTGTGGCTAGCAAGCGTGTTTCGGCTCGGCTGGATTACCCAGTTTATTAGCCGTGGCGTGACGGCAGGGTTTATTAGTGGCGCGGCGATTTTGATTTTGGTCGGGCAAATCAAATATGTGACAGGTATCGCGATCAGTGGCAATTCACTGCTAGAGAATGTTGAAACCTTTTTGTTTCATCGCCGTGAGTTGCACGTGCCCACCTTGATGGTCGGTGTTGCGGCATTCACCGTCCTAATTATCAACCGCTATTATCTTAAAACTTGGCTCAAGCCTTTATTGGCTGCCAAAGTCATTGAGGTCATCACGCGTATGTTACCCCTTGCGGTGCTGGCAATCGGTATTATCGCCAGTCAAGTTGGCAACTTTGCCGCTATCGGTATTCGCACGGTGGCGGATGTACCCAGTGGTTTGCCGCATTTTGTGCTGCCGTTTTATCAGATTTCGCCCGTTGAACTCATCAATTTATTACCTGCAGCAGGATTGATGGCGCTGATTGCGTTTGTCTCTAGCAACTCGGTTGCCAGCTCATTTGCCCGACAACGCCATGAAGCTTACGATGCTAATCTAGAACTCAAAGGGTTGGGTTTTGCCAATATCGCAGGGGCGTTTTTTCAGTCGTTTACCATTGTCGGTGGCTTCTCACGCACCGCGGTAAATGTCGATGCAGGCGCGCAAAGTCCCCTTGCCAGTATGTTATCGGTACTGGTGATGGCATTGGTGCTGCTGTTTTTTAGCCAGACTTTAGAGCCACTCCCCTATGCCATATTGGGCGCTATTATCATGTCAGTGATTATCAGTATGATTGATGTGCAAACACTCAAGCAAGCGCTGCACTATGACAAACTCGATGCGCTGGCATTTGGCGTGGCACTCACCGGTGTGTTATTGTTTGGGCTAAATATTGGCTTGGTGCTGGGGCTGTTTGCCTCCTTTGCAGGCTTGATTTGGCAAACCAGCCACCCGCATATCGCGATTGTGGGTCAAATTGGTGATACCGGGCATTTTCGTAATGTTGCACGCCATGCAGTGACCCAGTTTGATGATTTGTTAATCATTCGCATTGATGAAAGCCTGTTTTATGGCAATGCCCAGTCCGTACTACAGTTTATTGAGCAAGCGATTGCCAGTCATTCACAGACAAAAAATCTGGTACTGATGTTGTCGGCAGTCAATCATATCGATTTGACGGCACAAGATATGCTCATCAATTTAAACCAAAATTTGGCGGCTCAAGCTATCGCCCTACATTTTTCGGAAGTCAAAGGGCCTGTGATGGATGTGATTGAAAAAACCGATGTGATTCAAAAATTAACAGGCAAGGTATTTTTAAGTACGCAACAAGCGGTTAAACAATTAACCCAATAAATATACTTGTCGCAGTCAGTAAAAACATGAATAATCAACGCTAACTTTATCGCTAACTTTATAAGGAAACACAACATGCCAAACAATACTGTTTTTTATGGTCAAATTGAGCCACAGCAAGTTGCTCAAATTCAAGCGCAAGGCTTTAAAACCATCATCAACAACCGCCCTGATGGCGAAGAGCCCAACCAACCACTGCAAACAGATATCGCTACCGAAGCACAGCAAGCAGGGCTCGCCTATCATTATCTACCGGTCGTTGGTGGTCAATTAACCCGTGAGCAAGTTGAGCAGTTTGCCGAGATTTTTAATCAAGCAGAAAAACCGGTGTTTATGTTCTGCCGTTCGGGCAACCGCTCAAATGTGTTATTCCAGTCTGCCAAACAGCTTGATTTGTTAGATGACTAATCCTTTTTAGTGAAAGCCATGACATCAAAAATCACCCTATGGATAGACGCTGACGCAATTCCCAATATTGCCAAGCAAATCATCATCAAAACCGCGGAACGCACGCAGACGACCACGATTTTTGTCGCCAATCATGCCATTGCTTTGCCGCGGTTGCCAGTTTTGCAGATGACAGTGGTCGAAGGCGGTTTTGACAAAGCGGATGACTATATCGCAGCGCAGTGTGTGGCGGGTGATGTGGTCATCACCAGCGATATCCCCCTCGCCAATGACTGCATTGAAAAAGGCGCCAAAGTAGTCACGTCTCGCGGTTTTGTGTATGACAAAGACAACATCAAGCAAAAGCTTAATATGCGCGATTTTATGGATACCATGCGCAGTACGGGCGTGTTAGAACCTTCACAGCAAGGTGGACAAGCCCCCTATAGCGACAAAGACAAACAAGCCTTTGCCAATATTTTGAACGCTTGGATTCGCTAGTTGATTATGCTAAACCCTATTAGTGCTATTAAGTTATTGTATCAACTGGAAAATCACTCCGAACCGCTGGGTGTCAGTCAGGCGATGATTGAACAAAATGAGCAGGCCTTGGGCGTTCAATTACCTGCAGGTTTGTATCATTATTTATTGGCTTTAGGCAATATTGCTAGTCTCAATAGTGGCTTTAATCACCTTTGCTTATTGCCGTTAGAACGCTTGGGCGACCATCTCGTCATTGGCAAAACCTGCGATGATGATGCCGTTTGGGGCATTCATATAGATGCCCTAAGCCCAAAAAAGCAGCATAACCCGATGGTGCAAATGAGCCGCAACTTTGATGCGATTGAACAAAGCGAAATTCATTGGTTTGATGAATTACCGTTAGCGGAGTTCTTACTGGCGCAAGCGATTATTAATGGCGTCAATGGGGGATTAAAACACCATGCCCAAATTTATGATTTTGATGGACGGTCAATTCCAGCCGATTTGAATGAAAAATTACAGCATATCGCCAATGAAATTACCGAACTGCGGCAGCCGCATGAGCGCTATTTTCAAGCTGAGGATTTTGGCGTAGTGATGTTATTGGGTATGGATGAGTCTATTCCCAATGCCTTTATGATTGGTTCGCAAGATGAACACAAATTCAATGACTACATCCAGCAATTAGTGATTGGATTTGAACATTGACCTAAAAATAGCCTTATGACGACTTAACAAACCATTTTTGTCCAAACATAAAAAACGATACGCCCACCAGCATCAATACAATCCCCAAAAATTTACTCCAATGTAGGGTTTTCACAGGCATACCAAATAAACCCAAACTATCCACCACCATGCCCATGACCAGCTGACCTAAAATAAACAAAAACACCGTATTGGTAACACCGATTTTTGGCGCTAAAAAAATCGACGCAAAGACAAAAAACGCGCCCAGCGCACCGCCAAGCCATTTCCACCAGTCACTGATTTGCATGTCTGATAGACCCGATTGCACCGCTTGCCAATCGACAAATAGCAAAGACACCAATAATAATAGTGCGCCAACCGTAAACGATACGAATGCGGCCATTAGCGGTTGACCACCAAACATTGCGCCCAATCTAGTATTAATCGCTGCTTGAATCGGGATGCCCAAGCCTGCCACCAGCCCCAAAAATAAATGCCAAAGTTTCATATCAATTCCTATTTTTTGAGTTCACTGCTGTTAGGCGTGAGGGGTGGGTAAAGCGATGACATCGCGGATATGGGTTTTGCCCGTTTTAATCATCAGCAGTCGATCGATGCCAAGCGCAATGCCACTACAAGCTGGCAGGGCATCACAAGCTGCCAGCAGGTTCTCATCAATTGGCATCACAGGTAGCCCGCGTTTTTTACGCGCCACATTATCTTCATCAAAGCGCAGACGCAGCGCCTGTCCGTCAGCCAGCTCATCATACGCGTTGGCGATTTCAAGACCATTGATATACAGCTCAAAGCGTCTCGCCACCCGATTGCCATCTTTGTCTGTGACTGTCTTGGCGAGGGCGGCAGTGGCGACAGGATAATCGTAGATGAGTGTCGGTAGCGCTTTTCCCAAATTAGGTTCCACCAAATGACTAAATAATAAATCTAACCAGCCTTGGTGATCCTCCCCCAAATCAATGTTAAGATCATTATCTTTGGCGATGGCTTTGAGGGTATCGCAACTGGCATTGAAGGGATGAATTTTGACAAAATCCATAAAGGCATCCACATAGCGATAATGGTCAAAAATCACCGGATAGCCGAGTACCGCGGACACCAAATCATTGGTTTCTTTTGCCAGTTCATCCAAACTAAAATTGGGACGGTACCATTCGAGCATGGTAAATTCAATGTTGTGGCGGCTGCCAATTTCGTTGTCGCGAAACACGGGGCAAATTTGGTACATCGGTACTTGCCAAGCTGCCAATAGACGCTTCATGGCAAATTCGGGTGAGGTGTGCAGATAATAGGTTGTTGGATGGTCGGCCACAGTGACATTGCTAGAGACGGATTGCAAAAATATATCGGTATTGCCCGCCTGTGACATCACTGGGGTTTGCACTTCTAGCACCTGTCGCTCGGCAAAAAACTGGCGAATGGTGGCGTACATCGCAGCACGGGCTTGGGCGGTTTGTAGGGTGCAAGTAGGTTGATAAGTGGTTGACATAGCAGTTTGGATAGGTGGATTTGCGACAATATTAGCAGACCCAAAAAAAATAGCTAGTATTTTCCCATACTGGCTATTTTTGCTTTATGTCATGGTGAACATTTTTATCAAATTTTAAACACGTATGATTGCCATTCACGGCGCAGCGGGTAGTTTTTACGCAGGTTATCAAAGTCTTTGCCTTCAATATCACCGTTTGCGTTTGCCACACTACGTAAACGCTTGTCATCGGCTTTGATATCATACATCACAGGAATTTTATTGAGCAGTTGATGGCGCTCGTGGTCTTTGAGTGGGTTATGCACTTTTTGAAACAGCGGCACTTCAGCTGGCATCAAGGTATGAAAATCAACCGTTGGGGCAACCTGTAAATATTTGCATAAGGCATTATAGACAAACTGTGTGCCCCTAAGTTTGCCTTCTAGGGTATAACCTGCGATATGCGGGGTGACGATACTACAGGCTTTGAGCAGCTCTGCATCGATATTGGGCTCGTGTTCAAACACATCGAGTACACACACATTCGGGCTTGCGACAATATCATCACGACCGAGGACTGCACCGCGCGAGGTATTGATGATGATGGCAGTGTCGGATACGGTTTGCCAACGCGCTTGGGTCATCAGATAGTCGTGATGGGTGGGATATGAGCTGTTGTGCGCATGCGTCAGCGGTACGTGAAAGCTAATCACATTGCTTTCTTGCAGCACAGTTTCAAGTTTGGCGTTGTTCACCACCGACGGTGGTTTGAGTGGGTCATAGCCCAGCACATTCCAGCCATAGGAAATCGCATATTGTGCTAGCGTATTACCGATATTGCCCACCCCAATAATGCCAAGGTTAATGGGTTTGAATAAATAATCAGGGCGCAAATTGGCAATCGCTGCCACCACATATTGTGCAACCGAATGTTTACTACAGCCAGCGGCATGGGCAAAAATGATACCGCGCTTGGCGAGGTACTCCACATCGACATGGTCGATGCCGATGGTGGTACTACCAACAAATTTGACGCTTTTATTGTTGTCTAATAATAGCTTGTTGACAGGCGTGACGGAACGTACTAGCAAAATATCAGGCTGATGCTCATCTATCACAGCCGCGTCAATCTCACGCCCTGCCATCGCAATCAATTCGATGGGTCGCCCTAAAGTGTGTTCATTAAAAAAATCGCTTAAATGAGCAATATTGCCATCAGCAATAATTTTCATATTGTATCCCTATCTTTCTTTTTGTTGTCATCATCCAACTTACAGACCGTTAGCATAACAAATTTTTATGACCTTTTGATGCGTATGCTGACTTTTTTCAAATAAAAATTGGGGAAATTTATCGCATTATTTTGACCAGTATCACCAAGATGATCAAAACAAGCATCCCACCGAGAGCAATCACCAGGAGTTTTTTATCTTTGGCTGTATCTTTGGTGGATAATTGGGTTTGTAAGCGCAGCTTGTCATTCATAAGTTGCTGCGTCAACTCATTGGATAGTGAGGATGGTGGCATTGCCTTTGATGTCAGTGAGGTCTGTGATGTTTGAGCTGCCTGTGGTGTTGACTCTATCGATGGCTGTAAAGTTAGCTGTACATCAGCAAGTTTTTGCCCAGTCGTTTGTTGAATAGCAGCTTGTTGAATAGTTGCTTGTTGCTTAGCAGTAGCTGACATTGGATTTTCTAGCTTGTCTGACATCAATCCGATAGATGAACTTTGTTCTCGGCTGGGTGCTCGATTGTTTGCTCGATTGGGTTTAAATTTTGGCCATAGCCGCTTTTGGGTTGCGGCATCGGTGCTATCCTGTGCGTATTTTTGCTGCCAGTGAATATAAGGAAGTAAATCATAATCTTGCCCAAACTGCTCATAAGCCAAGCTTAGCCAATAGTGATAATAGGCTTTATCCCATAATTGGCTAGGCAATACCATAATTTCGCCCTGCTCGGCTTTATTTTGGTAAGCATGAGTATGAATGATAATGGGCACTACGCTATTTGATAACATGCCATTGGGCAAATGACGCCGCCAAATCCAACTGGTAGTTATCCGATAGTTTGTCGCTGCGATACTGGCTGGATAAGCCAAATTAAACGCCCTAGATGTGTCGTCTTGGCAATGTAATTGATAAAACGCCACGTCGGGCGTAGCATTTGACGGCTGATTGACTGTGCCAATCGCATCCATTAATTGACTTGCCTTGGCTTGCAAATCTTCTACCCTTGCTTGCCCGCTTGGATCAAACAAAATGTCGGCACAACTCACCCGATGGTTGGTAAAAGGCTTGTCTCGTTCTTTTTCTGACATAGGCTTGGTTAACTCTGCATCAGATTTTATCACCACGCCCCACACCACTTTGCCATAGCGATATAAATCCTCAGTCGCTTCTACTTGCCGATACAGTTCATCTTTAATCAAGTTATCACTGACGTATACCTGCAAATAGCCTTGTTCGTGGTGGCTGGCTTGCAAAATATGTTTCGCCAAATCAAACCCGCGCCAATCAATGCTGCTATAGTCAAAAGCTGCCATATTCACATTGGGTTGATTATCGAGTATCGGCAATAGCGCAAAATCAAAATGCGTCACCAGCTGCGCGTTTTGTTGCTGGATACGCTGGTCTTTGGGCGGCAATACCCAGCTATCCAGTTGATTGACATAGGCATCTTGCCACAGCGTTTTGACCGCGGTATTTTGTGTTGAAGGTGCACTTAGCAGTGCTTGGTAAAAGTGCGTGGTTAACGCGGTTATTTGTTCCGAGGTAAGCGCTGTTTGTGCGCCGTTTTGATGACTGACTAACGGATAAATTTTTAGACTGTGCCAATCATTCGCGGACTGATACGGCAACACAAGCTGCAACTGTAAGCGAGGGTTTTCATACACCCATATCTCAATCACGATCCCTTCAGTGCGCCCCATCGGCAAATTGGTATAGCTATCAAAACAGCCAACGATTATGGTGGCTAATTGTGGATTTTGATGCAGCGTTTGGTAGAGGCTATCAATCAGCGTGTCTGTATCTGTTTCTATGTTTGTGTTTTTGTCTATGTCTGTATCTAAATCCGTATCACTAAGTGATAACAGCGCAATATTTGATGGATTAAATGCGGTTAATTCACCCCCTGTATTGTCGCTGCTATGGGCTTGATACACACAAGGTAAAATCGGCTCACCTTGTGATAGCCTTGATAGCACAGACGCCACCAACGCACCCGCCGCCTGCATGGCTGACGTCCAAGGCGCTGGCAAGTCAGCGGTAGCGCTCACAGCGTCTTGATAAGGATAAACCGCTAGGTGACCTGCATTTTGCCGCTGCACAATATCCGCAAACTCAGCAGCGGTGGTCGGAAAATTGCTAGCAAGTCCAAATAAGCGATTGGTCACTACCAGCATCGGCGTGCGATAGCAGTCCTCAAACAGCAGCACAAAACTATGCTCAATGCATTCAGCAAACGCCTCGCCCAAGCTGTCATACATCTGCGCAAAAGATACCCAGCGCACGGGCGCATTTGCCAAGCGACTGCTGGTCACGCCAATATAAAACCCCAGCAAATAGCAAAATGCTTGACGTGAGGCATCTTGCAAAAAGTCCAGATAATCCGCTTGCGTAAACCCAAACGCCTGCTGGATAGCCGATAATGCCTCATCAATTTGCACCAAACTATCACGGCTATAATCAAAATTCACTGCTGCCAAATAGGTAGAAAATGCGATAGCGTCGTCTTGTAGTTTGCCTGTTTTCACTTTTGCCAAGTAGCCCTGACACACTGCCTCAGGCGATTGCAATAAGTTGACTTGCGATTGCTGATAGAGGGTCTGCGTCATCTGGGCAATAAACTGTGGCAACACATCTTTACCCTGCAGCAAATCTGGTAATAGCTTAAGCGGTTGGCAATAGACTTTGTGCCCGATACGCGCCGTGAGTGACGCGTAAAAATTGGCAGGTAACTGTGACTGGGCGGGGTACTTATTTTGCCGTGCCAGTTGTGCTGACATCCTGTCATAGTCATACCAAGCAATCGCTTGCCCGGTGGTTTTGGCTAAATAGTCTGCAATATAAGCGGCGAGCGCTACTATAAGTGCTTGCCCGCTTTGGTGTGCCAATAATTGTGGCAATTGAATGTGGCGTTTTGCCATTGCTGCAAAAAACCGACTGAGTTGTTGTAGGCTGTTGGCTGAATAATCAAAGTCAATCTTTTGCAAGTTTTCCCAAAACAGTATCTCAAACGGCGGTGTCTGCTTGGTCTGCAAATAATATAATAAGGTGTTGACTTGTTGGGCGGTGGTCGGCTTCATCGGGGATTTTTGGCAACAATTTTTTATCATTTTGGGGTAAATTGTTGGCTTTGGCAAGTGCTAGCCGTGGCTGCTGCCGCAATAAAAAAACAAAGCCCATTTTGGGTGAATAGGCTTTTGTCATCTACTGACTTTTAAATACTGACTTTTAAACTTTTTTGAGGTTTATTTTAAAAAATCAGGGTCTTTATAAGCCGGGTTTGGATAATCATAAAAACCCTTCCCCACTTCAAACCCTGTGCGACCTTTATCGATCAGTTCGGTTTGCAGTTTTTGGATAAATCGCTCGGCAGTTTTTGAGCCTGTTTTGGCTTTTTGCTGGCTGATATTAACAATGGTATTAACCCCTACGATATCCATCATGGCAAACGGTCCCATCGGTGCACCTGTGCCAATCATCCAGGTTTTATCGACGGTCTGGGGATCGGCAATGTCATTGGCATACAAGTGCATACCGGCATTTAAGAAGGGCACCAATAGGGTATTTAAGATATAACCAGGCTGTTCTTTATTGAGGGGTAACGCCACCATGCCAATGGCTTTGGCATAAGCAACAATGCTGTCAAATACTGCCGGGTCAGTATGCGCTGAGCCCATGACTTCTGCGGTGTTGTTCACCCAGATACGGTTGGCAAAGTGTAACGCCAAAAATTTATCGGGGCGACCTGTAGCCTCGACCATTTGGCTAGGAATCAACGTTGAGCTGTTACTGGCAAAAATCGTGTCACTTGGGGCTACACTTGCCAGCGCCTTATAAAATTCATTTTTGATATCAAGGACTTCTGGTAAGGCTTCGATGACCAAATCAGCCTGTGCCACCGCTTCGCCTAAGTCAATCACATAGCGAATCGCATCGGTGATTACTTGGGCTTGTGCTGGGCTTTTGTCATAGAATTTGGCGTAGATGGGCATGAGTTTTGCGATGCGCCCTTTGACCTTTTCGGGTTCTTTATCAAAGATTGTGACGTTAAAGCCAAAAAAGGCGTTTTGCATGGCGATTTGAGAACCCAATACGCCGCCGCCGGCTACCGTAACCTGCTTAATGGATGAAGTATTTGCTGTTGTCATGATTTATTCCTTTAAATCGCTATTATTTAAATCGCTATTAATAGTTTGCAAGTTATTGTAGCGGATTTTGGGTAGTATGTCTACCTCACCAATATAGACTGACAAGGCAACACCATGTTAGCCGCCAAAAAAAGTTACTCGCCAAAAAAAATTGCCCGCCAAAAAAAAGCCAAACTATGACGTTTGGCTTTTTTTGAAAAATAATTAAAAAACAGGTGAAAAATTATTGCAACATGAGGTATTCAAACGCACTGAGCGCCGCTTTACTACCTTCGCCCATCGCAATATTAATTTGCTTAAATGGCACGGTAGTGACATCACCACAGGCAAAAATTCCGGGTTTGTTGGTTTGGCATTTCTCATTGATTTCGATTTCACCAAATTTGGTCACCTGTACCAAATCTTTGACCACTTCCGAGTTTGGCACCAGTCCGATTTGCACAAAGATAGCAGATACTGGCAATTCTTTGTTTTCACCGGTGGTACGGTCTTGGTAAATTAGCGAACTGACTTTACCAGCAGTTGCTTTGACCTCTTGGCTCGCTACACCTGTCATGATATCAATATTGTCGCGCTCTTTGGCTTTATTAATCAATACTTGGTCTGCTTTGAGCGTGTCAGCAAATTCTAACACTGTCACGTGTTTGACAATGCCTGCCAAGTCAATTGCCGCTTCAATCCCTGAGTTACCACCGCCCACAACTGCCACGTCTTTGCCTTTAAAGAACGGACCATCACAGTGCGGACAATACGCGACGCCACTACCGATATTTTCGTCTTCACCTTTGATGTTAAGCTTACGCCATTTTGCCCCCGTCGCTACGATAATCGCACGAGTGCTAAAACTTTCACCGGTATTGAGCGTAATTTGGTAGGTTAGCTTATCCTCGCCTTGCTCATTTATTTGTGCAGAATTTTCGGTGATGGATGTCACGCTTACCATTTCTTTGACCGTGATACTATAAGCGGTAATATGTTTGACAAAATTGGCAGATAATTCATTACCATTGGTCAATGGGATTGAAATCAAGTTTTCGATATCTTGGGTATCTTTTACTTGCCCACCGATACGATCAGCCACCATGGTGACTTTTAAGCCTTTACGTGCTACATAAATGGCTGCCGCCACGCCCGCAGGTCCGCCACCGATGATGGTCACATCTTGCTGCTCAAGCTGTTCGGCTGCTGCTGCAGCACTCATCAAATCTGGGTATTGCTGTTGCAGTTTCTCGATGAGTTTGGCAGTGTCAATTTTACCATTGGCAAAAGGTTTGCCATTTAAATATACCGCAGGTACGCCTTGGATATTGCGCTCGTTAATCATGTTTTGGAACACACCACCATCAATCATTTCATTGCTGATGTTGTCATTGAGTAACGCAAATTGGTTTAGCGCTTGCACCACGTCTGGACAGTTGTGGCAAGACAACGAGACGAAAGTTTCAAATTTTAGCGGTTGTTTAATCGCCTTAATGATATTTTGAATACCTGGGTCAAGTTTGAGCTCACTGCCACCTGATTGTAAAATAGCCAAAATCAATGAGGTAAACTCGTGACCACCTGGAATACCACTAAAAATGATACCCGTATCTTTGTCTTGGCTACGGATTTTAAAACTCATCGGTGATAGATTGGCATCGAATTGTTGACTCAAACGAATCTTGTCAGTAGTGCCTGCAATTTGGGTCAAAAAATCCACCAGTTCAGCGCGCTGTTCATGTTCACCCTCACCCAACACAAACTCAATCGGGCGAGTCATACGTTCGCTATAACTTTTTACTGCATCTAATAAACCTTGCTCTAACATGGTATTTTCCTTCTAGTCATTGGGTAAGTCATTTTGTTAACCTTATTATTGTGATTTTTGTGGGCTTTGACAATGTGAGAAAGTTGATAGCTATGTTTTAAAAAACAAAACGTTTATTATTTTATATAACAAAATATTAATACATAAATTACTTAAGTGCATTGATAGTATGGCTTTTCCCCCCTCACCAATTGTTACCGATTAGCGTATAGTCAACCCTACAATTTTTCGTTACAATGCTAATAAGACAAATGCAATATACCAACTCAATCAAATTTGTCTTATATGTTGAACCCTTTGCATTATTTTTCACATACAACCAAAAAAAGGAAAGGACTATGTTTCCAGAACATCGCGAACTTATTAGCAAACTAAAAACTTCTGATAAACACTTTGAAAAATTATTTGATAAACACAACGAATTAGATGCTCAAATCATTAACCTAGAAAAAGATCCTGTTGCAGCAGGCAGCCGTGACGACGAAATTGAAGCATTAAAAAAACAAAAACTGCAATTAAAAGATGAAATCTACAAAATCTTAGAAGACAATAAAAATAAATAAGTTCTAAGCTAAATTCGATTTTTTGATTAAAGCCCTGTTCGTTGTGACAGGGCTTTTGCTATTGATAGCGAGTGTAAGGCTTAAATCAACCAATTAACCCTACTTTAAGAAAATTGGACTGTAAAAAAATTGGTTTAAGCGTGGCGGACGGCATTATTTTTTTGTGAATACATTAACCAAGAAGCATAGCAGCATTGTCACCATAATCACCGGCAAGGTATTCCCGATATCGAGTGGATGGGCAAGCCAATAACGATACAAGCAAAAACCAATCGCCCAGACAATCAAATTTTTGACATTAAAACGCTGTTTGATACCGGTATTTTTTAAAATAAAAAAGTCCACAATTTGAATGGCTGCCATTGGCGCAAACACTGAGCCTAAAAAGTATAAAAATTCAGTGATATCATCCATGGGAAACAACATAGCTGCGATGGTACAGATGAGGGTAATGCCAATTGCCAAGCCTTTTTCTGGGAGTTTTTGCCACAGTGAGACACCCGACACGCCTGCCGAGTACGCATCCAAAAACGTGGTTGTCACCGTCGCGAGCACAATCAACAATAACCCAGTCACGCCCAATCCAAGCTGTAACAGCATTTGGGCAAAATCCGACGTTTGGGTATACAACGCCATGCCCAGTCCAATCGCATACATCCACGCACTCATCACCCCATAGCTCACGGTGCTCACGAGCGTCGCTTGCAAAGGTTTTTGCGCATGGCGAGTATAATCACTCACCAGTGGCAACCATGATAATGGCATAATGACCGCGAGCTCCACCGCTGCCCCAAAGCTCATCGCTGCTGCCACGTCTTTTGTCGCTGCCACATCCCCAGCGCCTAACTTAAATAATTTAAACGACAAAATAAGCGTTAACATAAATAACCCAGCTACCGCCAACGCATTGATTTTGCCAAAGAAGCGGTTGCCCATCCACAGCCACAACACAATCAGCGCACCAATCACGCCACACCATGCCGCTTGTCCGATAGCCCAAATCCCATTGACCGCCAATGCCCCATCATAAATCATGATGGCTGTCCAGCCGACCAATTGCACAACATTTAGCAAAGCAAAAAGCATCCCACCATGAAAACCAAAACTACCCTTCACTGTTTCCATGGCACTTTTGCATTGGGTTGCCCCAATATAGCCGACTAGAAAAAATAGCACTCCCCCTATCATATGCCCAATGACGATGGCTAACAAGCCACGCTCCCACCCCAATGGCGCAAGGTAGGTGCCCGTCAAAATCTCAGCGATTGACACCGCTGCCCCTGCCCACAGCAAGGCGTGATGGCTACTTGTGGTCTGACTGCCAGTTTGGTGGGTGGTTTGTGCGCTATCCATGGTTATTTTCTCAAACTTCAAAGAAGCTGATTTTATCATTGTTAACAACAGTAGTTGAATAAAAAAAACCCCAAATCTTTCAATTTGAGGTTTTTAACTTTATCTAATTGTCAGTCAATAAAACATTAGACCATCAAGATTAGATTTTACCTACTAAATCTAGGCTTGGTTTTAAGGTTTCTTTACCTTTTTCCCATGCCGCTGGACATACTTCACCGTCGTTGTCACGCACGTATTGAGCGGCTTGGATTTTACGAATTAAGTCTTTGGCAGAACGACCGATACCTAAGTCATGAATTTCTGCCACTTTGATTTTACCGTCTGGGTCTACCAAGAAAGTACCACGAAGCGCAGCGTTGTCTTCTTCAATCATCACGTTGAAGCCGCGAGTGATTTTACCAGTACCATCGCCAAGCATTGGGTATTTTACTTTAGCGATTGCAGGTGACGCATCTGCCCATGCTTTGTGTACAAAATGGGTGTCTGTCGATACCGCATAAACTTCCGCGCCTAATGCTTTGATTTCTTCGTAATGGTCTGCCATGTCTTCAAGTTCAGTTGGGCAAACAAAGGTAAAGTCATGTGGGTAGAAGAAAAACACTGCCCATTTGCCTTTAACGTCATCAGATGAGATTTCTTTGAATTCACCATTCACAAATGCTTGGGTTTTGAATTCTGGAATGGTTTGGTTGATAATTGCAGCCATGGATTTTTCCTTATATAAGCTATTGTTGTGGTTAAAAATTTAGCAACATCACCAATTGACAAAGCCAAATCAGTGAGTGCTATATTGATAACACAAATTTGATGTCATTGGCAACCTAGCTTTTTAGGCTTCTAGCTTGTTAGGCTATAGTCGGTTGCTGTTTTTTAATCATCAAACGTTGTTATCGATGGGTCTATCTTAGTACAATTTAAGATTCAGTCTAGTTTAAAGTTTTTAATTTATTGATTAATTTTTTAAATTAACCTTGATGGTTTTGCCTCGTAGTTTCAATCTTTAGGCTATCTTGTAATTATTTTGAAAGACTCGATAATGAATTCAATACCAAAACCAAATTAATGATAGATTAAAAAATATTCCACTCGTAAAAGCACACAAAAATGGTAAACTAAATTTGAAATGATTCGGTTGATTGAAGTTTTTAGCATGCATCTTTTGCGTGTTTTTTGCTAGGGTAGCCGTCAGTTTTTTTACCTTTTTATCTTTTTATTTATCTTTAACTAAAACGCGTTAGCGAAAATTTTACGCTATTTTAAAGGTTAAAATTCAAACCATGATTACATTACGACAATTAGAATTTGCATTGGCAGTTGCCAAATACAAGCATTTTAAACGGGCAGCAGAAGAGTGTAATATCTCACAATCTGCGTTAAGCTTAGGGATTGCAGAGCTGGAAAAGCAGCTTGATACCCAAATTTTTGAGCGTAACAACAAACAAGTGCTAATCACCCCGATTGGGGAGGAAATTCTTGAGCGAGCCACGCGGATATTTGCCGAAGTCAATGATTTGGTGACCCGCGCCCAGACGCACCAAACCCCACTCGCCTATCCGATGACGATTGGTATTATCCCAACCATTGCGCCGTTTTTGCTGCCCAAGGTATTGCCGCTACTGCGCCAACAATTCCCACAGTTTCAGCTCAATGTGGTAGAAGAACAAACTGAGCGACTGCTTGAAAAAGTCCGTTATGGCGCGATTGATACCGCCATTATTGCGCTGCCTTACAATACTGACGGCATGCTATCATTTGAGTTTTGGTCAGAGACGTTTTTGGCGGTATTTGCTAAAGACAGTAAACATGCCAACTTACCCAGCATCAATGCTGATGAGTTAGCCAACAGTAACTTGATGCTGCTAGGCGAAGGACATTGTTTGACCGATCATGCGCTATCGGTGTGTCACCTCGATAAAAGCCGCGTCAAACACGCCTTTAGTGAAGCGAGCCTGCATACGTTAATTCAAATGGCTATCAGCGGTATGGGCACCACGCTAGTCCCGCAAATGGCAGCTGGGCAAGTGCGCCAGCAGACTGACAATGTGTCGTTAGTGCCGCTCAATGAAGCCGGTCCGCATCGCCGCTTGGCGTTTGTCACCCGTCTCAACTATGCGCGGGTCGATGATGTTAATCTATTGGGTCGCTTGTTTGCCCAAGGATTACACGATAGCGAATTGGCGTCTGCCTCGCTAGCCACCGCAGATTCTGAGTCCATGACTTCAGCGAAGCCCGCCACAGAGGCATAATTTTTTATGCTCACTTTATTACATACATCAGATTGGCATTTGGGTCGTAGGCTTTATGGTAAGCCACGCTACGATGAATTTAAGCAGTTTTTAGACTGGCAGTTACAGACGCTGCGTGAGCAAAAAGTCGATGTGCTACTGATTGCAGGGGATATTTTTGATACCACCGCCCCCAGTAACCAAGCGCAAAATTTATACTATGATTTTTTAAGTCAAGTTTGCCATACCGATTGCCGCCATGTGATTATCGTAGCGGGCAACCATGATTCAGCCAGTTTTTTGGAGGCGCCCAAACAGCTACTCAAAGCCTTTAACATCCATATCATCGGTAGTATGACAGATACGCCGACTGACGAAGTGATTACGTTATCAGATAAATTAGGGCAACCTGAGCTCATTGTCATGGCAGTGCCCTACTTACGTGACCGTGATGTACGAACCGTCGGGCATGGCGAACGCCTTGATGATAAAGAACGCAAACTTGCCCAAGGCATCAAAGCCCATTATGCACAGATTGCCGATATTGCCATTGCGCAACAAGCGCAGCTCAAAGCCAAATATAAGCGTACTATTCCGATTGTGGCAACGGGACACTTATTTACTGTGGGCGGGCAAACGATGGAAGGCGATGGGGTGCGTGATTTGTATGTCGGCTCACTCGGTAGTATCGGTGCTGAGATTTTTCACCCACAGATTGACTATGTGGCGCTTGGGCATTTGCATATCCCGCAAGCGGTTGGCGGACAACCACACATCCGTTACGCTGGTTCACCCATTGCCATGGGCTTTGGTGAAAGTCGCCAGCAAAAACAAGTGCATTTGCTGCGATTTGATGCCAATCCTGACTTACTGTCTCAGCCATTACAAACTTTAACCATTCAAAAAAAACCGCTTGTCTCTGCGCCAACCCCTGTCAAAAAACGCAAAATGGTGAGCCATGCGTCGATGGATTTATTTGCCGATGAAGAGTTGCCTGAACCATCCATGCTTGGCGCGATAAATGCAGAGGCTGGGATTAACGCAGAAGTTGATGCCCAAGCGAGCCATAAAGCAGGATATGATACACCCAGTGCTCATCTAAGTGGGCAACCTAATGGACAAGTTATTGGACAACCTTACAATCTTGCCAAGCTTAGCGATACTACCCTCCTGCAATCACTGCCTGTTCCTGTGTTCCAATCCATACAAACGCTCAAGGGCGATTGGCAAACCATCAAAACCAGCTTACACAGCCTAAAAAAATCCCAACAATCGGTTTGGCTCGAAGTGGTATATGACGGGCAAGAAGTCGTGGGTGATTTATCAGAAAAAATCGCAGAACTGGTTAAAGGCTCTAGGCTTGAAGTACTACGCATCAAAAATCAACAAAAACGCGATCAGGTGATGCAAAGCCAGCGCATGGATGAGTCACTTGAAGAGTTAAACCCAACACAAGTATTTGAACGCTGCCTAATTGCCCATCAAGTGCTAGAAGAACAAAAACCCATATTATGGTCAAGATATACTGAAGTGCTTGAAAGCTTGCAAGGGGGGCAGCAATGAGAATCTTAAAGCTACGCTTTCAAAACCTTAATTCATTGCAAGGCGAATGGGAAATTGACTTTCGTCATGCCGCGTATGCCGATGAAGGTATTTTTGCCATCACAGGTTCGACAGGGGCGGGTAAAAGCACCATTTTAGATGCCATTTGTCTTGCCTTATACGGTGCGACGCCACGCTTGGGCGAGATTACCCAAAGCAAAAATGACCTCATGTCACGCCATACTGGCGAATGTTTGAGTGAAGTAATTTTTGCCACCAAAAGTGGCAGTTATCGCTGTACCTGGCTACAAAAGCGAGCCAGAAAAAACCCCGAAGGCAACTTGCAATCGCCGACGCACGAAATCGCCCCTTTTACCGATAACGCTGCAAATTTACCACCGCTTGAAACCCAAACCAGAAAAACTAGAAAACTGGTCGCTGAATTCACCGGCATGGATTTTGACCGTTTTACCCGTGCCATGCTATTGGCGCAAGGCAGTTTTGCTGCTTTTTTGCAAGCCAATAGCGATGAGCGCTCCAACCTGCTCGAAGAAATCACCGGCACCGAAATCTATGGCGATATCTCAAAAAAAGTACACGAGTTTAAAACCCAATCAGACGCTGAACTTAAGACCCTCACGGATCGCTTATCAGGCATGACGGTGCTATCTGATGAAGAAGTACAAAGCCTAACCTCACAAAAAAATGCTCTGGTTGACATCGTCAATGAAACCAAAACCGCCATGACTAAAATCGAGTCTGATAAGCTATGGCGACAGAACCTTGACGCATACACGCACCAAATCCATAAGCTTGAGCATGAAGCACGCGACCTTGCCGAGCAAGAAAGCCAATTTGCCCCACAAAAAACCCGGCTACAGCGCGCACTGAAAGCCCTTGAAGTGTCCGGTGATATTAAAAAACTTGATTATCAGCGCGATTTGTTGAGCGCACAACTCAGTGATCTTGCGGGTTATGAGCACCAGCTACCCACCGCCGAACACAATTGCCAACTTGCTCAAAAAAACCAAGATGAGCATCAAGCACAAGCCCAGCAAACCGAAAACGACTGGCAACAAGCCCAACCGTTATTAAACCAAGTTCGCAAACTTGACACTACCCTTGGGCAAAAAAATCAGTACGCCCAAGAGATTGCGCAGCAGTTGTCACAGCTTGGTGAGCAATTGGCGCATAATGCCCAAAGCATTGATAGTCAGCAGCAGCAGCTTGTTAGCCAGCAAACACAGCGTGAACAGCTTATTCAAGCGCAGCAGCAAATCCCCCATGCAACAACCTTGCCTCAAACATTGGCCTCTCTCAACCAGTTACAAGAAACTAGCCAAGCACTTAGTGAACAAGTGCAAGCATTCGCCACCGAACGGCAGCAGTTACAAGGTGAGTTTAAGCACAATGAGCAGCAAGCCTGCGCTCTAAAATCACAGCTCACGCAGTTGCAATCACAAATTTCTGAGCATCGACAAAACTTAGAGAGCCAAACCAGTCACTTACATCATCTGACACAAGGGCAATCAGCGGCAGTCTTGCGCCAGCAGGTTGAAACTTATTGGCAAACCAACCAGCAGCTTGCCGCCATGCAAAGCGATGTGCAGACTTGGCAAACCAACCTACAACACTATCAACAATTTGTGCAGCAGTTAGCCGAGGGTCAAACTCAATTGGCTCAGATTGCTAGCCAACGACTAACTAGCGAGCAGCAGCAACAAGCCGCCGAGCAGACTGCCGAACTGTTAAATCGCAACTTGATTTTATTGGCAAAAATTCAAGATTTGACCGAGGAGCGCGATAAATTACGCCACGGCGAACCTTGCCCGCTGTGTGGATCAACCGCGCATCCTTTCGCCACCCATCAGCCCTACACACCTGATGATACAGAGCAACAATTAGCGATTGCCAAACAACGGCTTGATGACATCAATCACCAATTACAGCAGTTATTGCTTAAAGAACATGCACTCACAAATAACCAGCAACAGCGCAATGAGCATTTGCAGCACCTACAGGCACACAATCAACGCTTATTAAATCAATTACAGCTTGCCAGCCAACACCTTATACACGCTCAGCCTGTACAACAGGTAATTGAAGCGTTGCCGCCCTTTGCAGCCCCCAGCACCGATGACGATATAGACCGCCAAGCCCTTCAAACATTGGCGACGATAATCAAGGCTCAACAAACCAACAATCATCAATCTTTGGCAGCGCTGCAAGATTCACTGACGCAAATCGAAGCTGTACAATCCGAGCAGCAGCAAACCCAGCAGCGATTAGCAAAACTGAGCGAGCAATACCATGAGGTTTTGCAGCAACAAACCGTGCTACAAAATCAGCAGCAACATCGCCAAGACAGAATCCGCGATATTGATGCCCAGCAATTGGTTATCGCCGATAAACAACATCAAATAATGCAGCGCATCGACAAGTTGCTGATGCCGTTTGCAACGCGCGACCGCACTTTTAGTTTTGCTACCACACACGATGTCAATGCCCAATTAAATCAGCATATCGATACCCTTGCTCAACTTTTACAGCACTATCAGGGATTAGAAACTAAGCTTAGCCATATCAATGACACCATCACAGGGATTGAGCAAGCGCTCACCCGATTGCTGGCAGACCAGCAACATCTAACCCAAAATCAACACCAAGTCCGTCAGCGACAGCAAGCATTGGCGCAAGAGATTAGCGACCTACAGGCGCAGCGATACGCCTTGTTTGGCGAACAAGCGGTAGACATCGTCTCTCACGCGTTAATCCAAGCAAAAAATCAGGCTTTGCAGGATTATCAAACCAGCCAAACAGCCTTTCATGAGCAGCTAAGTCAGCTGCAGATTTTGCAACAACAAATCGCATCTTTGACCACTAGCACCACCCAACTAAAAACCGCCCAGCAAAGCCTACAAGCCGACATCCAGCAGCGTTTTGCGACATTGGGTTTTGTGGATGACGCCGATTATCGCACTGCGGTGTTGGTCGATACCGAGCGGGAACGCTTACAACAGCTTGCTAATCAACTCCATGATAGCCAACAGCGCAATCATAACCTACTGTCTGAAGCCAAACGCATACAGCAGCAGTTACTCGATCATCCCCAAACTGCGCTGTCACTTGAGCAATTGCTTGATGCGCTTGGGCAATTGCAACAGCAATTTAGCGAGGATCAAAAACAATTGGGCGCCGTTGAGCAGCAGCTAGCAGCCAATGAAGCCCTTAAACAAAATCAGCAGCAACTATTAGATGCCATCAACCAACAGCGCAACCATACCGAAGAATGGAAGGTATTGCATCAGTTGATTGGTTCAAGCGATGGCAAAAAATTTCGTAACTTTGCCCAAGGCTTGACCTTTAATATCATGGTTGCCCATGCCAATGAACAGCTCAAAAAAATGAGCGACCGTTATTTACTGATAGCTGATAGCGAGCAGCCCTTGATGCTCAATGTGATGGACAATTACCAAGGCGGGCAAATCCGTACCAGTAAAAATCTATCAGGCGGTGAGAGTTTTATTATCAGCTTGTCGCTTGCATTGGGACTGTCAAATATGGCCAGTCACCGCATGCAAGTAGATTCGCTGTTTTTGGATGAAGGCTTTGGTACGCTGGATGAAGAAGCACTCGATGTAGCGCTCGACACCCTAACCAACCTACAGCAATCGGGCAAGCTAATTGGGGTGATTTCCCATATTCAGGCGCTGAAAGATAGAATCAGCAGTCAAATCCAAGTAGTGCCGCAAACAGGGGGCATCAGTAAAATTATCGGTGCCGGTATTACCGAGATTAGTTGACTCAGGCTAGCTTTGGTTAAGCCAAATTAAGTTAAGATAAGCTAAGCTAATAAGTTAAGCGGCGCGGCAAACACACCGTAACAACCGATTCATCTTGCTGTCATGTCATTGGTTCATACTGTTTTATGTCAATCTATACCGCTCGCTTAATCAAAACCTAAGTGCTTAATGTTATTTATGTCAACTCATAAGGGCAACACGATGTTAACCAAACTTTCGCAGCTTTTAGCACAAGGGCGCTTTGTCTCCCCTGTCCCTGCCGTGGTGGTGCACCCTACTACCGATATCATCTTGCAATCTTGTATCCAAGCACATCAGCACCACATCATCACCCCGATTTTGGTCGGTCCAAAATACAAAATCGAAAAAGCCGCTACTGACGCCAATTTAGATATTTCAGGCTTTACGTTAGTGGATGCTGAGCATAGCCATGACGCGGTTGAAATCGCCGCAAAAATGGTTCGTGAACAGCAAGCCGACTTTATCATCAAAGGCTCAGTGCATACCGATGAGTTAATGGGTGTTCTGATTGATAAAACCCAAAACCTACGCACCGAGCGCCGTATGAGCCACGTGTGGTTAATGGAAAGTCCCACGTATCACAAGCTTTTGACCTTGACCGATTGTGCACTCAATGTGGTGCCAGATTTGCTGACCAAAAAAGACATTTTGCAAAATGCGATTGATTTTGCGCACGCGCTCGACATTGAGCAGCCTAAAGTAGCCATCTTGGCAGCGGTTGAAGAAGTCAAACCGCAAATGCAATCGACCATCGATGCTGCGGCGTTATGCAAAATGGCAGACCGGGGTCAAATCACCGGCGCCTTGCTTGATGGACCACTAGCATTTGACAATGCGATTAGCCAACAGTCTGCGGATATCAAACATATCCACTCACCTGTCACGGGCGATGTCGATATTTTACTGGTACCTGACTTAGAAGCGGGCAATATGCTAGGTAAACAGTTAATTTATTTGGGCGAAGCCAAAGCCGCGGGCATTGTTATGGGTTCAAAAGTGCCGATTGTGTTGACCAGCCGCTCGGATGACGAACTCGACCGCCTTTATTCTATTGCCCTTGGCGCCTACGTTGCGCAAAAGCGTAAACAAGCTTGATGTTAGTTCAGGTTACTTGAGATTAATTGAGATTACTAGCATGAAGGATTCTGTCATGAGGCATACTGACTTAACTCACCCGATTGTGGTGACTTTTAACGTAGGTTCAGCGACTATCAAAATGGCGGCGTATGACACCGCTAAAGCAGTCGACTCATCCCCGCTTGCGTGGTCCCCCTTGTTTGATGTCAATATCAACCTAAAAACCAAAAACAAAGTCTGGCACTCCATGCCACAATCTTTGTCTGACTGGGAACCCCAAGATAGCCTGACAGACACCGCGGTAAGCTTGTTTACTCGTGTCAAACATGCCTTTCCCGCGCGTGAGATTGTCTGTATCCACCGAGTGGTTCATGGTGGCAAACGCTATCATGTTCCTGTGGTGATTAACGAGACAGTGATGGCGCATTTGGTGGAGCTGTCACCGATTTGCCCGCTACATCAGCCTCCTGCCCTATCTGTGGTCAACGCGCTGCAAGCCATTGATAAAAAACTGGTGCACATCGCTGCCTTTGATACCGCTTTCCACTACCATCGCCCAGAGATTTGGTCTAGCTATGCACTCCCAAAATCGCTGCGTGATCAAGGCGTGCGCTGTTATGGCTTTCATGGTTTATCGTATCAGGCGATTATGCGTAAACTTGAAACTTATCTCCCAAAGATTGCCAAAAAACGCTTAATCATCGCGCATTTGGGTAGTGGCTGTAGTATCACCGCGGTCGACAATGGCGAGTCGAAAGACAGTACCTTTGGCTTTAGTGGATTAGATGGCGTACCAATGGGTACCCGTCCGGGTCATTTGGATGCTGGGGTGATTTTATATATGGTCGAGCAAGGTTGGACGCTCGAGCAAATGAACCAATGCCTATATAAAGAGTCGGGTTTGCTTGGTTTATCTGAAATTAGCAATGACGTGCGTGATTTGCTCGCTAGCGATGACCCACGCGCCAAATTTGCATTGGCGTATTTTGCCACGCATGCCGCCAAAGAAATCGCAAGCCTGATGGTTAGTATGAAAGGCTGTGATGCGCTTATCTTTACCGCAGGTATAGGTGAACAGTCGGCAATTATCCGTCAGATGATTGTCGAACAACTCGATTTTTTAGGTTTTAGTTTGGATGCGGATAAAAATATCGATGGCCGTATTGACGTTCCGATTTTACGAATCAACTCAGACGATGACAAACAAATTTATGTCATCTTGACCGATGAACAGCTCGAATTAGCTTTATCACTTGAGCATACAATCACGATAGAAACCAATAATTAAGAGTGACAAACCTGTCAACTATTTTTAGGATGAATGGTAAGATATAACCGATTTTTATCGGTTACCGACTCTTACTGTCTAGTTGATTATATTATTACAAATATTAACATAAATGGCGATTGTTTTTTACTTTTAAGCTCCTCGCGAGGTTTAATTTAGCATTTTTTCATGATATTGTAATATCAAGCAAACATACTATGCTTAAAGCTTATCACATTCATTTTAGTGATATTTTTGATTAAAAGATGGATTGTAATTTGGTGGTGTTTAAACCTTTCTTGTTTTTTCTGCTAGCCTAATGAGGTCAATTATGAACAACGATTTTATGGATAAAATGAAAGATAGTTCACGTCAACTGTATGCACCATGGTCACGCTTCAACCAAGCGATGTTACGAAATGCAGAAAAAATGACAGACTTTTCTTTAGAAACAATGCGTCATTACTCAGAAATGGGTTTGGAGCAACTTCGCAATGTTTCTTCTGTTGATTCTCCAGAAGCAGCTTCAAGCTTCAACCAAAAACAAACTGAACTGCTCAATCAATTGGGTCAAAAAATGTTGTCAGATGCACAACGTTTGACTGAGCTTGGCAACGAAATCCGTAATGAAGTCATGTCAGCGATGAACGAAATCTACAGCCAAAATGCATCCAGCATGCAAGATGCCATGCAAAGCGCTGCTAGCAACGCGTCAAAAACGGCAGAAGACTTTAACCGCAAAGTGAACGAAAACATGCACAAAGCGGCAAACCAAATGTCAGAAGCGGTTAAACAAACCACCCAAAACATGAACAAAGCTGCGACTAACGTGACTGCTGCGGCAACTCGCACCGCTAATGATGTAGCACAAAATAGCGAAGCGGTAAAACCTGCAGCAAAAACAACCCCTGCAGCAAAATAATTAGTTTGATGCATCGTAGTCATTCTTAAAACTGTATCATGTATAAGCCGCTATTTATGTTTTACCTGATAGATGAATGGCGGCTTATGAATATATAAAAGTGGTGGATTAGACAGATGCCTAATCCACCATATTTTTAAGTAAGCTTGCATATTTACAGCGAATTCTTATCAAGCACATTATAATAACGGGACTTATCATGGCAGACAATAAAGACACCCAATATCAAGGAACGAACGGCCATTCCTCAAGCGACAATGCTTCAAATAACAATAATTCCAACACCCAAGGCGCAGAGAATACCAATGCTTTTGGCTACACGCCATTCGCCAATTTCCCCTTTGGCAATAATGCTTTTGATTTTGGTAGCAATCCTTTTAACAACTTTGGAACCAACGCCTTTAATCTGCCGCAAAATCCGCTGGATTTTTTGAGTAAAACCAATCCATTTGCTCACATGGCCTCTAGTATTCCGCCTTACAATCCTGCGGTTGGTGAATTCTATAGCGAATTTTTTGGCAATATGACCAAACTGAGCCAACAAATTGCACAGCAATCGATGCGTGCTAACCAAGCGCCGCAGTACACCAATACCTCCATCATGATGGACTTAATGGATGGCTGGCGTAAGATGGGTCAAATGGTGACCAATCACCCAGGCACGATGGTTGAAGACCAATTGCAGTTGTTTAAAGACCAAATGCACTTGTGGCAAAACACGCTACAACAATTTGCCGGTAAAAAAATCGACCCAGTGGCAAGTCCTGAAAAAGGCGATAAACGCTTTAATGATGAAGAATGGGAAGACAATCCTATTTTTAACTTCCTAAAACAGTATTATTTATTAACTACCCAAGCGATGATGGATGCGATTGATGGCGTTGAAGGTATTGATGAAAAAACCCGTCAACGTTTGGCTTTTTTTACCCGCCAATGGATCAATGCAGTAGCCCCAACCAACTTCTTAATGACCAACCCAGAGGTACTACGTTTGACCATCGAAAGTCGGGGGCAAAATCTCGTTCAAGGGATGAAGCAGTTGGCTGAGGACATGGGTAACAGCGCTGATACACTCAATATCCGTATGACTGACCAGAGTGCGTTTCGGGTGGGTGACAACATCGCCACGTCTAAAGGTAAAGTGGTATTTGAAAACCACATGATGCAGCTCATCCAGTATGATCCTTCAACCGAAAAAGTAAAACAGCGTCCGTTGTTGATGGTGCCACCTTGGATCAACAAATTCTACATCATGGACTTACGTGAGAACAACTCGTTTGTGCATTGGGCGGTCAACGAAGGTCATACGGTTTATGTCATTTCTTGGGCGAACCCGACCCCCGAATACAAAAATGTTGGCATGAGCACTTACATGAAAGACGGTGTGCTTGCGGCGATGGATCAAATTGAAGCCATCACGGGTGAAAAAACCATCAATATTACAGGTTATTGTATTGGAGGTATGTTGACCGCATTGACGTTAGGCTATCTTGCCGCGACCAAGCAAGAAAGCCGCATTGCCAGTGCGACACTTTGGGCGACTATTATTGACTTCTCAGATCCAGGTGATATCGGCGTCTTTATCGATGACAAAATCGTTGCGGCGATTGACAAGCAAAACGCTGACAAAGGCGTGTTTGATGGGCGAATGATGGGCGTGTCATTTAGCCTACTCCGTGAGAACAGCCTATACTGGAACTACTACGTACAAAACTACCTCAAAGGCGAGCGCCCTGTACCTTTTGACTTGTTATACTGGAATTCAGACTGTACCAACGTGACCGCTGCGCTGCACCATTTTCTACTGCGTGAGTTCTATATCAACAACTTGCTGCGTAAACCGGGTGGGGTTGAAATTGACGGCGTGAAAATTGACTTATCAAAAGTTAAAATTCCCGTGTTTATGGTCGCAACCTTGCAAGACCATATCGCAAAATGGAAAAGCTGTTATCCAGGTACGCAAGTATTTGGCGGTGAAAAAGTATTTGTGTTGGGAGAATCCGGTCATATTGCGGGTATCATGAACCCCCCAGGTAGTAAATATGGTTATTACACCAACGACAACTACCCTGCGGACGCTGACCAATGGTACAAAGACGCCACCTATGTTAAAGACACATGGTGGACAAGATGGCATGACTGGATCAAACCATTTGAGGGCAACGAAATCAATGCCCGTGTTGTCGGTCAAAATAGCCAAGGTAAAGAAATCCCAACTTATGGCGATGCCCCAGGTAGCTATGTCACGGTCAAAGCGACTGAAGCCTTAACCGGTCATAACTTTGCAGAAGCTTACCGTTCACAATTACCACCCGTATAATATATCTTTATCACACAACATCCCGTAATTGCCTAGCCTGTCACGGGATTTTTATAAAATAGCCAAATCGCCCATCAGCTACATAGATTTGCTAGTCAAAAGTTGTGATATTGAGTAGAATTAACACCATATTCTGCGCATAATAGCGATTGGAAACACTTTGAATAGAGCGCCTATGTCGATTGAACCAGTACAAAACAACCTATCACTCAGTAAGCTAGACCGCAATATTGTCTTCTTTGATCGGGCGATTCGCTCGTTTATTCCAAACAGCAATCTTAGCACCCGTCCTTTGCCTGTCTCTACCCCCGATGTACCAAAACTATCCGTGGAAGAAGCGCGTCATGTCGCAGGTCTCATGCGTATCAATCATACTGGCGAAGTGTGCGCGCAAGGACTGTATCACGGTCAAGCATTTACCGCCAAACAAGCAACGGTCAAAAAAGCCATGCACCAATCTGCGCTAGAGGAGATTGACCATTTAGTATGGTGTGAGACGCGGTTAAATGAATTGGGTAGCCATCCCAGTATTTTTAGTCCGCTTTGGTATGGGCTATCGTTTGGCATGGGTGCGGTAGCAGGATTGATTTCTGATGAGTTTAGTCTGGGGTTTGTCGCAGAGACAGAAACCCAAGTCAGCGAGCATTTGCACAGCCATCTTGGTAAGCTGCCTGCACAAGATAAACGCAGTGCTGAGATTTTAAGCCAAATGGATAAAGAAGAATTACATCACCGTGATAAAGCAGTCGAATCAGGCGCCAGCCCATTGCCACTACCCATCAAAACCACGATGCGTTTTTTGGCTAACTGCATGAAAACGGTGGCGTATCATATTTAACTGAGAATCTTTAACTAAGCGTGCTTAACCGAGCGTGTTTAAATGAGCGCGACTGACAGCCTCAATCGTTGGCTGGCGTGTTTATTGCTATAACCTTGCTTAATCGCGCTTTTTTCGCGTAAAAATATAACAATAACTTTATTTTTTTTTGATAGTATTTTTACATTATTGCTTTACATTGTTGCTATGGGATAAGCTGACTGATTTTTGCAATCCATCCCACCCAATTTTTTAAGGAAATTTCAATGACTCACATGGTAAAACCCCTAGCCTATACCTTAGCTATTTTGATGGCAACCAATGCCACTGTAGCGATGGCTGCAACGGCAACCGCAAAAACAACGGCCAAGACGACCACCACCAAAACCACCACGGCAAAACCCGCTACCCAGACAACAGCCATTAAAAAAACCACGGTGACCAAAGCCAAAACTACCAACAAATCAACCGAAAAATCGGCTGATACGGTCAGTAATAGCGTGAAGAATACTACCCCGCAAACGACACCCCCGTCAGCCACCTCAAATACAGGTTCAGTGATAGTGCCTGTTTTGACCGCCCCAACGGTTGCCAACGTTATTTATCCATCTACCAACAGTGTACAATTGGTAGGCACGGATATTTCAGCGCAAAACTTTGCCAATATCCCGCTACCGACTTTAACGCTTAGTAATATCTCAACGGTAAAAACCGTTTTGATTCCACGAACCGCGGATAATAGTACACAGTTAGATGTCAGCGTGTTAGACGATTTTATTACTTATGTTACCCCAATGGCGCGTCATTACCCACCTGTTTTTTCGAGCCGTACTGAGCGCTACAATACCACTGAGCGACTCAAATCATTGACCGCATGGATTGAGACCTACGCACAAAATCCAAATGCCTCTTATGAGGTGCTACTGCGTGCAGCAAAACTCAATGCCATGGGTCGCAATCTGGATTTAGGTTCTGATTATGCCGTGCGTGCAGGCAATTATATCGCCCGTGCCGTGAGGCTCAATGACACAGCAGAAGCCAACTTCTTATATGGCGCAATGCTCGCTGAGGGTGGCGGTTTTAAAGAAGGTGCCAAATACTTAGAAAAAGCCGAAAAAATGGGCTATCTAGAAGCTACGCAAAGTTTGGCGCAAGCGG
Source organism: Moraxella sp. CTOTU47616 (assembly GCF_032017465.1). Taxonomy (NCBI): domain Bacteria; kingdom Pseudomonadati; phylum Pseudomonadota; class Gammaproteobacteria; order Moraxellales; family Moraxellaceae; genus Moraxella; species Moraxella sp. CTOTU47616. The sequence goes on from NZ_DALZPU010000009.1 coordinate 81,792, forward strand.
ATTTATTGGATGACAAAAAAGACCGCGCCATTCAACGGTTAACGGAATTTAAAGCCAAAAACCCAGACAATCCGTATATCGATGAGCAATTACGCATCGTCAATAGCGGTAAATACTATATTTGGGATATCCCTGCAAAAGTCGTTCAATAATTTTTTGCGTTCATACCCTAGCCGTGGTTTAATATCACTGCTAAGTCACCATGCTAATTCACCATCATAGTTGAATTTTAGCATGGTGATTTTTTTCACCCTGTCATTCAGTGATAGGCAGATTTTTTGCGCTGCATTTTTTTTGTGCTATCTATTATTGCTCTATCCTTTTTTGCTCTATTTTAGCCGAGTAAATCACCATGCCGCTAACAAACCAATCTACTAGATTTTGTCAAAAGTCTCTCATCACTGCAACGACATTGGTTACTATCATCACCCTTACTGGCTGCGCCACCACCAAAATCGGTAGCCGCGATACTGCAAGAGCCATCATGGATCAGCGCGTCAGCGTGTTATCAGGCAGCCGCTTGAGTTCTGACACCAAAAGCCGTTTAGTGCAGGCAGGTTTAGATGAAGAAAAATGCTTGGCAAATATGCCTGCCTGTGTAGTGACGCTCAAGCAAGCGGATCTTAATTCCGATAAAGGGATTTATGGCGCAATTAGTGAGCTGTTTTACGCCTCTGCCCAGCAGCGCCAGCAAGCCAAAACTTGTACCAATCCGCCAAAAGATTTGGCCACAGACTATGCCAAAGATTTGGTTGGCAAGACCGACATTGTAGCGCCCAAACCCGATGAAATTTCTTGTACTATCGCCTTTCAAGACGATATGCTGCAATCGATTCGGTTTTCTTACATTTATTTGATGTACGATATCCTCAATCCAACCGTCGTCAATCAACAACCGTCACAATTGTATTATCTGCCAAAACAACGCGATACCCAAATTCAGGACTTGTATTACGCTGCCATCGATGCGTTAGGTGATCGCCTGTATCATCAAAAAATGGCAGAAAATTATCAAATCACTCGCAACAACCTGCGTGTCAGTATCAATGGACAGCCGTTTACTGACAAATCGGCATCGATGAAACTGATTTCAAGCTACCAGATTAATTTATCAAAATTTAATACCATCAGTCGCCGCGATGGCTTTGGTATCAATTATGTGGCGCTACTCAATAGTCGCATCAATACGGCGGTGATTATTGACTTGTTGCAACACTATGCCAATGATACACCGTTAGAAGAACGTATCCACCAATCAGGGCATTTGCCTATGACCGCGGTGTTGGTGCCCAAAGGCAATAACATTGATGAGTTGCAAAAAACCACCGATTTTTCGCTTAATATTTATAATCCCTATCAGTTTAAAAGTGTCTCTATTCTCAACAAAGATTTTGCGCTATCGGCGAATTTTTCGGCAGCCTACGGCTTGTGGTCACAGGACAATCGCCTAGGCAATATCAGTTATTTTAGTATGTTTTCCTCGCCGTATCAGCAAACCCAGCCGCATTTATTTATGCTTGAGCCTTACAATCCTAATAAACGCGTGATTATCATGATGCATGGGTTGGCATCGAGTCCTGAAACTTGGATTGGACTGACCAATGACATTTTTAATGACCCAAAACTTCGCGAAAACTTCCAAGTTTGGCAGATTTTTTATCCAACCAATATCCCGATGCTAGAAAACCGCCACCAAATTTATGACTTGATTGAACGCACTTTTAAAATTGTCGATCCTAAGCAGCAGGACGTTGCCAGTCAACATGCGGTGCTGATTGGTCATAGTATGGGTGGGGTGATTGGGCGTTTGTTGGTATCAAATGATGACTTGACGCCTAAAGTCGAATCGCTGGTTGCCAATTACTCACAGATGAATAATTTTTCAGCAGGCTACGCGGCATTTGTCCGTCATGCGCAAAATAAAACGCTCAGTGACCGCTTCAAACTTCAAGCCCTGCCGCAAGTCGATCGCGCGATTTTTATCTCTTCGCCATTTCGCGGTACCGATTATGCCGATCGCTGGTTTACTCGCAGTTTGCGCCGTATCATCTCACTACCGGCAGGATTTATCCGCACCGTGTATGACAATTTAAATTCGCTATTTACTGAAGGCGTGGTTTCAAGCAATCCGCTGGCACAGCTATTTTTGGAAAATGGCGCCAGCCAGTTGAGCAGCCGCTCTTACTTTAACCAATTAACGGCAGATGTCACCATCGCGCCCAATGTTGCGGTCAATAACATCATCGCCACTGATGATAAGGATTTGTCCAATGCGCTCAATCAGCTTACCGCTAAGGCAGCCAATAGTACTACTGATGATGTATCGGCATCCATAACATCTTCGAAAAATAACAATACAACCACGACCGTGAAACCCGCCACAGAGACCAAGCTGTATAACACCACGAGTCTGGCGCAAGCCAAACAAAGCCTAGATGAGAAAAAGCAACTCTTAGAATCGGTGAAATATGGCGCAACCGACCGTGTCTCTGATGGTATTGTGCCGTACAACAGCTCGCATTTAGAAGGCGTGGAATCTGAAAAAGTGCTTACCGGTCGTCACAATGTCCATACCAGCCCGCAGGCGATTTTGGAGTTACGTCGCATCCTGCATCAACATCTCGCTCGCTATGGCATCACCCAAGCGCCGCCTGACAGACAGCCTTGATAGCCACTATCAGCATCAATAAAAAAGCGAATAGCCTTCACTATTCGCTTTTTATGACACTGTTTTTTATTTAACTGTTTATTGCTACTAATTATTGATACTGCTGACAGTCCAACCGCTAAACTTTAGCAAAATACTTGGTCAACACTTCAAGACAGCGCGTCACCTTCGCAGGTTGTTGTTCATGTCTAGGTGTTACCGCATACAGCATATAACTTGGTAATTGGTAACCTGGCAATACTTCCACCAAATCGCCATTTGCCAATTCTTTTTGGATATCCAGTGACATGATGCGGGCAACGCCATGCCCTTCTTTGGCAAGGGTCGTGGCAAGCATAATGTTGTTGGTTTGAATACGCGTTGGCATACGTACGCGTGATTTTTTACCTGTTTCCACATTCACCATATCAACTTGATTGGGGTCTTTGACAAGACTAATGCCAATCATATTGAGTTTGGCCAAATCTTTTGGCTCGGTCAATTTTTCATTTTGACGTAAAAAATGCGGTGAAGCCACCAGCAGCTGACGTATCTCGGTCAAAGGAAACGCCGATAAACTACTGTCATTAAGGTTTGGTGACATCCGAAGGGCGATATCGATACGCTCTTCAATCAAGTCAACATACTGATTGTCCGCTTCAAAATGGATGGTTAAATCATCATGCGCCGAAATCCAAGTCGACAGCGCCGGTAAAATATGATTCACACCCAATTCTGGCGTGGTCGCAATGCGTAAGTTCCCTGCTAACTCATCGCGTAATTGATTGACACGGATACGACCTTGTTCGGCTGCCGCAACCACATCTTTGGCACTCTCATAGAAACTAGTGCCTGCTTCTGTTAAGCTTAACTTACGAGTCGAGCGATGCAATAACACCACACCCATATCGTTTTCTAACGAGCGGATTTGTTGACTAACCGCACTTGTTGTTATGCCCAGTTCTTTTGCAGCACCACTAAATGAACCATGACGTACAACACTTGCAAAAACCGCCATGCCTCTTAAATTATCAAGCATATTTCACCCAATTTTATCACTTAATCAAAGTCGCTTTTAAAAGCTGATGTATTATACGTTATTAGCAAGATAAATTAAACGACATCGGGATTTATTAACTAAAATTATTAATATTTTTTTCAATTATTTAATATTGTATTTTATTGATTTTCTTAACAAATATTGGTTTCCCTCAATTATTCATCCGTTAAAAAAGTAAAAATTAGAATTTATATAAATTAAATTGACTTATTGAATTAACTTAACAGAGCTAATCGAGGCGTGTTGCTGCAACAGTGCCTGGGTAACTGCTTGTTGTTCAAGCTGATGAGTAGCTTGTTGTAATGCTAGTTTTTCGCGGGCTTCTTGGAGTGCTTCTGGTGTTAATTTCTCTAGCGCTTGAAAATTACTTGCCCCCTCCGCCAAACGAATATCAATACCCTCAAAACGCTGTCGAAGTTTTTGGCAAAAATTATCAAAAGTTGCGGTATGGGTCAAAAAGCTTTGTTCAGTGACAAATTGGCTAACCCCATGAATCTCGCCTGTCATAACCCCGCGTTTGGCAAGCACTAATTCATCATCATCGAGCCAGCCTTGCTCACGGGCATTAAACACCCAATAATCCCATTTGGCAGGTGTCCATTCGCCCTCAAGTGGTACATGAGTGGGTTTGAGCAATGCCAGTGGCGATATATCAGCTATATCACTACCCTCTGCCGCCATAGTGTGGTGGGAATTGTCAACATTAACGTTGACATTGGTAGCTACGGCGACTGACGCTGGCTCATTTTTTTTTATCGATGCGCTATCTTCCGTAACCATAGTCGGTGCGGTCATCTCATAATGACTGGCACTGGGTTGCAAGTCAGATAAGCGATTGGCATCGGCATCGTCTTCTATGGTGGGCGTTTGCTGTGTACTGGTATTGACCGCGGCTTCATCGATAGATATTAAATGGCTATCATCAAATGCCTGTTGTTCAATGCCTTGTTGAATGCTTTCTTCAATGATTTGTTGAATGCTATCAACGCTCGCAACGTTTGACGCAGATTTGAGCAGATTGTCATCCGATAAGTTGTCGTCACTCTGCGAGTGTAGCACTCGCTCTGCATCAATGTTATTGTCAGACGGTAGCGAGGCTGATGACTGAGACTGTGCTGCATCGCCAAAAAATGCGCTATTATCAGCTACCTGATTATTATTTGGCTGATGTGAATAATTTGAGTCATCAGCGACAGTTACTTGTAAGCTATCTTCAGCCATCACTGAAGACTTTGCATCTTGCATTGATTTGCTAGGCGTTGTGTCAACAAGTTGAGAATCAGGACTTTGAGAGTCAGGGTTACTAACGATTGGCGGACGAAGCAGGATTTGATTGCGATGCAGTGGCTTGAACGCCATCAAGCGGAGTAAACACATCTCTAACGCTTGCATCGGCGTATTGGCTAATGCCAAGTTTTCACGGCTTTTTACCACAATGTCATAATATAGTTGTAATAGCTCTGCGGGTAACTGCTGAGCCAGTTGTTGCAATTGCTCGCTTTGCTGGCGATTGATTTGCAAATCAAAATTTGGCAAGGCCTGCAAAATTGCCAATTGATGTAGCGTCTCAGCCAACCTGTCAAATACGGCTTTGGCATCCACCACCTGCTCACGCAGAAGCTGAATAGCCTGCGTCAATTGCTGGGTATTTTGCTGATAAATATTAGCAAGGATAGCGATGACATCAGCTTGGTCAATTAAGCCAAGCATCTGGCGAATCACTTCATCTGTGACATTGCCATTGCCAAACGCAATGGCTTGATCAGTGAGTGACAACGCATCGCGCACGGAGCCTTTGGCACTGCTCGATAGCTGCCATAAGGCATCAGGCTCGTAGCTGATTTGCTCTTTGTTCAGAATCGTACCAAGATATTCAGCGAGCGCGACTTGCGGCAAAGGTCTGAGTACAAATTGCAGACAACGCGAGATAATGGTAATGGGCAGTTTTTGTGGGTCAGTAGTCGCAAGCAGAAACTTCACATGCGCTGGCGGCTCTTCGAGGGTTTTGAGTAGCGCATTAAAACTATGCGTCGATAGCATATGCACTTCATCAATTAGATAGACTTTGTAGCGACCTTGCGTTGGTGCATACGGCACGTTGTCGAGTAATTCACGGGTATCTTCAACTTTGGTACGTGATGCCGCATCAATCTCAATCAAATCAATAAATCGACCGCTATCGATGGATTGGCATACACCACAGACGCCACAAGGCTCGCTTGTCACCCCTGTTTCGCAGTTGAGACATTTTGCCAAAATACGCGCAATGGTGGTTTTGCCGACGCCGCGCGTACCCGTAAATAGATACGCATGATGCAAGCGCTGGTTATGGATGGCATTGATTAATGCTTTGGACACATGTTCTTGTCCCAGCAGCTCATGGAAGTTTTTTGGACGATATTTGCGTGCTAGGACTTGATACATGGTTATGGATACATGACAACAAAAACGTTAAAAAAAGAAATAACCTTAACCCGCTAGTCGTAAAACTAAACAGCTGGGCTATTGGCTTCAATTAGGGGTTGTAATTCACCGTCTTGGAACATTTGATAGATAATATCGCTGCCGCCAATCAGCTCACCTGCCACCCATAATTGTGGGAAAGTTGGCCAGTTAGCAATCTGTGGCAAAGTTGCACGGATTTCTGGGTTTTCAAGAATATTGACAAACGCAAATGGGCGACCAATTTGGGTTAATACATCCACCGCACGCGCAGAAAAACCGCATTGTGGGAACTGTGGCGTGCCTTTCATGTAAAGCAATACGCTGTGTTGAGCGATTTGGTCACGGATGGTTTGTTCGATGTCAGTTTGGTTCATATCAGTCATATGAAATTCCTTTGTCAGGCCCTTGTTAAAGTAGAGCGCTATCTTCACAGCTAGAATTTGACTCACTAATGATGAGTGCAGGGTTGCTATTATACGCTATAATGGTTATTGAAAGTAAGCATTCAAGATGCCCACCCCAAAAAAGTCAGCAGCAAAACCGCCCAAAAATTTCATTAATCTGATGAAGTCACTTGTTCAAGCAACACCACGCAGCTCACCATAATCCCTTCTTGACGACCGGTAAACCCAAGTTTTTCAGTCGTGGTTGCTTTCACGCTGATTTGGTCAATCGCGCAGCCCATGACACCGGCAATACGCGATTGAATCTCGGTACGATAAGGCAATAGTTTTGGACGCTCCGCCATGATGGTGATGTCAGCATTGATAAGCGCAAAGCCTTTTGATTGGATAAATTGGTAAACTTGGTTCAGCAAAATGGTCGAATCTATATTGCGAAACCGCTCATCAGTATCTGGGAAAAACTGCCCAATATCGCCCAGTGCCAATGCACCAAGCAACGCATCACACAACGCATGCAACACCACATCGCCATCAGAATGGGCAAGCAAACTGTGGGTATGGGGAATTTTCACCCCGCCTAAAGTTATAAATTGGTTTTCTGTGCCGTCGTTGACAAAGGCATGAACATCAATACCCTGACCGATTCTTATCATGGTTAATCCTATTTTTTTATCTTGCTGTCGTAATTTTGGTAGGCCATTCTGTTTGGTTTAACAATCACTGTTTTAATGGACTCTATTTTAACGGTTAAAGCATGATTTACAAGTAGTTAGGCTGCCTTAAATAACAGCTTTGAATAACAGTTTAGAATAAAAACTTTGGATAACGACTTTGCATAGCATTCTAACAACAACTTTAAATAAAAACTTGGCATGACCAGTTACTATCGCTACTTGAGTTAAAAATTGGCTATCAAACAAGATTTACCCTATAACGTCTAAAAAAATTGATAAATCCTAGTAAATTGCTATGGTATTTTATTATATAACGTTATATAATA
>NZ_DALZPU010000010.1:0-80088 GCF_032017465.1 Moraxella sp. CTOTU47616
CCAATTCTTTCTTTTATGGGAATCGTTTATTGACCACCGATAATGCTACCACCAATCATGATGATCAGTTGATTGCCGATTTAGGGTTGACGGTTGAGAAAGCCGAGCCTAGACAAATCCCGGTGACCAATGCGATGAATGGTCGCATCGGGAGTTTGGCTGTCGTTTGATATGCCAAGAAACCGCCCAAGTGGCGGTTTTTTCTTAGATGTTTTAACGATGCTTTAACAGAGTTCAACAGTATGTTAGTCAATTTTGCCCTTCAATCAGCTCTTGATGAACAGCGCCAAAAAGACCTGTATCGTCAACTGATACCCATTAGGCAAGGCGTGACGCCCACCATTGACATAGATGGCAAAACCTACGTCAACTTTGCCAGCAACGATTATTTGGGACTTGCCACCGACCCGCAACTCATACAAGCGTTTAGCCAAGCTGCAAAAACCATCCAGCAAGTCGGTAGTGGCGCATCGCACCTGATTACGGGGCATACGCTTTGGCATGAACAATTGGATACCACCCTTGCCCAAGTGACAGGCTATGAACGGGCATTAACTTTTAGCACAGGGTATATGGCAAATGTCGGTGTGATTCAAGCGTTGTGTGGTAAAGACAGCGTGATTTTTAGCGATAAGCTCAATCATGCATCCATTGTCGATGGGGCAATCCTTAGCCGTGCCAAAGTGATGCGTTTTGGGCATCGCAATTATAGCCAATTAGAACAGCTGCTCTCGCAAAGTAGCGCTAAGCAAAAACTGATTGTCACCGATCATATTTTTAGTATGGATGGTACCATTGCCGATTTGGCTGCGCTGCATGCATTAGCTACTCGTTATGAATGCGCCTTGATGGTAGATGATGCCCACGGTTTTGGTTTGCCCTATCAGGCTTATAAAAAAGCCCAACCACAGGCAGATATTTATATCGGCACCTTTGGTAAAGCGATAGGTACCAGTGGCGCATTTGTCGCAGGTTCGAGTGAGCTGATTGACTATGTGACCAATTTTGCCCGTTCATTTATTTATACCACGGCGATGCCCCCTGTGCTTGCCAGCGTGACTAAAACTAGCATAGCCATGTCGCACACCGATACTTTGCGCAGTGACCAATTACTTGCTAACATCAAGCAGCTCAGTCAAGGGCTATTGCAGCAAAATTGGCAAGTAGGTATTGATAATCAAATACCGACCACCGCCATTATTCCTGTGGTCATTGGCAATAATGATAGAACCCTGCAGCTTGCCAACGCGTTAAAATCTCGCGGTTTTTGGGTCTCGGCAATCCGCCCACCCACAGTGCCTGTAGGCACAGCACGGCTACGCTTTTGCGTGAGTGCTCGTCATAGTGAACAACAAATCTCGGATTTACTTGCTGTCATGCAAACTTTAAAATAACGGCTATTTGCAAACTTTTTTAGGGCAAGTTTATTTAGAGTAAGCTGATTTAGAATAAGCTTATTTAGGGTAAGTTTATTTAGTTGCATCATCATCGGGGTAAGCAATGACAGAATATTTTTTATGGTTTAAAGCTTGGCATGTGATTTCATTGGTGTGTTGGTTTGCCGCGATTTTTTATCTACCACGCTTGTTTGTGTATCATGCCATGAGCGCCGATAAAATCAGTCAAGAGCGATTTGCATTGATGGAGCGTAAACTGTATCGCGGCATCATGACACCTGCGATGATTGCCACTTGGATTTTTGGTTTGTGTATGCTACTACCCAATTGGGACAGTTATAAAACCCAAGTTTGGCTACATATCAAGCTAGCCTGCGTCATTGCGTTGACGGTATATCATGTAGCTTGTGGTCGATTTCGCTTAAAACTGATTGATAACCCTAATTATAAAACCCATGTTTTTTGGCGTTGGTTTAATGAGGTGCCTGTGTTTATTTTGGTCGCCGTGGTGATTTTGGTGATTGTTAAACCGCAATTTGGCGCGTAATCATTTTGACACTTTATGGGTTAAATCATGGCGCAAGGGTTCAATCATAGCGCAGGCAATCATAGAAGGTTGCCATGCTTGCATGCGCTATTTTCAGTGAGCGCAAGGTGTAAATACGGGTCAAGGTCAGCTTGTTTGAGCAGCCAATCGACATAATCAGCCGGCAAGTCTTTAATGGCAACCCCTTTATGTTTACCAAAGCGCATTACCGTGGGTTTTCGGGCATGTTCACTGGCTTGATACAGCTGTGCCATATCGGTGATGCGATGCTGATAGCAGATAGCTTTTAAGACCAAAAAGGTAAACCAAATATCGTATTTGGCACCATGCGCGAATTTGATATTTTTTTTGGCAACCTGCGGCTCAAAAAAACACAGTAACGCACCCAAACTATGGCTATCTAACTGCGGGAAAAAATGCCGTGCCAGTGCCAAAGTGCAAATACGCTTAATGTTTGATAAATCACATTTGGCATTGGTCAGTACGTCAGCATCAAAGTCAATATTGTGCCCAATAAGATACTCGCAGTCTTCTGGTAACTGAAAATCAGTATGCGGCGGCTTGTCTGCCACATCGTCGTCAAAAATCCCTGTGATGGCTTGGCTGCCCAAAGTAATTTTTTTGTGCGGGTTAAAGCGCTGCTCAAAAGCGTTGTGGGTCTGTAGTGTTAGCTCGCCTGCTGGACTAAACACCACGCCAATGTAGGCAATTTCGGTCGCATGTGGCTCAACCAATCCATGCGCTTCTGTATCTAAAATATAACTACTCATAACCTTAAAACTTACTAAATCGCTCAATTCACCCGTTGTAGACAATCATCATACACGATTTGGCGATAGCTTCGTTAGGTTTTCAGTATCTTGGGTTTTCGGTATCTTATTTTTAGTATCTTGGGTGCACCAATCGCTATCTACATCAATCGCTGTCTAAAGGTTCTGCTTGGTCTTTGCTGCTTCACTAACCCTGTTAAATTAGCCAACTTAGCCAATAAGGGCGCCAACTCAACCAACAAGGGTATGGGTCTCAGGGTAACGAATACGGGTCGGCTTAGGGGTTGCGATAAAATACGCCAAGGTTAACGGTCCAAGACGCCCCATATACATCATAAACATAATCACCCATTGCCCAGGTTCGCTCAATGTCGGGGTGAAATTTCGCGATAACCCGACCGTTGCCGATGCCGATATCACTTCAAATAAAATATCAACCAAATGCCCTTCTGGCTCACATATGGTTAAAATAAACGCCGCTAAAGCAATCATCAAAATCGAGGTGCTCATCACCGCAAACGATTTTTTCACCAAGTGATCAGAGATAGCACGATGAAAAATTGTCACTTGCGGGTGCTGACGCAAATATGCCCTAGTCGATGCTAGGATAATCACAAAGGTACCGATTTTGATACCGCCACCTGTGGACATTGAGCCTGCGCCAATAAACATCAATATAAAGGTCAATAACGTACTGGCATCTGTCACTTGGCTATAATCAATATTATTAAAGCCTGCGGTACGTGACGTCACCGCCATAAACCAAGACGCAAACCACTGCCCAGCTTCGCTCAATCCGCCAATCGTTTTGGCGTTATGACGCTCAAGTAACCAATACCCCATACAACCGATGACATTGAGCGCTATCGTGCCCAAAACCATGACTTTGGTGTGCAGGGTAAATTTTTGCCAGCGCTTGTGTTTGATGATATCTAAAATCACCAAAAATCCGATACCACCCGTGATAATAAGCAAACTTATGATAAAACTAATCATCGGCTGGTGCACATAGGCAGTCATATTGTTGCCATTTAGCGCAAAACCTGCATTGTTAAACGCTGAGATACACAGAAAAAATGCTTCATACATCGCATCTTTTAGCCCTTTTAGCGGTGCTAAAAATAGCGTTAATCCTAAAAAACCCAAGCTCTCGGTGATAAAGGCAATTTTGATTACCGCTTTGGCTGTACTACCAATTTGGTTGCTATGGGTACCCAACGCTTCCTGCGCCGTGATTGAGCCGGATAATCCCATTTTACCTTGCAAACTGGTCAATACCAAAATCGCAAAGGTCATAAAACCTAGCCCGCCAAATTGAATCAGCGCGGCAATCACCAGTTGTCCAAACGTGGTATAGTTAGCGGTATCTACGACATTTAGTCCCGTGACCGTCACCGCAGACGTCGCGGTAAAGGCTGCTGCTAACAGACTAATCGGTTGAATTGTTGCGATTGGCAATGACAGCAAAACCGTCCCCATCACAATTAACGCTAAAAACCCCAAGGACAAAATCGCAGGCGAGGACAACTGCAGTCCCTGTTTGGTAGGCGGCTCTAGGTCGTGAGTGCTGGGTTTTGATTTATCAACAATCTTTGGTTTTTCGCCTTTTTTGACTTCACGAAACGGCATATCTACACCTAATTACCTTTTTTGCGTGAGTGGTGAGCTAAATAGCCGTTTGGCGAATGGCTTTGGCAAGGCGACGCAGCGCTTGGGTATCACCACCCACCACCAATTTATCCCCACCTTGAAAGAAAAAGCCATCGGGTAATTGGTTAAAGATTTGCTGGTTGCGTTTTAGCATGATAAAAGTAATATCAGGATGGCTGTGTTGTACATCCGACCACGGGTGCCCTCGCCACTGCTCAGGCGGGTCTAGACGAACCAAAAACTGCTCGTCACCCAATGCCATGTATTGTTTGACCATCGGATAGTTCATTTTTTGGGCAATACGAATCCCCATGTCTTGTTCGGGGTGAATAATATTATTCACGCCTAAGCTTTTTAGGATTTGGTGATGGGAGTCGGTTTTGGCTTTCACCCATAGGTTTTGTACGTTTAGGCTTAGTAGGTTGAGTGTACATAGCAAGCTGGCTTCAAGGTTATCACCAATGCTCACGAGCACGCCGTCGAAACTTGCAAGGTCAAGCTCTTCTATGGTGTCTTTGTCGGTGGCATCAGCAATCACGGCACGGGTGACATGTTCACTGATGTCATCGACCAGTTTTTCATCAATATCAATCGCTAGGACTTGGTTGCCCAATTTTTCAAGCTCTTTAGCACAGGTAATACCAAAAACACCCAGTCCAATAATGGCAAATTGCATTTTGATTTTTCCTTTCTTAGCCCACTTCCTGAGCAATTTTTTTTAAATCATCAATACAGATAACATATTTTCTCATTATTTTTTAGCGCGCTGGCGACTGGCTTCATACAGCACCATGCCAGTGGCGACACTGACATTTAAACTTTGGATTTGCCCATGTTCATTGCCGGGCATCGGGATATAAACCAGCTGGTCGCAGGTATCTGCGGTCAAACGGCGAATACCGTCACCTTCTGAGCCCATCACAATCGCCACATCACCTGTCAAATCACAGTCTTGCACGGGCTTTGCCGTATCATCAAGTGCCGTACCAAACACAAACACCCCTTGTTTTTTGATGTCAGTGAGCGTACGCGCAAGATTAGTGACTTGGATAAAAGGAATTAATTCCACCGCACCGACGGCGACTTTTGCCACGGCTGGGGTAATGCTTGAGCTATGATTTTTGGGAATAATGACGGCTGAGACACCCATTGCCACGGCGGTACGCAAACACGCGCCAAGGTTATTCGGGTCGGTGATTTGATCAAGCACCAGTAGCAATAGCGGTTTTCGCTCGGTTTGGTGTTTGTCAACGAGGTATTTGAGATCTGCCTCATCTTGGAGTTCAGCAAAGCGGGCTTGCAATACCACGCCTTGATGCTGCGGACTTTCTGCAAGCTTGGTGAGTTTGTCTTTGGCGCTGATTTGTATCGCAATCCCGTAGGTTTGGGCAAGCTCGGTGATGTTGGCTACCGTGGCATCATCTTGTTTTTTACCGTCTTGAATAAAGAGTGTCAACCCATCGATACCGCGGTGTTGCAAGATGGATTGCACGGCATGAATGCCATAAAAATAACTCGGTTTTGCCATGATTGATGACCCTTTTTTTCGATTTTATATTTGCCTTGCCGCTAGCTTTGTATATTATTCGCTAGCCTTCTAGGTGGCAAATGTACTGCACGACTGCTTCATTACGTAGCTCATAACTGCTATGCCCTTCGACCAAGAACGCTTGACCGGCACGGTAATAAGTAAATTCTTCCTCGCCTGCCAGTTTGACTTCACACTCGCCTGCCAAAATTTCGATACGTTCAGATGAGTCGGTTTTAAATTCATAGGCGGGCACATCGGCATCACAAGGTAGCACGATTCCTAGCATTTTTTTGCGTCCATCTTCAAACCAAACAGTCCGACTAAAAGTACGACCTTCATAGTAAACATTCGCTATTTTTTCTACCGATACATGGTCGAAACGATTAGGTGACGTCATGAGATTCTCCTTAAAATACACAGTCAGTTGACTTGATAACGCTGCCTTGTTATAAAAAATTATAAAGAATTATAAAGATGGGCAAGTCGTTTTGCGGCAACCCGCTTTTTTTAATCGACAAATGGGTTTTATAATCAAACGCAGTCCGTGACTTGTCGCAATCAGCCAATGGTATTGCCGATAGATTGTTAACGGTTGATAAAAAATTATGTTCCGTTATCCTTGTGCAGACGTTGTTTAGACCAATAGAATATCATCAAATTTAGTCAACTTTTATGACAATCTATGTTTTATGACAATCGATGAAACCGCCCTCAACTTGACTAGGCGAAGATTGCTAGACACAGATACCCATCAAAGATAGCCAGCTGACGGAAATTTGGATTTTTGCGTTGCTTATTTTGTAATTGTCCCAATTATGCTATTGTTTAGTGTGAAACAGCTAGATGGAATTTTTACTGATTTTTGAAGACTTGTCTAGGATTATTGTGAGCTTTTCATGACAAGGTTACAATAAAGTTTTTGCAAATTTGACCGCCAATGTGCCACTCTTAACGTCAATGATAGGATTGATATGCTGACACAGTTAACCTTACAAAATTTAGCACTCGTCACCAATGCTGAGATTGAGATGAATGCTGGATTTAACATTATCACTGGCGAGACAGGTGCTGGTAAATCACTGTTGCTTGACGCCTTGACCTTGTGCGTGGGTGGTCGTAGTGACGCAGGTTTGATTCGGCATGGACAGACCACGGCAGACGCTTTTGCAGAATTTAATATCGGTCAATTACCCGAAGTCATGGCATGGCTTAGTGAGCAAAATTACCCATTTGAAGACGATACGCTGCTGATTCGCCGGCAACTTGCTAACCAAAACGGTGCGCTTCGTAGTAAAGCTTGGCTCAATGGCATGCCCATTAGTATGAATGAGCTTAAAACCTTGGGTGGGTTACTGGTCAATATTCACAGCCAACATGCCCAGCAAAGTTTGCTGCGTCCGCAGTTTGTGATGGAATGGCTTGATAGCGCCACGGGCTTAAATAGCCAAGCAAACGACGTAAAACAGGCTTTTTTGCAGTACGAACGCCTTAAATCACAAGCCGCCCAGCACGCCAAAGATGAGCAATTGCGCCAGCAGCAAATTCAGCTATTGAGCAATCAATTAGCCGATATTGAGCCAATTGCCACTGTCTTATACAGTGAACTTGAAGCTGAATACGATGAATTATCTAACCTTGAAAACCTCATGCAGCAAGCCGCCTTGTCGGTGCAATTACTGGATAATGACAGTGATGAGCCCGATGTGGTAAGCCTGCTTAATCGGGCGATTAAACTGTGTGAAGCGCAAACCGGGCTTAGCCAAACCTATGCGGATTGCGTTGAACAGTTGTACTCAGCACATACCCAAATCGCTGAAGTGGCTAGCACTTTGAGCAATTATGCCGAAGGACAAAGCCTTGACCCCAAGCGGTTAGCGTTACTTGATGAGCAGTTATCGACGTTCCACCGACTCGCGCGTAAATATCACACCACCCCTGAAAGCCTTGTTGAAGACAGCCAAGCCTGGCAACAGCAATTAGATGATTTGCAATCGGTGATGTCGCCTGAAGCAATGGCAGAGCAAATTGAACAAGCTTATCAAGCCTACTTGCAAAAAGCCCAAGCGTTGGATGACAGTCGCCAAGCCAATGCCACGACATTAGCTGAAGCCCTAGTTGCACGGTTAAAAGCATTGGCATTGCCCAATGTGCAAGCGGCATTTGAATTTACCCCACTTGATAAACCACAAAGTATCGGGTTATCGCAAATCGATTTGCTATTTAGTGCCAATGTCGGCATGCCGATGCAACCGATTCACAAAATCGCCTCAGGCGGTGAATTATCACGGCTAGCCCTTATCATGCAAGTCATTGATGCGCAAGGGGTTTGCCGTAATACGATGACCGATATGGCAACCACCACCCGTCAGTTATTGGTATTTGATGAAGTAGATGTAGGTATCAGTGGTGGCACGGCGCAAGTGGTGGGCGAATTACTGCGTGAGCTGGGTGAAGAACAACAAATCATTGCGATCACTCACCAATCGCAAGTCGCGGCACAAGCCCATCAGCATATTTTGGTGTACAAAACCCAGCAAGAGAAAGCCCAGTCTCACTTAAAAATCCTGTCGGGCGATGACCAAGTGCAGGAATTAGCGCGCATGTCGGGCGGGGTCAATATCACCGAAGACACGCTCAAACACGCGCGTAGCTTGCTAGCAAGTCGCCGTGTCAGTTAATTTAATATCGCTTGTCGCTTTTAATGTTTATTGTTTTTAATGTTTGCCGCTTTTAAGTCGCTTTTAATTAGGTATGCCACTGAATGTCAAAAAACCAAAATCTTACCAACCATTTTTTGATAGCCTCGCCCAATATTGACGGCGGGATTTTCTATCAATCTTTGGTGTATATTTGCCGTCAAGACCAACAAGGCACGTTAGGGCTAGTCATTAACAAACCCATCGAAACCAGCAACGTTGCCAAACTGTTTGAAGAATTAAATATTGATGTGACCATCACCGACTTGCACCGAAAATTACCCTTAGATGGGGGTCCTATGAACCCGGAAGTTGGGTTTGTGCTCCATACGGGACAGCCCGATTGGGTATCTTCGTTTGCCATCACCGAAAACGTCTGTATCACCACTAGCAAGGATATTTTACAAAGTATCGCCAATGGTCAAGGCGTTGAGCATTTTGAGCTTTGTTTGGGTCATGCCAGCTGGGGAAAAGGGCAGCTAGAAGAAGAAATCAACCAAGGCGATTGGTTTGTTTTGCCGGCATCAATGGGGCTATTGTTTGATATCGACCATCAGACTCGCTGGCAAGTCGCCGCTCAGCAGTTGGGCGTTGATTTTAACAAACTGAGTACGGATATCGGCCATGCTTAACCTGACTATGGCGCAAGATACCCATCACACCCATACTATCGAAACGGTGATGGGGCTTGATTTTGGCATCGCAAAAATGGGTATCGCCTTGGGCAATACCTTAACCCAAACCGCAAGCCCGTTGATGCAGTTTAAAATGGATAATGGCAAACCCAATTGGGATGAATTGCTAAAACTTATCGAGTCATGGCAAGTGAGCACCATCATCATTGGTTTGCCGCTGAATATGGATGGCACTGCATCTGAGCTTGGCAATCGTGCCAAAAAATTTGCTCGTAGGCTCAAGCACCAGCTCGAGGAAGCGCATCGACCACGCCCGATTATTTTGGCGGATGAGCGCTTAACTAGCCGTGAAGCCAAAAATTTGGCTTGGGAATATGGGTTAATCAAAAGTGACAAAGAGCCGATTGATAGTATCGCCTCGGCAATTATGCTTGGCAGTTGGCTTAGAAGTGGCGAAGGAGCGCTGTTATCATGACTCAATTAAATGTGCCTGCTACGCCAACGACCAAAGGCTTTTCTGCCCCTATTCTTGGTTTGATTGAACACGCACAGCGACTCAACAAATGGTCAATTTATCTGGTTTATTTGGCAATTGCGCTATTTTTATTATTTGGTACCCTAAAGAGCTTGTCACAGTTTAAGGACAGTCAAACAATTTATACTTTGTTTCATTGGGTGCCTTACGGACTTGTTGGACTGACCATACCGCTATCCTGCTATGTGGCGTTTATTTTATACCGTTACCGTTTAAGCCAGCCGAGCATGCTTGCGCTGTGTATCGGTATGGGATTTGGCTTGTTTGTTATCAGTAGCTATGTCGCCCTAGCCGCCTGGATTGGGGTGGCGTTTATGTTTAAAGCCAATTTAACCCGTTTTTTTAATTTTATCCAAGAAAGTCAACAAACAGAGACTCAACATGCCTGATGCCAATTACCAACTCGATACCCAAGGGCTGATTTGTCCAGAGCCGATTATGCTGCTGCATAAAACTGTTCGTAAAGCGCAGTCGGGAGAGGTGATTCATGTCATCGCCACTGACCCTGCGACCACGCGCGATATCCCCAATTTTTGTCGTCATCTGGGGCATGAACTTATCGAGCAGCAAGACATCATCAACCCCCAACAACACCAAAATCCTGATCCGTATGCCAATGTGTATCATTACTGGATTAAGAAAAAAGCTGGTTAAAAAAACGCCCCCTTATCCCGAGATTTCAAGTCATTTATGTCCCAAGTCGCCGCGCGCCAACCTCGCCAAGTCAAAGCCTTACACCTTGATGATGAGCCCAGTTATATTCAGCAGTTTCGCCAAGAATTGCTGACGCGGGGACTTGCCACCAATACGCGCAATGCTTATATTCGTGACTTGATGCTGTGTGAAGCCACCTGTAGCAAAGCCATCACCCGTTGGGATGCCAGTGACGTGTTAGCTTGCCTAGCGGCGCTCTATAAACAAGGCAAAACAGCGCGCAGCCAAGCGCGTGCCTTATCATCGCTCAAACAGTTTTTTTTATGGCAAATCAACGCTAATCAGCGTGATGACAACCCGTGTGAGCATATCAAGACCCCAAAACTTGGGCGCGCGCTACCCAAAGATTTATCCGAAAGTGATGTCGATGCCCTACTCGCCAGCCCAGATACATCGACCCCATTGGGCATGCGTGACCAAGCCATGTTTGAAGTGCTCTATGCGTGCGGGCTGCGTGTCTCTGAGCTTATTCATTTATCGTTAAGTGAAGTCAATCTCAATGCAGGCTGGTTACAGGTTACCGGTAAAGGTGATAAGACTCGGCTGGTACCCCTTGGCGAAGTGGCGATTGATGTATTGACCGATTATTTGAGCGTAGCGCGACCGCAATTATGTATCATGAAAAATGGCCGAGAAAGTCGCTGCCAAGCGGTATTTTTGACCCAACAAGGCGGCTATATGACCCGCCAAAACTTTTGGTATGTCATTAAACGCTACGCCAAGCAAGCCGGCATCGACAGCGAAATTTCTCCGCATACCTTACGTCATGCCTTTGCTACTCATTTGCTCAATCACGGCGCTGACTTGCGCAGTGTACAGATGCTATTGGGTCACAGTGATTTATCAACCACCCAAATCTATACCCATGTGGCGACATCAAGACTGCAACAGCTACATCAGCAGCATCATCCGCGCGCTTAGGGCTGTTTGTAAGGTAAAAAAATAGCCCACTGACGGGCGCTTTTTTACAGACAAATTTTTTGAAACCCATAAATCATAAAATCCGTAGTAAAGCGCATTGACCCTGCCTGCTCGCAGCGGTCGATTAATGCTTCACGTCTGGCTGGCTGCGCCCGAAACGCATAGGGCGTCATAGTCAATAAATCTTGTAACTGCGTAGCGGTAAGCGAAATCGTGTTTTCCAACCGCGTTTGCTTAACCAACTCAAAATACGGTGCTAATTCATCGATAAATTTGTCTGAGTCGTGCGCCACGATTTGTTCAAATAGCCCGTCACGCATCTCAATCAAGTGATTGACGGCAGGCTTGGCAATCACTACAAAGCCTTGGTCGCTGACTAACCGATGAAATTCATCCGCCAAAATCGGGCTAAAAATACTGGTCAATATACTCACCGCCTGACTGGCCAATGGTACTTGCGAAGCAGATGCCACTAAGCAATATTTTTGTGTGGTCGTGTTAATTGGTTTAAGTCGTTTGGCAGTGGCAAGTACGGCAGGTTTGCTGATATCAAGCGCGACTAACTTACTTGGGTTAAGCTGTAAAAATCGCTCAGTATAATATCCTTCGCCACAGCCAATGTCTAGCCAATTTACCGATGGTTGGGAGGATAATAGCCCTCTGCAAAAGTCATACAGCCCATCTTGCAGCGACTGATAAAACCCCGCTTGTAGAAAACGACGCCGCGCCATAATCGACTCATCACTATCGCCAGGGTTTTTGCTATGCTTATTTTGCACTGGCAGTAGATTCACGTACCCCTGTTTGGCGACATCAAAGCCATGTTGCCGCTGCTGCGCATTTTCACCCGTGCATTGCCAAACTTTTTCACCCACCTTTAGCGAACTTTGGCAAATCGGGCAGCGAAAATTTGCAGAAAATGTCGAAGGCAATGCCACCATAAAAATATCTCAAAAAAAACCGTTAAAAACCCAATTGATATAAAGCGCCGTTAGCGAACCTAGCAAAGTTAGCGAAGTTTCAACGTCATCAGCCCTAAAACAACCAAGACAATGGTAATAATCCAAAAACGGGTGACCACTTGGGTTTCTTTCCAGCCGCCTTCTTCAAAATGGTGATGCAGGGGCGCCATGCGAAAGATGCGTTTTTTACGCAGTTTGTAAGAGCCTACTTGTAGCATGACCGATACCGCTTCTGCCACAAATAAACCACCCATGATGAACAGCACAATCTCTTGACGCGTCATCACAGCAATGGTACCAAGCATTGCGCCTAAGGCTAATGCACCAACATCACCCATAAACACTTGGGCGGGATGAGCATTAAACCATAAGAACCCCAATCCTGCGCCAACCATGGCACCACACACCACTGTCACATCGCTATTATAAGCAATATAGGGCACGTGGAGATATTCAGCAAAGCGAAAATCCCCGGACACGTAAGCAAACACCCCTAAGCCTGCGGCGACCAACACCACAGGAAAAATGGCAAGACCATCCAAACCATCGGTTAAGTTGACCGCATTTGAAGTGCCATTAATCACAAAATAAGTAAAAATAATAAACGCCAAACCCAATGGTACAGCGGAGAAAGGAATCGACACGTTTTTAAACAACGGAATCAGTAAATCTTGCATGGCGTGAGCTGTGGCCACATGCGGCTGCTGACTGGCAATCCAGTACAAGGACACACCAACAAATAAAGCACCAACCGACAACCAAAAATATTTTTTGCGTGCAATCAAGCCTTTTGGGTCTTTATATTTGATTTTTAGCCAGTCATCTGCCCAGCCCACGGCGCCAAAAATCACCAAGACCACCATCAAAATCCATACGTAAGGGTTGGTTAGATTCGCCCACAATAGCGTGGTCACCAATATACTGCCCAAAATCAAAATCCCGCCCATGGTGGGTGTGCCTGTTTTGGCAAGGTGGCTCTGTGGGCCATCGTTACGAATGGCTTGTCCATATTTGAGCGCCCGTAGCCGTTCAATGACGCGGCCACCAAACACCATACTGATACCCAGCGCAGTCAGCACCGCTAATAAAACACGTAAGGTCAGCGATGACACAGCCGAAAATGGGGAATAAAATTGGCTTAGCCATTCAAATAACCACAATAGCACGAGTGGACTCCTTAGGGGGTTCTGGGTATAAACAGGGGCTTAAGGTCCCTGTCATTATCATGATAGGATAAATGAAAAATCGCTATGAAAACTATCTGTGAAAACCGTATCACTTGGTCTCATCAGCAAAAACCCATCATGAAAAGTTGACTATTTTAAGTAAAAATTCACAAAAAATCAGCCAATTTTTATTAAATGGCTGATGAAAGTTCTGTTTTTAGCTAGGATGGCTAACGAATTAACTCATCCATTACTTGCTCCATCATCATATAGCGCGAGCCTTTAAACAAGATATGCCAGGCGTCATCACTACTCGCCAGCTTATCTTTGATCGCCGCAAGTAGGGAGGCTTTGTCTGGATATGCCTGTGCTTGCATGCCGGATGCTTGCGCTTGCGCGACGGTAACAGGCGTTAACTCCCCCACCGTATACAGCACAGTCACGCCAGAGGCGGCAATAGCCTCACCGAGCTTGCGATGCTCCTCTTGGGCGGCATCACCCAACTCACCAATATCGCCCAATACCAACATGGTGGGCGCACCTTGACTCACCAACACTTGCGTGGCAGCAACGACGGCACTGGGATTGGCATTATAAGTGTCATCAATTAACGTATGTTTACCAAACTCAATGAAATTGAGTCGACCTTTGGCAGGTTTGGCGGTATCGAGTCCTTTGGCAATATCATCAATCGACAGCCCCAAGGCTTGCGCACAGGCCGCGGCGGCTAAGGCATTGCTGATGTTGTGTTCACCTGCAAAGTTTAAAGTGACGTTTTGAGTCTCGATTTCATCAATTTCAAAATTGAAATTTAGGCTAAAGGTGCTGGTATTACCGACTTCCACATCATCGGCAAACACATCGCCCATCAGTAGCACCGTATCTTCATCTGTTAAGCCAATTTCTTTGGCTTGTTGCATATCCACGCCAGCATCTGCCAAGGACACGTCACGCTCGCCAAAGGTGAGAATATTTTGGGTAAATTGTTGGGCATTATTGAGTAGCGTATCAAAATAATCATCACCAAATGGCACAATCGCTGTACCTGTGTTACTTAATCCTTGATAAATCTCAGATTTGGTCTTAGCGATATTATCACGCCCGCCAAACTCCCCCAAATGTGCCGTGCCGATATTGAGCACACAAGCGACATCGGGTTTGACAAGCTGCGTGGTATAAGCAATCTCTCCGACATGATTAGCACCAAGCTCCATGACGGCGTAACGATGCGCGTCGGTCAGCTCTAGTAGCATCATCGGCACGCCCAAATCATTGTTGAGATTGCCGCGGGTGATTAGTGTCGGCGCAATACGGTTTAAAATACTGCCAAGCATTTCTTTGGCGGTGGTTTTACCACTAGAGCCTGTAATCGCGACGACTTTTAGATTGGGATGTTGGTCACGGCGGTAAGCACCTAATTTGCCGAGTGCCAATTTTGTGTCAGTCACTACGAGTTGCGGCAAGTCACTGTCGACTGCACGGCTGACAATCGCTAAGACCGCGCCTTTGTCTTTGGCAGTTTGTACATAATCATGTCCGTCAAAGTTATCGCCTTGGATGGCTAAAAAGATATCGCCTTGTTCGATTTTGCGGGTGTCGGTGATAATTCTTGTGGATGTCTGGGTAAAATCACTGTGAAAGATTGGGTTTAGGTCTTTCACCGCTTCGGTTAAGTTGGCAGATTGCCAAATATATGCAGTCATTGTCGTCTCTTTATTAGGGTCTCTTTGTTGGGGTCTCTTTATTCGGGTCTCTTTATAGTTTATTACTAGCGAATCTCGTCATCTTGCCCATCATTGCGCACCCATACTTTCTTGATTCCTGCAGGAGCGAGCAACAACACTTCGCAATTTTTGGGGCGCATTGCCAGTTCAAACTCACGGAATTTTTTCATATTATATAGACGCGGGCTATCGCCAAGTAGCAGTTGCCAGATAAGCATGCCAATCCACATGCCGTGGGTAAATACTAGATAGGTGCCATCGGGCAAGCCATCAAAATACGCACGCACTTTTTGTACCCGCGCTACGAAATACTCAAAACTGTCCGTCACCTCACTGGCTCGGTGCGCAGAATGCTGTTGCCAAAAATCATCGGCAATCACACGGATGTCATCAAATGACAAATCCTTGATGGTGTCAAAATCCAAAAAGTTAAATTCGTGCAATTCGTCGATGACAATGGCTGAGCGTTTAGTGCTTTGTAGATAAGGCTGAGCCGTTTGCTGGGTGCGAAGATACTGGGATACAAAAATCTCGGTGACTGGCTCGCTGATATGGTCAGTGAGCCAATCCGCCAATGCTTGCGCTTGCGTCTTGCCAACGTCAGTAAGATTGATGGCATGATTGGGGCGCACTGCTTGCCCTGCATTGGACTCGCTTTGGGCATGACGGATTAGGTAGATTTTTTTCATGATGCTAGGCTAAGTTATTTGCCGAATTTTTCAATGGCATTTTTTACCACTACTTTATCATCAAAATCGTGGCGCACCCCTTTGATTTCTTGATAGGTTTCATGCCCTTTGCCTGCAATCACCACGATATCACTAGGCTTGGCATGCTGCACCGCATATTCAATCGCCTTTTGACGGTCTGGCTCGATAATGGCTTGATAGTGCTGCTGGCAAGTCATGCCCGCTTGCATATCGTTCAAAATCGCGTTGGGGTCTTCACTGCGTGGGTTATCGGCAGTCAAAATCACTTTGTCAGCTAGGCGAAGTCCTGCTTGTGCCATCAGTGGACGTTTACCCTTATCACGGTCGCCACCACAGCCAAATACCGCCCACAGCTCACCTGTACAGTGCGATTTTAAACTGGTCAACACCTGCTCTAGCGCATCTGGCGTATGCGCATAATCCACGATAAAACAGCTACTGGTCGATGGCACCCGATCCATACGACCTGTGGCACCGCGAAGCGTTGGCACTGCCGCTTGGATTTGCGCCACACTCAATCCCATCGCGGCACTTTGTGATAACGCGAAGGCGCCTGCGATACTCGCCAACAAATTGGCCACATTAAATCGCCCTAACAGTGGACTGTTCACCGTTAATTCACCTTGTGGCGTGACAGCTTTTGAAAGAGCAATGGTCAAATCACCCCCTTGCAAACTAGGCAGGATGGTTTTGGCAAAAAAATCGGCTTGGTCATTGGTCAAGCTATACGTCCACACGGTTAAATGGGATGCGTTAGCCGCCTCAATCATCAATTCACTAAATTCATCATCTAAATTAATAATCGCGTGAGTGAGGGTGGGAAAATGTGCTTTATCAAACAGTCGCGCTTTCGCCTGCGCATAATCGTCCATGTCAGTATGATAGTCGAGATGATCACGACTTAAATTGGTAAACATCGCCACGTTGATGGGTACGCCTTGCAGCCGCTGTTGGTGTAACCCGTGAGAGCTGGCTTCAATGGCTAAGGCTTGTACGCCTTGCTTGGCAAAATCATCAATCGCATGTTGCAGATTAAAGACTTCTAAGGTGGTGTGGGTACTTGGGGTTAAATTTGGCAAAACCCCATTACCTGCCGTGCCCATCACCGCAGTTTTGATGCCCGATTGACTGATGAGTTGGGCGACCAGTTGGCTTACGGTGGTCTTGCCATTGGTGCCTGTCACCGCGATGACCGCAGGCAACTTGGTGCGATGTTGCTGTTGCAAACTGGTTTGAATCAGAGAACCTAAAAAATCACGAATGGTAGGCAAATAAATAATCGGCAACATAAACTGCGACTGGAGCGCAGATACATCAATTTCTGACAACACAAACGCCGCTTTGTCTGTGACTTGGGCAAGATAACCTGTAACTTTTTCTAAATCGATGCTGTCGGTCGCGTTTTGACTCTTTAGCAATACAAATACATCGCCCTGACCCACTTGACGGCTATCGACCACAAACTGCCCAAATGGTTGATTCATGACAGGGTTTAACAATTGTCGCACGCTTTCTGGTAGCGATAGCGCAGACATCATCGGTTGCAACGTAATCATAGCTTTTTCCATAGGGTTGTTATAAGTCATTGACACTTTCGATGCTGGCGGCAGTGGTTTCTTTACCCGATAGCGGCTTGTCAAACGGCACATTGTACAAACGCAAGGCTTCTTTCATCACACTGCGGAACACGGGTGCTGCAACCAAACCACCAAATTTGTAAACACGCGGGTCTTCAACCATGATGGCGACCACAAAACGCGGGTTAGAAGCAGGGGCAATACCGACAAACGCGGTGCGATATTGGTCATTGTAATAGCCGCCTTTAGGGTTGGTGCGTCTTGCTGTACCAGTTTTACCCGCCACACGATAGCCATCGATAGCGGCTAAGGTTGCCGTACCGCCAGGCTCAGTGACTGACGTCATCATATCGACAATGGTAAGTGCATCGCTGGTTTTGATGACTTGCTTGGCGGCAGGTTTGGCAAAAGGGACGGAGACATTATTGGTACTACTGCTATTGAGCGCGTTATCACGGGTACTTTTAAGCAGCGTCAACGGATGCATCACGCCCCCTGCACCTAGCACACTGTAAGCTTGTGCAAGCTGCGCTAGCGTGACTTGGAGACCATAACCGTACGACACAGTTGCGCGGCGTGCGATTTCATTTTGCTCAGGCGTTGGCACTAGTCCAGCAGATTCACCGGGTAATTTTAGGTTGGTTTTTGCGCCAAAGCCAAAGGCTTTTTGCGTATCACTCATCGTGGTGGCAGGCAAAGAAAGGGCAATTTTTGCTGAGCCAATATTACTCGATTTTTGCAGTAGGGTACGCAGACTAATGGTACCTAAATTGCCATGGTCACGAATAGTATGCCCTTGCACCACCATGCTCCCTGGACTGGTATTAACCAGTGAGTTGGCATTGTATTGTCCTGACTTTAAGCCCGTGGCAACGGTGATGGGTTTCATTACCGAACCTGGTTCAAATACATCCATCAAGGCATGGTTACGCTGGTTTTCATTGGATAAACTATTTAAGTCATTGGCGTTAAACGACGGCCAGTTGGACATCGCCATCACTTCGCCCGAGTTGACATCAACAATCATACCCGCTGCCCAGCGCGCCTGCTCTACCCGTCCGACTTTTTCAAGTTCTTGGTACAAGATATATTGTAGCCGTGAATCAACGGTTAATTGTAAATCCTTGCCAGCGACTTCAGGTTTGACTTGTTCGATTTCTTTAATGCTGTTGTTTTTGGCATCACGCATGACCATGACTTCGCCATCTTTGCCCGATAGCATGTCATTAAATACGCGCTCTACCCCAGCTTGCCCTTGGTAATGCGTGCCATCTGTCATGTTGGTACGCGCCATAAAGCCCAATAACTGGGCATTTGGCTGTGGCTGTGGATAGTAGCGCTGATAAAATGTGTCGGTACTGACCCCAGCAAAGTTGGCATCGATGAGCGGCTGTGCCGCTTCAGGTTGCACATTTTTCATCAATGGAAAATAATGCGACCCTGCGCCTGTGGGCAATACGGCTTTGATTGCCTCTTTATCAGCCAAGTTGATGTTGTCATTGATACGCACCGCATTTTTAAATTCGCTGACGCTAATGCCTGTCAATGCCGAAAGTTTGGCTAAATCCATGTTCTGCAAGCGTTTTGCAACGCGCTCAAGCTCGCGACTGACTGATTTACTCGGTTTAGACTTTTGCAATTCTTGTTGGCGCGCTTTGAGCTCATAGTATTCCACCGCATAATCATGCGGACTAAAATACGCAGAGGTTAACGGGGCTGAAATCGCAAGCGGCATGTTATTGCGATCGGTGATCATACCCCGGTAAGAAGGCTCTTTTTTGATGGTGGTAATGAGCGAATTACCTTTGTCTTGATAGTAAGATTTATTAATGACTTGGATGTATGCCAAGCGTCCAAAAATCGCCACAAACACCAGCCCCATCGCTATCCAAATGGACTTAAAGCGAATGGCATCTTCTTCAATACTGCCTTGGCGTGAGGCACCACTACGACGCTTCGACGCATTGATTTTAGGGGCAGTGACTTTGAGCACAGGCACTTTGGTGGGTCGCCCTGACATGGCATTGGCAACTTTGGTGGTTATCGATTTTTTATTGCGAGTATTCACGCGGTTGCCTCATCAATGCTGCGTTTCTAGATTGATAGCTGGAGTGTTTGACTCGTTGCTGCTGGCGTCACTAGTAAATACCGTGACTTTGTTGTCGTGAATAATCATACGATCGGACAAGTTAGGGTAAAACATATTGAGCTCGGTCACCGCGCGATTGGTCACTTGCGGGGTAGCGCTAAAAGTTTGCTGCTCAATCAGCATACGTTGGTGTTCCATTTGCAGATGGCGAAATTGTTTTTTGAGTTTTTGCAGCTCGCCATATTGTTGGTGATAAGTTTGGATTTGCTCGACGACGCTCACCCCTGTCCACAAAATCGCAATCACTAATAGCATCATCGCAACCGTATAGATACTAACGCCACGATATTCAGTATCGAGCATCTCGCTAATACTGGCACCCAAGCCTTCACTGCTTTTTTTCATCGTCGTGTTATTTTTTACCATTGCGTCGTTATTTTTGGCGGAGAAAAGACGCGTTTTTTTCGGCGAATTTTGGTTATCGCGGCCATTTGACATGGGGTTACTCGTCATGGGAGGCAGGGGCTGAGATTTTGGCATTTTTATATCAAAGAGCTTTTTATATCAAGGAGCAGGGTATCAAGATAAAACAAGTTATTATAACGCAACCCATCTAAGTTTGGTTAATGCAATCGTTTTTTATTGTCTGTTATAAATATCATGTTACAAAAACGGCTGCTTTTACAATCGGGTGGCTGACCGAAGCCAAGCACTTCTGGCACGCGGGTTGGTTTTTATTTCAGTAGCCAACGGGGCGACACGCTCAGGCTTAGATAGGAGTTTGGGGCGTTTGGGTGGCATCGGCAAATTGGCATCTTCAGGATATTGACCTTTACTGTGTTTTTGCAAAAACTGCTTGATGATGCGGTCTTCTAGCGAATGAAAACTAATCACCGCCAAGCGTCCCCCGACCTTAAGCGCGATGAGCGATTGAGCCAAAAAGCTATCGATATCGCCGAGTTCATTATTGATAAAAATACGCATGGCTTGAAAACTTTGGGTGGCAGGGTGCTTGCCTTTTTGCCAATTGGGATGCGCCTGCTTGATGGTTTCTGCCAGCGCTAGGGTAGAATCATAGTGCTCCATTTGTTTGATTGCCCTTGCAATACGGCGGCTGTGTCGTTCTTCGCCATAATTATACAGCACATCGGCAAGGACGGTTTCATCGACGCGTTTTAACCATTGGGCAACCGACTCGCCACGGGTGGTATCCATGCGCATATCCACCGCACCATCGCGCATAAAGCTAAAGCCGCGGCTGCCGTCATCGAGCTGCGGTGAGGACACGCCCAAATCTGCCATAATCCCGTCGACCTGTTCAATTCCTAATCGCTGCAGATTGTCTTGCAGTTTGGCAAAACTATCATGAATCACTATCACGCGCGCATCACTGGCTGCCAATGCTTGCGCCGTTTGTATGGCTTGGGGATCTTTATCAAACACGAGCAGACGACTGTCTTTATCCAAATAAGTTAACAGCAATCGGCTGTGTCCACCGCGTCCAAATGTCGCATCGACAAAGGTGCCCGTTTTTTTGATGATTCCTGTTTCTAGCTCCGCTACAGTTACATTGAGCACACTTGCCACCGTTTCCTTTAGCAAAACAGTTTCATGGATAAATTCAGGTGCGCTAATGGTCATAACAGGCTCAATGGGACAATAAGAAAAAAGAAATTCGCTAAACAATCGCTAGGGTGAAAACACATAAAAATCATAATTTATCTAATCCCCTATTATCGCTGAAGCAAGCCTAGGGTCAAGTAAAATCATAACCTTGACTGGGTTTTTATGATAAAAATGCTCATCTTTGATAAAACCTAGCCATAAAAAAGACGGTCATAAAACCGTCGTTAATATTCGTTAATACTCAATAATATTAAAGGGGTGCTTAATCGTCATAGCCATTAGGGTTTTGGCTTTGCCAACGCCAGGTGTCAGTACACATACGCTCGATATCAAATTGCGCTTGCCAGCCCAACAGATGCTTGGCTTTATCACTACTGGCATAACAACTGGCAATGTCGCCAGGCCGTCTTGGCGCTATGCTATAAGGCACGGGTTGACCAGTGGTTTTAATAAAGGCATTGACTAATTGTAATACAGATGTCCCTTTACCTGTACCCAAGTTAATCGGCTCAAATCCTAGCTGGGTTTGGTTTTCCAAATACTGTAAAGCTGCCACATGCCCTTTTGCCAAATCAACCACATGGATGTAATCTCGCACGCCTGTCCCATCCACGGTATCATAATCATTGCCAAACACGCTTAACTTCGGCAGCTTACCCACTGCCACTTGGCTAACATACGGCATCAAATTGTTTGGAATGCCATTGGGATTTTCACCTATGGTTCCGGTATGGTAGGCACCAATGGGATTAAAATAGCGCAGTGAAATTAATTGCCAGTGGTTATCTGATTTCGCCAAGTCTTCAAGCATATATTCAATCATCAGCTTGCTTTGCCCATACGGATTGGTCGCAGAACGCGGTGAGGATTCGACAATCGGCAAGGCTTCTGGGTCACCATACACGGTTGCTGATGACGAAAAAATCAAGTTTTTTACTTGGGCGTTGGTCATCGCATCGAGTAGATTGAGCGTGCCTGCGACATTGTTTTGATAATACCAAAGTGGCTTGGCAACCGATTCACCGACCGCCTTTAGCCCTGCAAAATGCATCACCGCAGTGAAGTCATGCGCGGCAAAGGTTTTGGCAAGCAGCTGTGTGTCCAAAATATCGCCTTCGATAAACTCAATGGATTGTCCTACAATTTGCTGGACACGCGCCAGCGAGGCTGGACTACTATTGGATAAATTATCATACACTACAGGGGTGAATCCTGCGGCAATTAGCTCAATTAACGTATGTGAGCCGATATAGCCTGCCCCGCCAGTCACTAAGATTTTTTTGCTTTGATTGGTCATTGTTTTGCCTATTTTTTACAGCCTATACCCGTATAAAAACCAACGAGCTGCTGAATTTGTGGTTCGGTTAACGTATTTTTTGCATCAAAAATGGGTAATGCAATGTTATTTAAACGATTGATATCCGGCTTGATCGGTAGCGACCAATTGACAATAAACAACGCTTGCACTTGTGTAAGCGGCGCATAGGCATCGTCGGTCAATGAAAACAGCGGATGATTACCGTATAACTCTAACAATTCTTCTTTGGTATTGTTGGCATATACAATCGTCTTGATATTGTATGACCATAATAATTTGATCAGTGGATGAAACGCTGAATGGGTAGTGCGTCCTGTACCATTACGATAGCCTGAACCCCAAATCATCACCGTTTTATTTTCGATAAAGCCATCAAAATATTGCCAAAATTCACGGAAAATCAGTTCTTTTTGGTCTTCATTAATGGATTTTACCGCCTCGAGCAGCGACATCTCTACTTGATTGTGCTTAAAACTATCAATCAAAAAATCCAATTCTAACGGTAATGACTTGCCACCAAATCCCCAACCTGCTTTGAGATAATCTTTACCAATGCGTTTATCCAGCCCAAGGATTTGCTCGACTTGTTTGATATTGACCTGTTCACTGGCGGCGAGACGTGCCATTTCATTCATGAATGACAAGCGTGTTGCCAGCATTCCCATGATACTACTGCGCGCAAATTCTGCCGTTTTGATATCAGTAATAAAGTGCTTGTCACTTTTTTCAATAAAAAACAGCAAAATGTTGTTGTGCGCGCTACTGCCTTGCGTTTTTTCACCAATCAGTGCCAAATCGGCTTGGAAAAAAGAACTAAAATTCGCCCCATCTTTCATAAAAATAAAGGGAAGATAATACACCCAAGTAGTCGTCAATTTGCGCGCGAATTGCTCAATCTCACCAATGGCTTTGACACCGCTAATGATAATCTGGGTGGTGGGGTTGAAATGAAATGAGCCAAATTGGTCAAGTGCCTGCGCTGACACACCATCAACAAACAACCAAATATCATCTGCGCTGACATACGCTGAAAAATCATGGGTTGGCACAGGCTGGGTAATGATGTTACCTTGAGACTGATACAACTGCCACAGTAGCACCATCTGCCGATCAAACTGGTAATCATTCATGACCTGCTGAAGGCTATTGTCATCGGTCAATAGCCTGACTTGGTATTGAAGGGTGGCAAGCAAAATACAAGCATTGATTGATTCATTGGTACTGCCAATTACATATACAGTTTTTGTCATTGTTTTTGTCATCGTTTTCTTCTTTTATCCCTATTCATCATCAGCTTGCAAAGGTTGTTTTAATGGTATTTAGCAACTGATTGGTTGAGCTATCAAATGGCTGCGGTTGTTGCGGCGATAATTCTTGCGTTGATACTAAGGCATCAAAGACGGCATTAGCCATCACTTTACCCACTTCAACCCCCCACTGGTCAAATGGGTTAATCTGCCAAATGACTGACATAACAAACACTTTGTGCTCATACAGCGCAATCAATGACCCTAACGTTCTTGGGGTCAGCTGTTTGAGTAGAATGGTCGTTGACGGCTGATTACCGCGATAATGTTTGAATTTATCCATACCATTATTGCTGTCTTTGATGCCGGCATTGCCAAACGCCAGCACTTGACTTTGCGCTAGGCAGTTGGCAAGCGAAAGTCCGTGCTGCTCAAGAAAGTTTTTATTGATTGTTTGGGCATCTGCGTAGCGTTTGATGGGGGCAATAAAATCACAACTGACTGCCTGTGTGCCCTGATGGAGCAACTGATAAAACGCATGCTGGGCATTGGAGCCAATATCACCCCACAAAATCGGACAAGTACTGTAAGTCACTGCCTCACCTTGGCGATTGACAGATTTACCGTTACTCTCCATCTCAAGCTGGGTTAAATAGTTGGGAAAAAAAGATAACCGACCATCATAAGGTAAAACCGTATGGGCATTAATGTGCAAAAACGTACTGTTCCAAACACCGAGTAGCCCTAACAACACAGGCATGTTTTGAGCAAAATCGGCGGTAGCAAAATGCCGATCCATCGCATAGGCACCTGCTAGCAGCTCATAGAAATTGTGCATGCCAATTTTTATGGCAATCGCCAGTCCAATCACTGACCACATGGAGAATCGACCCCCAACCCAATCCCAGAGCATTAGTTGGTTATCGACATGGATACCCCATTCTGACATCTTATCGGCTTTGGTAGAAATCCCAATGAAATGACGACGCAAAATAGTGGCTTTGTTATCATGACTGGCTAACAACCAAGACATCGCCGTCTTGGCATTGGACAGCGTATCAATGGTGGAAA
This sequence comes from Moraxella sp. CTOTU47616, assembly GCF_032017465.1. Taxonomy (NCBI): domain Bacteria; kingdom Pseudomonadati; phylum Pseudomonadota; class Gammaproteobacteria; order Moraxellales; family Moraxellaceae; genus Moraxella; species Moraxella sp. CTOTU47616. Next base: position 24,887 of record NZ_DALZPU010000010.1, read on the forward strand.
ATGATTTCGACGAAATAATAAACAGCGTGGTTTGCGGATTTAATACCTTAAGCAAACTATCGAGCTGGGTGCCATCCATATTGGAGACAAAATGCACACTGATAGGGGTATCTGTCCATTCTTTTAGTGCCGTTGTTGCCATCACTGGTCCTAGATCTGATCCGCCCACCCCGATATTCACCACATCGGTGATTGCCTGACCAGAATACCCACGCCAGACCCCATTACGAATCCGCTCTACCAACTTTTCCGCTTTTTGCAAGCTGGTATGCACCTGCTCAATGACATTGACACCTTCGACCCAAACTTGCTCACCTTGCGGCTGTCTTAACGCGGTATGCAGTGCAGGGCGATGCTCAGTATCGTTCACGATTTCGCCTGTCATCAGCCGATGGATTTCTTGCGCTAACTCACGCTCATTTGCCAGGGTGATTAAATTACTGAGCACAGCCGCATCAATTTTTTGTTTACTAAAATCCATAATCATGTCGCACGCAGCAACGCGGTACTGTAAGCCGCGATTGGATTGCTGGCTAAACAGTTGATTAAGCGTGGCCATACTATCTGCTTGAGTAGACAGTGTTTGCCATGTACCATTCGTACTTGTATCGGTTGACATTCGCCTATGACCCTATATTAATTTGCTGTATGTTGAAACGCTTCAATACCCAATTGAGTGGCAAAATAACCCACGGCTTGTAAGTAGCTATTCATGTCACCTGCATCAAAGCTGTTACCCACCATGCTAACCACGTCTACCCCTTGCGTGCTAATAAGCGCATCAATGGCATCGGTCAGCTGAATTTCCCCACCCACACTTGGCTGTGTGTTGGCTAGATACTCAAAAATAGCATTATTAAACACATAGCGCCCAACGACAGCCAAGTTAGAAGGCGCGTCCTCAGCTTTGGGCTTTTCCACAAACCCCATCACAGCAAACGACTGGTTTTGTTCAGACTTTGCTACCATTTGTGTGCTGGCTAGCTTGGCAATGCCATATTTATGAATATCACTTTCTTTGACAGGATCAACTAATATCTGTGAATACTGCTGCTTGGCAAACTGCTGTAGCATGTAGGCTAAATTCTGCTGAGTATAGTCAATGTTATAGGGGTTTAAAATTACATCCGGTAACAGCACAGCAAACGGTTCATCACCTACAATGGCACGGGCTTGCAAGACCGCATGCCCTAATCCTAACGGTTTGCCTTGGCGCACACTGGTAACCGTGACGCCTGCAGGTAGCCAGTTTAAACTATCGGCTAGCGCCACTTTGCCTTTACCGCGTAATTGGGTATCAAGCTCGCTATTGATGTCAAAATAGTTTTCAATGGCAGTTTTTTGCGCATGATTGACCAAGACAATATTGGTTAAACCTGCAGCAATGGCTTCTTCAACGACATATTGAATGGCTGGCTTATTGCCAAGCGGTAGTAACTCTTTTGGCACTGCTTTTGATAGTGGTAGCATACGCGTGCCAAACCCTGCCACAGGGATAACAGCGTGAGTGATTTTTTTCGACATAGTGACTCTTAATAAAACAAGTTGTTCAAATAGTTTATATCAAGCTTAACATATTTTTATGGCAAATATTTTATCTGCCCGAATATTTTAAACGCATTATTAAAACTGATTGAGGGTATTTTGCTAACACCAGCGTTTGCTAACACCAGCGAATAATAAAAAAGCAGATAACCCAATGATTATCTGCTTTTGATTAGTCAAAATAGCCGATCATTACCAACCAGTGACTTCTTTTACTTTTTCACCGATTTTTGAAGGGTCACGGGTATAAGCAATACCAGCTTCTTCAAAGGCTTTGAATTTTTCTTCCGCCGTACCTTTACCACCTGAGATAATCGCACCGGCATGGCCCATACGTTTACCTTTTGGTGCTGTGACACCTGCGATATAACCAATGACGGGTTTAGTCACGTGGTCTTTGACATATGCAGCCGCTTCTTCTTCAGCCGTACCACCGATTTCACCGATCAATACAATCGCTTCGGTTTGTGGGTCGTCTTGAAGCAATTTCAATGCGTCGATTTGGTTCATACCTGGGATTGGGTCACCACCGATACCGATACAGGTTGATTGACCAAAGCCAAGTTTAGTGGTTTGGGCAACCGCTTCATAAGTCAATGTACCAGAACGTGAGATGATACCGACTTTACCTTCTTGGTGGATATGACCTGGCATGATACCGATTTTGCATTTACCTGGGCTGATGACGCCTGGACAGTTTGGACCCACCATACGGATGATTTCTTCGCCCTTGGCTTGTAGGTCAGCGTTGACGTTTTCTAAGTAACGTTTGGCTTTTAGCATATCTAGGGTAGGTACGCCTTCGGTGATGACCACAATCAATTTTACGCCAGAGTTAATCGCTTCAACGATTGAGTCCAATACAAATGGTGCTGGTACAAAGATAACAGAGGCATTAGCACCCGTTTCTGTTACTGCTTCATCCATGGTATCAAATACTGGACGGTCAAGGTGGGTTGTACCGCCTTTACCTGGGGTCACACCGCCAACGATGTTGGTACCATAAGCAATTGATTGCTCTGAGTGTAGAGTACCGTTTTTACCTGTGAAACCTTGCACTAATACTTTAGTGTCTTTTCCAACTAATACGCTCATTGTTTTTCCTTTTACTTTTTATGTTTGATTTAAACGATTAACTAGTAGGGCACATAGCCCTACTCGCTCATACCTATACTTTCTTAATTAGGCATTATTAACCGCATCAACAATTTTTTGACCGGCTTCAGAAAGACCTTCAGCAGGAATTAATTTAAGACCTGAATCACGTAGGATTTGCGCACCTTTTTCAGCGTTGTTACCTTCAAGACGCACAACCACAGGTACGGTGACGTTGACTTCTTTTACCGCTTCGATAATCGCTTCAGCAATCATGTCACAACGTACGATACCACCAAAGATGTTGATGAGTACGCCTTGGACTGATTTGTCTTCAAGAATTAATTTGAACGCTTCAACCACACGTTCTTTGGTCGCACCGCCGCCTACGTCTAGGAAGTTAGCGGGTTGACCGCCATATAGTTTGATGATGTCCATGGTTGCCATCGCAAGACCGGCACCATTCACCATACAGCCGATGTTACCTTCAAGCGCAACATAGTTTAGGTCAAATTCTGAGGCTTTTAATTCACGCTCATTTTCTTGTGATTTATCGCGTTGTTCAGCGACTTTTGGTAGGCGATAAAGGGCATTTGAGTCGATGCCGATTTTGGCGTCAACACAGGCTAATTCGCCAGATTTACGAACCGCTAATGGATTGATTTCAAATAACGCGAAGTCATTTTCCGTAAAGGCTTTATAAGCCCCTGTCATCAATTTGGCAAATTCGTTGATTTGTTTGTCTTTTAGACCCAGTTTAAAAGCCACTTCACGAGCTTGGCTAGGTTGTAAGCCCACCAGTGGGTCAACTTCTACTTTCAAGATTTTTTCTGGGGTCTCTTCGGCAACTTTTTCAATTTCAACACCGCCTTCAGTTGACGCCATGAATACCACACGACGGGCTGAACGGTCTACTACTGCACCTAAGTACAATTCAGTTGCGATTGGGTACATGTCTTCGGCGATAAGTACGCTGTTAACAGGTTGACCGTTGGCGTCAGTTTGGTAAGTTACCAAGTTTTTACCAATTAATTCTTCAGCAATTTGTTTGGCTTCTTCACGCGTTTTAGCGATTTTTACGCCGCCCGCTTTACCACGGCCACCGGCATGTACTTGGGCTTTAACAACCACAGCACCGGCGTTGCCTGCCATTTTGTCAAACGCTGCTGCGGCTTCGTCGCCATTTTTAGCGATGATACCTTCTTGTACGGGCAATCCATAGCTTTTTAATAATTCTTTGGCTTGATACTCATGTAAATTCATGAATTTATCCTCTCGGTTTTGGTTTACATTGTTTTAAAATTATTTTTGAATATTGTGGTCAACAGTGAGCTAACCTCGTTGATAATGAGGTTAGCTCACCTGCTTTATTCAAACTATTAATGCATAAGCTAATTAGCCCAGTTGCTTGTGAACTAGGTTATTTGCGCTTACGTTGAATCGCATGAATCGCGCGACCATCCGCTGACAGCACCGCCTCGTGTACTGCTTCAGAAATGGTTGGGTGAGCAAACGTCATCAATTGCAAGTCTTCAATACTTGATACGAATTCCATCGCAATCATGCCTTGATGAACGATATCACCCGCACCCGCTGACACGACATGCATACCCAGTAAACGGTCAGTTTTGGCATCGGCAACCACTTTGATGAAGCCTTGGCCTTCACCAGCGGCTAACGCGCGGCCATTGGCAGCTAGGCTAAATTGACCTGTTTTGACTTCATGACCTTGCTCTTTGGCTTGTTCTTCAGTCAAGCCTACCCATGCAATTTCTGGGTGTGTGTAAATCACGCTAATAATGGTGTCATAATTGACTTGAACTTTTTCACCATGAATACGTTCAACTGCCATCATGCCTTCTTCCATCGCTTTGTGCGCTAGCATTGGACCACGCACCAAGTCACCGATTGCATATACGCCATCAAGGTTGGTTTGACAGAAGTCATTTACCGCTACCAAACCGCGTTCAGTAAGCTCTACCCCTGAATTTTCGCCAAGTAGGTTTTCTTTATAAGCACGGCGACCCACACAAACGATGAGTTTATCGAAGGTTTCTTGTCCTGCTTGACCTTTTGCGTCAAACGATACAAGTACCTGACCATTTTCTACTTGAGCTTGAGTGACTTTGGTATCAATACGGATATCCATGCCTTGGGCTTTTAGTAGTTTTGCCGCTTCTTTGCTCACGGCTTTGTCCGCCGCTGCTAAAAATTCTGGCATGGCTTCAAATACTACGACTTCACTACCTAAACGACGCCATACCGAACCTAGTTCAAGACCAATCACACCACCACCAATGACGCCTAAACGCGCAGGCACTTCGGTAAAGTCTAACGCACCGGTTGAATCAACGATATATTCGTTATCAATCGGGGCAACAGGGATATCAATGGGCACAGAACCAGAGGCTAAAATTACATTTTTAGCGGTAATAGTGGTAGGCGCAGAACCATCTAATGGGGTAAATTCAACTTGTTTATCCGCACCTTTACCATCAAGTAATTTACCTGTACCTTGTAGCCAGTCAGCACCATTACCTTTTAATAACGCAGCCACACCACCGGTTAATTGTTTAACGATAGCGTCTTTACGACTTAACATTTTGCTGATGTCAATCGCCACCTCACCTGTGGTGATACCGTGGTCGGCTAAGTCATGCTTAGTTGCCTCATAGCGATGTGAGCTGTCTAGTAATGCTTTTGAAGGAATACAACCGACGTTCAAACAGGTACCGCCTAACGCTGGCTCACCTTTATTAATACGTTTTTCGATACAAGCCACACTCATACCTAATTGGCCTGCACGGATAGCTGCTTCATAGCCACCAGGGCCACCACCGATAATTACCAAATCATAGCTTTCTTTCATAATCTTCACCAAAAATTTGAATTGTTATTGTTAAAGTTGTTAAACAAAAAAGCCTGTATCAACCTTTGCCAATACAGGCTTTTTTCATTATAAATCGAGAAGTAGCATCGCTGGGTTTTCAACCAATTCTTTGATAGTGACCAAGAATTGTACCGCTTCTTTACCGTCAATTAGGCGATGGTCATATGAAAGTGCTAGGTACATCATTGGTAGAATTACCACTTCACCGTTCACTGCCATTGGGCGTTCTTTTGTAGCATGCATACCCAAAATCGCTGTTTGTGGTGGATTGATGATTGGGGTTGACATCAATGAGCCAAATACCCCACCATTGGTAATGGTGAAAGTACCACCCGTCATGTCTTCAATACCTAATTTGCCTTCACGCGCTTTTGACGCATAGTTACCAATTGCACGTTCGATATCTGCCATACCCATTTGGTCAGTGTCACGTAATACCGGAACCACAAGACCACGGTCGCTCGATACCGCAACACCTACATCATAATAACCATGATAAACGATATCGCTACCATCAATAGAGGCATTTACCGCTGGGAAACGTTTTAACGCTTCCGTGGCAGCTTTTACAAACAATGACATGAAGCCTAGTTTTACACCGTGACGTTTTTCAAAACGCTCTTTGAACTCACCACGTAAGTCCATGATAGGTTTCATGTTCACTTCGTTAAACGTGGTCAACATTGCAGTTTCTTGGGTAGCGGCTAACAGACGCTCAGCAACACGGGCGCGTAAACGTGTCATTGGCACACGTTTGTCTGCACGTTGACCGATTGCATTGGCAACCACTTGACCGTTGTCTGCTTTAATTGCATTGTTGGCTTTTAAGGTTGGGTTTGCCATGTCTTCTTTGGTCACACGGCCGCCACGGCCTGAACCTTCAACGTCTGCAGGATTGACGCCTGTGGTATTCGCGGCTTTACGAACTGCTGGGCTTTGGTCTTTATAATCTGCTTCAGCAGTTGCTTGAGCGGTAGGCGTTTGCTGTGCAGCTGCAGGCGCGGCTTCAGCTTGGGCAGCCGGTGCTTGTGTTTCAGTAGGTTGGCTTGCTGGTGCAGCCGCGGTTGCGCCTTCAGTCAGCTCACCGATGACTTCAGCAGAAAGCACTGTGTCATCAACTTGTTTAAGAATTTTGCTAAGCACGCCGTCAGCTTGTGCCACCACTTCCATCACAACTTTATCGGTTTCGATTTCACACAATACAGCGTCACGGCTTACTTGGTCGCCTTCATTAAAATTCCAAGCAACAATTGTACCGTCAGCAACGGACTCTGGGAATACGGGGACTTTGATCTCACTCATGGAAAACTCCTAGTTAATTTCACATTCTTTCATTTTTAATGGGTTAAATTCATTGTTGTCTTAGCACTCGGCACAATTGCCTATACCAAAAACCAAGAAGGATTAGTACGCATCTATTAGGTACTAATCCTTTAAAACGCTTAGTCAGTCGCTTGTTTTTCTGCGATTTCCGCTTTAGCTTCTAGCTTATCTTCGGTTGAATCTTCATTCTTTGGCAAACCCAATGCTTCGTTGATAACTTTTTGTTGCTGGGCAACGTGCATTTGCATCGAACCTGCCGCCGGTGCCGCCGATGAAGGACGAGCCACTGGCTCAAGCAAGTAGGCTTTAGTCGGACGAGTCGCGGGTTTTGGTGGTGCAATCAAACGGAATAAGTGCGGTGCTAGATAGTACCAAGCACCTTGGTTACGTGGCTCTTCTTGTGTCCAGACAATACCTTCAAGGTTTGGATATTTTGCCACTTCTTCCAAAATACGTGCTTCAGGTAATGGATAAAGCTGCTCGATACGCACAATCGCTACATGGTTGAGACCCAATTCACGACGTTTTTCAAGCAAGTCATAATATACTTTACCGCCACACAACACTAAACGCGTCACTTGGTTATTATCAAGTTGGTCAATCTCTGGAATCACGGTTTGGAACTGACCTTGCGCAAGCTCTTCAAGCGTTGACACTGCCAATTTATGACGTAGCAGTGATTTTGGTGACATCACAATCAGCGGTTTACGCGCTGGGCGAACCACTTGACGACGCAAGGCGTGGAAAATCTGTGCAGGTGTAGTTGGGGTCATCACTTGCATGTTGTCTTCAGCACATAGCTGTAAGTAACGCTCTAGGCGCGCTGATGAGTGCTCAGGGCCTTGACCTTCATAGCCGTGTGGTAACAGCATGGTCAGACCACATAGACGTTGCCATTTGGTTTCACCTGAAGAAATAAATTGGTCAATAACTACTTGTGCGCCATTGGCAAAGTCACCAAACTGCGCTTCCCAAATCACTAGCGCATTGGGTACTGTCGTTGCGTAACCATATTCAAACGCCAATACCGCTTCTTCTGACAACAATGAGTTAAAGGTGTCAAAGCGTGCTTGGTTAGGGCTCATGTTGGCAAGCGGTACATACATACTGCCGTCTTTCATGTTGAACAATTCTGAATGGCGATGTGAGAAAGTACCACGTCCCACGTCTTCACCCGTGATACGCACAGGGTAGCCTTCTTCGACCAGTGACGCATAAGCCAAGGTTTCTGCCGCGCCCCAGTTCAATGGCTCTTGGCCGGTTTGCATGGCTTTGCGCTGCTCAACCACTTTTTGCACTTGGCGTTGTAGCTCATAGCCTTCTGGCATTTGCGCCATTTTTTCACCATAAGCTTTTAATTGATTGATATCAACGCCCGTATCCCAATTGTCTTCAAGCTTATGACCAATATAAGGTGTCCAATCTACATACAGCGTTTTATTTGGCTCACGCACCAGGGCGCTAGCAACATATTCGCCTTTATCGAGCGACTCACGGTAGTCATCTTCAAAAGCCACACTTTCAGCTTTGCTAATAATGCCTTCGGCAACCAATTTATTGGCAAATAGCTCACGAGTACTTGGCAGTTTTTTGATGACCGAATACATAAGTGGCTGAGTGGCGGAAGGCTCATCCGCTTCATTGTGACCGTTACGACGGTAACAGTACATATCAATCACGATATCTTTATGGAAAGTTTGGCGATAGTCGTGGGCAAGCTGCGCCATAAATACTACCGCTTCTGGATCGTCACCGTTTACATGAAAAATCGGTGCGTGTACCATTTTAGCAATATCGGTACAGTATTCAGTTGAACGCGCATCTTCTAAGCGGCTGGTGGTAAAACCGACTTGGTTATTGATAATAATATGCAGCGTACCACCTGTTGAATACGCACGGGTTTGTGACATTTGGAAAGTTTCTTGGTTGACACCTTGACCGGCGAACGCAGCGTCACCGTGTACCACGATTGGCAAAACGGCATCACCGGTTTTATCTTGACGGCGTACTTGGCGGGCACGCACTGAACCAATCAATACAGGCGATACAATCTCAAGATGCGAGGGGTTAAATGCCAAGGCTAAGTGTGCTTCGCCGCCCGGTGTCATTACGTTAGATGAATAACCATTGTGGTATTTTACGTCACCTGAACCCACGGTCGGTTGTTTTTTACCATCAAACTCATCAAACAAATCTTTAGGGTTTTTACCTAAGATATTCACTAATAAATTTAAACGCCCACGGTGTGCCATACCGATAACCATTTCTTTGGTACCGTTTTCACCCGCACGCTGAATTATCTCATTGACCATCGGGATAAAGCTTTCACCACCCTCAAGACCAAAACGTTTCACACCGGTATATTTACGCGCTAAGTATTTTTCTAATCCTTCCGCTGCTGTCAAACGCTCAAGGATAGATTTACGTTTTTCGTTGTCAAATTTCACATAGCCAAGATTTTGCTCTAGGTATTTTTCAATCCAGCGTTTTTCTTTGGCAGTGGTCACATGGAAATATTCTGCACCAATGCTGCTACAATAAACTCGCTCTAACACTTGGATGATTTCACGCAGTGTGGCTTTATCTTTACCAATATTTAGGTCACTGACCGGATAAACAGTGTCTAAATCCGCTTCAGAAAGACCATAATACGCCAAAGTCAATTCTTCAACTTCTGGACGTGGCATCAGTCCTAAAGGATCTAGATTAGCAATACGATGACCACGACGGCGGTAACTGGTAATCAGTTTTTGCACGCCCATTTGGTTGTCCGCAAATTCGCGAATTTCAGAAGGGCTGACAGCGCCTGCAGCTGATTGACCGGTAACTTTGTGGGCAGTGGTATTGCGAGCTAATAGCAAAAATTGGTCTTGGATAGTATGGTGAAGGGCGTTTTTATCATCATCTTTGGCAAACTGCGCAAAATAAGGAATGTATTTTTCATCAACGCTTTGTGGATCTTGAAGATACTGTTCATAGAGTGATTCAAGATAGACTGCGTTATCTGCTGACAGTTCGGTAAACTGAGCAGATGAGACAGAAGTTTGGTTTTGGTTAGCCATGATTCTTTCTACTGTAGTATTTAAAGGTGGAAATAAAAATTTTAGGGAATAGCCTAGCATTTTTATAATTAACAAAAAATTTTGTTAAGGTAATAGTTACCATTCATTTACTAAATATAGCGATTCACGCGGCTTGGCGTGTGGATAAATGGCTATCAAATGGCAGTAAAAGAAGAGTAATGTGAAAGTTAGTTTTCTCCTTCCTTAGAAAACCTAAATGAATATTCCCTATAGATACCTATCGTATATTATACAAAATTCATGATAATTTATCTCATTCATTAGGCTGAAAAGATATAAAAAATATTATGATATTGGGATATGATTTATTACTTTCATTAATAGATAGCCAGTTACAATGAATTTATCACATCCCAATAAAAAAAGCCCTGTCGATACAGAGCTTTTTTGTCACCAAACTTTGGTACTAACCTGCTTGGTCTAACAGCATGTTACGTAAGTGACCAATCGCTTTAGTAGGATTCAAGCCTTTTGGACAAACTGACACACAGTTCATGATGCCACGGCAGCGGAACAAGCTAAATGGGTCATCCAAACGTGCTAAACGCTCTTGTGTGTTAGTATCACGGCTATCTGCCACAAAGCGGTAACCATTCAACAACGCAGATGGACCTAAGAACTTATCTGGGTTCCACCAGAATGATGGACAGCTGGTTGAACAACACGCACATAAAATACATTCATATAGCCCGTTTAACTTTTCGCGGTCTTCAGGTGATTGTAGACGTTCAGTCGGTGGTGCTGGCTGGTCATTAATCAAGTACGGATGAACTTTTTCATACTGCTCATAGAATTGGTTCATATCTACCACTAAGTCGCGCACGACAGGTAAACCAGGTAGCGGGCGTAAAGTAATTTTTTGTGGCAGCGTGTTCATGTTGATAAGACATGATAGACCGTTTTTACCATTGATGTTCATACCGTCAGAGCCACAAATACCTTCACGGCACGAACGGCGGAAACTGATGGTTTCGTCCATTTTTTTCAAACGGACAAGTACGTCTAATAACATACGGTCAGAGTCTAAAAGCTCAATTTGGTATGTCTGCATACGGGGTGCTGCGTCTTTATCTGGATCGTAGCGGAAAATCTCGATGGTGCGAGTACCTCTGCTCATAATGCTAAACTCCACACGTTTATGGTATTGGTTTATAGGGTCTTCACACTAGTTTGCAAAGACCAAAAAATATTAATTAGAATGTACGTACTTTTGGCTCAACATAGTCTACAGTCAGTGGGCTCTTACGAACAGGTTTGTAGATAACACGGTTACCTTCAGAGAACCAAAGGGTATGTTTCATCCATTCGTGGTCATTACGACCAAGCGGGGCATACGCATCATCTGCCGCACGTTCGTAGTCAACGACGGTGTGCGCGCCACGACATTCTTGACGCAGGGAAGCTGAAATCATTGTCGCTTTGGCAACTTCATAGAGATTCGCCACTTCAAGCGCTTCAATACGGGCGGTATTAAACACTTGTGATTTATCAGCTAGGTGAAGACTATTGACCTTACTTTCAAGTGCCAAGATTTTTTGTACACCTTCATTCATTGACGCTTGGGTACGGAAAACACCCGCATGTTGCTGCATGATACGGCGGATTTCGTCAGCCACATCTTGCGCATTGAGGCCTTGCGTAGATTGCTGTAACACATTCAAACGCGCCAAGGTTTTGTCAAGAACACGCGGTGATAATGGCTCATAGTCATGACGGTCAGCGGCATGGAATTCATCAATGATATGTTGACCCGCTGCACGACCAAATACTACCAAGTCTAGTAGTGAGTTTGTACCTAGACGGTTGGCGCCGTGCACCGATACACATGAACATTCGCCGATTGCATATAAGCCTTTCACGATTTTTTGCTCGGCATATAGACCATCAGCATCGGTACCGGCTTCAAGATCTGGCATGACAACTTGACCATGAATATTGGTTGGGATACCGCCCATTTGGTAATGGATAGTCGGTACAACTGGGATTGGCTCTTTGGTAATGTCAACATTCGCGAAGTTTTTACCAATTTCATAAACCGATGGTAAACGCTTCATGATGGTATCCACACCTAAGTGCGTCATATCAAGTACCACGTAATCGCCCTGTGGACCACAACCACGACCTTCTTTGATCTCTTGGTCCATTGAACGTGATACAAAGTCACGCGGTGCCAAATCTTTTAGGGTTGGTGCATAACGCTCCATAAAGGCTTCGCCATCTTTATTGCGAAGTAACGCACCTTCGCCACGACAACCTTCGGTCAATAATACGCCCGCACCTGCGACGCCTGTTGGGTGAAATTGCCAAAATTCCATATCTTGTAGTGGAATACCGGCACGCACTGCCATACCTAGACCGTCACCGGTATTAATAAAGGCATTAGTAGACGCAGCGAAAATACGACCTGCACCACCCGTTGCTAGGACAGTTGTTTTTGCTTGGAATACCGCGACACGACCTGTTTCTTGCTCTAGCGCGATAACCCCGTTAATGTCGCCTTTGCTATCTTTGACCAAGTCAAGCGCAATCCACTCGATAAAAAACTCTGTGCCTTGCTCAAGATTTTTTTGATATAGCGTATGCAATAACGCATGCCCTGTACGGTCAGCTGCCGCACACGCACGTTGCACCGCTTTTTCACCGTAGTTGGCAGTATGACCACCGAATGGACGCTGATAAATCGTACCATCTGCGTTACGGTCAAATGGCATACCCATATGCTCAAGTTCATAGACTACTTTTGGTGCTTCACGGCACATATACTCGATGGCGTCTTGGTCACCTAACCAGTCAGAACCTTTGATGGTGTCATAAAAGTGAAAATGCCAGTTATCATCACTCATGTTACCCAAACTTGCGCCAATACCACCTTGCGCAGCGACCGTGTGAGAACGCGTTGGGAACACTTTGGTTAATACTGCAACATTCATACCGCCACGCGCCAATTGTAACGACGCACGCATACCAGAGCCACCGCCGCCAACGATAACCGCATCGAAGGTTAAGGTTTGAATATTGCTAATGGTGTTGTCTTGTTTTGTTGCCATTGCTTTAATTTCCTAAATGATGGTTCGATTTTATCCCCATAAATGCTTAAAAGCCATGGATGTCAAAATCGATAAATACGTTAACAAAATTTATCTAACAGGATGTTTAGAAGAAAATCATCACGCCCCAAAATAAATAAACCAGGACTGCAAGAATCATGGCAGATTGCAGCACAAAACGTAAACCATTTGACTTAACGTAGTCTGTTAATACAGTCCACATCCCTACCCACGCATGACCCACTAATGCTAGTATCATCAATAGCGTAAATAAGCGCATCGGTAGGCTTAGCATAAAGCCTTGCCATAATTCAAACGTTGGTTGGTGGGTTAAGAACCAGCCCAACATCACCAATGAATAAACTGCCAATACAACCGCACTAATACGTTGTACCACCCAATCGCGAGAGCCTGAGCCTGTTAAACCTGTTGCACTTTTCATTAGAACATCACCCATACAAATGAACCCACAACCCAAAGCGCTGCAAGTACAAAGCCAATGAATGTCGCAGTGCGACCACTGTTTAATTCTTCATTCATGCCCATGTCGGCAAATAAATGTTTGAAACCCATCACAAAATGGTAGCCTAATGCAGCCACAAAGATCCAAGCCAAAAACTTCACCAATGGGTTGGTGAAAATATCTGCAAAGCCTTCAGCACTGGCAAGCGACGTTTGAAAAATCCATAACATCACAGGAATTAGGAGAAATAGCACCACACCAGAAACACGGTGGGTAATTGAAGCCAAAGCAATTGGGTTTTTTGAATTAACATTAATTACTTGGCTTAAAGGAAGGTCAATCGGTCGGTTGCTTTTCACAGCGGGCATCCTTTATTCGCAGTTATAACTTACCTGTGTTATCGCTATGCCAATATCCAAAATATCAAGCACGAACTTCAAATCACTTGCAGGATTTGATGAATCACATAGCCTGTCAAAAAACAGGTAAATCGAAGATAAGGAATAGCTAGCGTACTTTGGATTATTTAAATAATAGATAGTTATTAGCCGCAAACCTAATCGTATCTCACAATTAAAAACTAATAAATTACCAACTAATAATCGACAAAAAGCCACCCACAATTTACTTTTTAATTTTGTTAAATTACAAACCTAAAAAGTAAATTATGTTTAGCAAATATTAATAATACAAAGCTAGCCACCAGTAAAATTTTTATAATTATAAGAGTCTTTGATTACAAATACAAACAAAAACAGAAAAAAAACCATCTTTTATCAAACCCCTGTAGCACACCCTTAAAATTCAGAAATAATTAGATAAAATTCAGCGTTTTGCTACTTACCTATCTAGATATTTAACCGCATCAATGGTTGAAAGACTGTCAGTAGCAGAGAGCATAGTTTTAGCTAACTCCTGTTAATTATAACTAACTGTTTGTACGCGTAAGGCGTAAATTTACTTTCATTTTTGGCAAAAATGCTGTTAATATAGATATGTTTTAGTTTTGGGTTTTCGCTATTTTTTCGCTATTAATAAAGTCGCCCTGCACGTCTCTGTGTGGCTGGGCAGTCACCTATCCTTGTCATTGCACCAATGTATTTGAGCAAGTATAGGTCTTCTTTTTTTACACGTCTGAGAGGATTTTATGTCAGAGAAAGACAATATTGCAACCTTGCACGTCAATGGCCAGGACTATGAGCTTCCTATCATTGAAGGAACATTAGGCGATCCTGTACTCGATATTAAGGCAGTACCCCAAGCTGGTTTTTGGACATACGATCCAGGTTTCATGTCAACCGCTTCCACTGAATCAAAAATCACCTTCATTGATGGTGACAAAGGTATCTTATTACACCGTGGTTACCCAATTGACCAATTAGCTGATAAAGCAGAATACTTAGAAGTTGCGTATGCACTCATTCATGGTGAATTACCCAATGCTGAGCAAAAAGCTGACTTTTACGAAAAAGTTCGTAAACATTCAATGGTAAATGACCAATTACGTCGTTTCTTTGAAGGTTTCCGCCGTGACGCTCATCCGATGGCGATTATGGTTGGTGTGATGGGTGCGTTATCTGCGTTCTACCACAATAATCTTGATGTGAGCAAACAAGACCATCGTGAAATCACTGCGATTCGCTTGATTGCCAAAGTGCCTACTATTGCCGCAATGTGCTACAAATATAGCAATGGTCAACCATTCATGTATCCGCGTAATGATTTAAACTACGCTGAAAATTTCTTACACATGATGTTTGCAACCCCAGCGGATGTTAACTATAAAGTCAATCCAATCCTTGCAAAAGCGATGGACAAAATCTTTACCTTACATGCTGACCACGAACAAAATGCTTCGACGTCAACTGTACGTCTAGCAGGTTCTACGGGCGCTAATCCATACGCTTGTATCGCGGCAGGTATTGCGGCTCTATGGGGACCTGCGCACGGTGGTGCCAACGAAGCTGTACTTAAAATGCTTGATGAAATCGGCAGCGTAGACAATGTTGATGAATTCATGGAAAAAGTAAAACGTAAAGAAGTGAAATTGATGGGCTTTGGTCACCGTGTTTATAAAAACTTTGACCCACGCGCCAAAGTGATGAAAGAAACTTGTGACGAAGTATTGGGCGAGCTTGGTATCAAAGATCCACAACTTGAACTTGCGATGAAGCTTGAACAAATCGCCTTGAATGACCCGTACTTTAAAGAGCGTAACCTATATCCAAATGTTGACTTCTACTCAGGTATCATTCTAAAAGCCATCGGTATTCCAACCTCTATGTTTACCGTAATCTTTGCGTTAGCACGTACTTCTGGTTGGATCAGCCACTGGTTAGAAATGCACGCTGCACCTTACAAAATCGGTCGTCCACGTCAATTATATACTGGCTACACCCAGCGTGATTTTGTGGCAGTTGAAGACCGCGACTAAGCCAATGCTTCAAAGATGCTTCAAAACAAAACCCAGTGTAACACTGGGTTTTTTATTGTTAAAATTTAACAAAAAAGGACGTTCTGCAACGCCCTTTTTTCAGTTAATTATAACTTGCTAATGACTTCACCTTACTTATAAAACGCATTGGCAGTATAGGTATGGTCGGTCTCATCAATCACTTGGGTTAATTCTGGTATTTGCTGCTTTAGCGAGACTTCAACCCCTTGTTTTAGCGTCATATCAACTGCAGAGCAGCCTTGACAGCCGCCGCCAAATTTGAGCACGGCGGTGATACCAACCCCTTCTTCATGTACCAAATCCACCAATTGCACGTTACCCCCATGCGCCGCTAGATTTGGATTGATTTCTGAAGACAGCACGTAATTGATACGCTCCTCTAGGCTCGCGTTTTCACCCAATTTTGGCACTTTTGAGTTGGGCGCACGGAATGTCAATTGCCCACCAAAACGGTCTTTATTGTAATCAATCACCGCATCTTCAAGATAAGGAATAGACGGGGTATCTATATAAGCGGTGAATGTCTCATAATCCAATTTTAAATCATCAGGATTGTGTTCATCTGGCTGGCTATATGACATACAACATTCTGCTCGCGGCGTGCCGGGATGTTCGACAAAAATACGTACGCCGATGCCGTCAGTATTTTGTTTTGCCAACAACTCAGTCAGATACCCTTGCGCTGAATCAGTAATTTTGATATTTGTGGTTTTTTCTGTATCGCTCATATGTCACCCTAGCTTGTCATCAATTTTTACCCATATTTTAGCATAAACTTGAGTAATTTACTCGGGTTTTATTGGGGATGGTTTTTTGGCTTATCAAGGGTCGTCACAATATTTTTTAGTCAAGCTAAAACTTCAATCTAGTCATTATCTTTAACCAAAAATAACTTGGCATGGCTGGAAAGTTTAGGCAAGATAGTTAAAAAAACATGCTTTATCACCGAACTTTATCACCAAAACGCCATTGGATAGACCGAGTGCGTTATCATTCGCAAGGAGTTTGCGTCATGCCAAATAGAACTACTGACACTACCATGGTTACTAAAAACGACGTTACCGAGGATAAAGGGCGTTTTAGCACACCCAAAAATAAAAAAGGTTATCAATATGATTATTTGGTATTTATCGGGCGTTTTCAGCCGTTTCATTTAGGTCATAAATCGGTTGTCGATGAAGCATTAAAGCTTGCTGAAAATGTGATTATGCTCATTGGCTCTGCCAATTTGCCAAGTAGTATCCGCAATAGCTTTAGTGTCGAAGCACGTAGCCAAATGATTTTGGGCGCCTTTGACAAAAAAGATACCAAACGCATCCATTGTGTCGGTTTGGATGATGCCTTATACAATGACACAAAATGGCTTCAATACGTGCAGCAGTGCGTGAAGTCGGTTACCGGCGATTTAAACGCCAATATTGGTCTAATTGGACATTCAAAAGACAGCTCATCATATTACTTGTCACTTTTTCCAAATTGGCAGTCAGTGGCTGTGCCCAATTTCCATGAATTATCTGCCACGCCAATTCGCGAAGGCTTTTTGCTGGGTGCCGATCCGCTAACCGACGCGGTACCGCAATCGACAACCGATGTCATGAAGGCATTTAAAAAGACCGAAGCATTTAAACGCCTACACGATGAGGCTGGCTTCATCGATAAATACAAAAAACAATGGGAATCAAGCCCCTATCCACCCACCTTTATGACGGTTGATGCCGTGGTCATTCAATCAGGACACATTTTATTGGTGGAGCGTCGTGGTATGCCAGGTCAAGGGCTATGGGCATTGCCTGGTGGCTTTATTGACCCTAAAGAGACGCTATTTGACGCCTGTATTCGTGAGCTACGTGAGGAGACACGGTTAAAAGTGCCTGAAGCGGTTCTGCGCGGTTCGCGCCATAGTCAACATACCTTTGATGACCCGTATCGCTCGGCTCGTGGTCGTACCATCACCCAAGCGTTTTACTTTATGCTCAAAAATGACCCCAAAGGCTTACCGTCGGTGAAAGGTGGCGATGATGCCAAAAAAGCGTTTTGGCTACCCTTGGCTGAATTAAGAGCCGATAAACTGTTTGAAGACCATTATGCCATTATTTGCAAAATGGTCGGTCTCTGATTTTTTCCCGCCAAACTGATAGACGGTTTGGTTTTAACCTGCGCAAGCAATCACCAGAGGAGTTCTGTGATGTTTAGTCAAAATTTTGACAATTTTATTTTAAATACCGATAGCTATAAGACGTCGCATTGGCTGCAATATCCGCCAAACACCGAGTATGTATCTAGCTATATTGAAGCGCGTGGCGGCAATAGTAACTTTGAAAATGTGCTATTTTTTGGTCTACAAGCTTTTTTAAAACAGTATCTTACCAAACCCATTACCGATGCTGATATAGATGAAGCCAAAGTGCTACTTGCGGCTCATGGCGTACCGTTTAATGAAGCAGGCTGGCGACAATTAGTCGCCAAACATGGCGGTCTATTACCGCTGCGCATTCAAGCGATACCAGAAGGCATGGTGGTACCAACGGGTCAAGTATTGTGTCAGGTGGTGAATACCGACCCTGAGTTTTACTGGTTGACGAGCTATATCGAGACCACACTATTGCGTGCTATTTGGTATCCTAGCACTGTGGCAAGCCTTTCTTATTATTGTAAACAAATCATCAAAGCAGGCTTGGAAAAATCGGCCGATAACTTAAATAATCTACCGTTTAAATTGCATGATTTTGGCGCACGTGGGGTGTCTAGCCTTGAATCAGCTGCGCTTGGCGCGCTTGCCCACTTGGTAAATTTTTCCGGTACGGATACCTTAAGCGCGATTGTGGCTGCCAATCGTTGGTATGGTATGCAAAATGACATGACGGCTTTTTCCATTCCTGCAGCAGAACATAGCACCATGACCACTTGGGGTCGTGAGCATGAAGCGGATGCCTATGGCAATATGATTGCCAAATTTGGCGGTGAAGGTAAAACCTTTGCGGTGGTGAGTGATAGCTATGACTTATGGAATGCCATTGATAATATCTGGGGTGGTGAGCTAAAAGAAAAAGTAGCGCAAACAGGCGGCACGTTAGTTATTCGCCCTGACAGTGGCGATCCGATTAAAGTGGTGCGTGAAGCCCTGCAGCGCCTTGCAGCAAAATTTGGCACCACCACCAACTCAAAAGGCTATAAATTACTACCTAGTTATGTGCGACTCATCCAAGGGGATGGTATTAATCCCACCAGCATGGGTAAAATAATTGATGCGGTGATTAAAGCCGGATTTAGTAGTGATAATATCACCTTTGGAATGGGTGGCGGACTACTGCAACAAGTCAACCGCGATACCTTGAATTTTGCCATGAAGACCAGCAGCGCACGGGTGGACGGTTTTTGGCGAGACGTGTATAAAGACCCAATTACCAGTGTGAGCAAACGCAGCAAACGCGGGCGTTTAGCCTTGGTCAAACGTCAGGGTAGTTATATGACGCTGCGTGAAGATGAGCTTGCTGAGCAAAATAATTTGTTGCAGGATGTATTTTTGAACGGTGATTTACTAGTTGATGATACGCTAACCGCGATTCGTCAACGCTCATCGGTAAAATCATAATTTAACTTGTCGCAATCTTAACAGCCGTCTTAATCAGACGGCTTTTTATCGTTAATGCTAATTAACCCCTGCCATTGCCAAATATTTTTGGTGCAACTGTTCAAGTTTTAAATACAAATCGTCTAAGCTACCATTGTTGTCGACAATGTCATCAGCTTGCCTGAGCCTGTCATGACGCGACAGTTGATTTGCCATGATATTTTGAATACGTTCAGGTGTTTGACCATCGCGTTGACTGGCGCGCTCAATCTGCAAGGATTCATGACTATCAACCACCAAGACTCGCTCACACAGATTGGCTAATCCCGCTTCGGAGGCTTCTAACAGTAAGGGTGCTACCAAAATTACATAGGGCGACTGGGCAGTTGCTAGTAATTCTTTGGCACGGCTGCGAATGGCAGGATGGGTGATTTGTTCCAAATCCATTAACGCTTGCGCACTGCCAAATACATGCTCTCGCATGGCACGGCGATTAAGTTCACCTGCCTCATCAATCACCCAGTCACCAAATTTGGCGACAATTTTTTTTAGCGTTGGCGAATCTTTGGCAACGACGTCACGTGCCAATACATCGGCATCAATAATGACAATTCCATGCTCAGCAAACCAACGGCTCACTTGTGATTTACCACTACCGATGCCACCTGTAAGTCCCACTACCAACATCGCAACCCCTCCTTGATTCACGGATAATTGACCCATAAACGACTTCATGACATGTTGCCTAGATACCATGACATTATTGATTGCCCATACAAAAGTGCGATCATGCCAGCAATCGCGATATAGGGTCCAAAAGCAAAAGGTTTGCTTTCACCTGAGCGCTTCATCAATATCACACCCACAACCGAGCCGACAAACGCAGATAAAAGCACAATTAACGGTAGCATCAAAGGCCCTAGCCAAGCCCCCAAAGCCGCTAATAATTTAAAATCGCCATGCCCCATCCCGTGCTTGCCCGTAATCAGCAAAAACAATTGGTAGACAATCCACAGGCATAAAAACCCAAACACATAGCCGAAAATAGCCGCTGTGGGGCTAACAAATAAGCCAAAGGCATTGACAAATAAGCCCAGTCCCGCTAACGGCAATGTAAATCGGTCAGGTAACAATTGGGTATCAAAATCAATGCCTGTTAAAGCAACTAATGTCCATGTGAGTGCTAATCCTGCCAGCGCTTGCCAAGTAACACCAAATTTCATCACCACCAGCATAGACAAAATAGCGGTGATGATTTCCACAAGCGGATAGCGATAACCAATGGCGTGATGACACTCACTACATTTTCCTTTTAACAGTAGCCAACTAACAACAGGCATATTTTCAAACCAACGTATTGAATGCCCACAATGCGGGCAACGAGAAGCAGGACTGCTTAAGGTAATGGATTCATGATTGTCAATAACGGTTTCTGGATGGAGCAATAGCTGGCATTCGTTCTTCCACTGCTGCTCCATCATCAAAGGCGTGCGATAAATCACCACATTTAAAAAACTACCCACACATAAGCCTAAGATTGATACGATGAGCAAAGTAAGCCATTGCGACTGTTGTAACAACAAAATAAAATCTGAAAAAATCCCCATCGTATCTAGCCCACCACCGAGCCCATTTGGAAGATTGGTAGATACATGGCAATCACCAGACCCCCTACCAGTACCCCCAAAACCGCCATAATCATCGGTTCCATCAGGCTTGTTAACCCATCTACGGCGTTATCTACTTCGTTTTCATAATAAGTCGCGACTTTATCAAGCATCTCCTCTAGACTACCTGATTCCTCACCAATACCGACCATTTGGATAGCCATACTCGGAAAAAGATTGGTAGAACGCATCGAAAACTGCAGCTGTTGACCCGTCGCAACATCGCCTTTAATTTTTTGCGTGGCATTATAAAACACCACATTATTGGTTGCTCCAGCGGTTGAATCTAACGCATCAATCAGCGGCACACCTGCGGCAAAAGTGGTAGATAAAGTACGGGAAAAACGCGCAACCACCGCTTGATAAGCAATATTGCCAAAGATTGGCAATTTTAAGGTAAGTCGGTCTAAAAAATCATTAAAGGGCTTGCTACGTTTTTTAGCTTCAGAAAAGCCAACAACAGCGCCTGCAATGCTAAATAGCAATAACCACCACCATTTTTGCATCCACTCCGACATACTGACTACCATCCGGGTAAACGCGGGTAACTCTGCACCAAATGAATTGAATAAATCAGCAAACACCGGTACCACTTTGACCAACAAAATAATGGTAACGATAATCGCAACCACGATAACCGCAATCGGGTATTTCAAGGCTTTTTTAATTTTTGCTTTTAGTAGCTCGCTTTTTTCTTTGTACGTCGCGACACGCTCAAGCATAGTTTCAAGCGCGCCCGACTGCTCACCTGCCTCTACCAATGAACAAAATAGGTCATCAAAATATCTGGGATGTTTGCGCAGCGCTGCAGCAAAGGTGCTTCCTGATTCCACTTCTGACTTGACACTAAGCACCAACTCTTTCATCGAGGGGTTATCGAGCGCATCTGCAACGATCTCAAACGACTGAGTAAGGGGGACGCCCGCTTTCATCATCGTAGCCAACTGCCGCACAAAGATAGCAATATCGATTGCCTTGATGCTTTTTTTCATTTGAAAAATAGGCTTAGGTTTTTTCTTAATCGTCTTGACTTGGATGCCCTGCTTACGTAGTTGCGCCTTTGCCAGCTCAATATTGCGGCTAGTGGTTTCGCCTTTAACTTTCTCGCCACGGCGATTCACCCCATCATAGACAAAGTCTAATAACATTTCTGTTTGGACTTTTGCCATACCCTTAACCCCTTACTATCTGAACTAATCTTAAATAAAGACGGATGAAAAACGCACTATTCGCTAGTAACACGATACATCTCTTGGATACTGGTCGTGCCTTTTAGAACCTTTAAAATACCTGAGCGCCTTAAATCCCTAAACCCTTGCTTTAAAGCAGCGTCTTTAATCTCAATAGCGTTGCCGTCTTCCATAATAATTCGGGCAATCTCTGGTGTTACTTTCATCACTTCATAAATACCAACACGTCCTTTATAGCCATCGCGGCATTCAGAGCAGCCAACGGGCTCATAAATGACATTGCTGGGATCTGCCAAATCTTCTTCAGTAAAGCCCATTTCAAGCAAGCTATGTTTTGGTACATCTGTCGGTTTTTTGCAGGATTTACATAGGCGACGTGCTAAGCGCTGTGCGATTACCAAATTGACTGAGGTGGCAATGTTAAAAGATGCCACACCCATATTCCGCAGACGCGTTAAGGTTTCTGGCGCTGAGTTGGTATGCAAGGTTGACAGCACCATATGCCCTGTTTGGGCAGCTTTGACAGCAATTTCCGCCGTTTCCAAGTCACGAATCTCACCGACCATCACAATATCAGGGTCTTGACGCAAGAATGATTTGAGCGCACTGGCAAAGGTCAAGCCAACTTTATTGTTCACGTTGACCTGATTAATGCCTTCAAGGTTAATTTCAACGGGATCTTCTGCGGTAGAAATATTGGTCTCAACTGTGTTTAAGATATTAAGACCCGTGTACAAGGAGACGGTTTTACCCGAACCAGTAGGGCCGGTAATCAATAACATCCCTTGCGGTTTTGCCAGCGCATCCATAAATAGCTGCTTTTGGTCCGGCTCATAGCCGAGTGCATCAATACCAAGCATCGCTGATGATGGGTCTAAAATACGCAGTACGATTTTTTCACCAAATAAGGTTGGCAATGAGTTGACACGAAAATCAATCGCCTTATCCTTGGAAATTTTTAATTTGATACGACCATCTTGCGGCACGCGGCGTTCAGAGATGTCCATTTGTGACATGACCTTCAAGCGGGCAGCAATTTTACCCGCTAGCTGCGTCGGTGGATTTGCCATTTTTTGTAACACGCCATCAATACGAAAACGCACGCGATAAGATTTTTCATAGGGTTCAAAGTGTAAGTCTGAGGCGCCCATGGTAATGGCTTTGATGAGCATCCCATTAACGAACTTGACGACAGGCGCTTCATCATTGATATCTAAATGACTGGTGGCACTACTGTCTTCATCGGCGCGGGTTTCATCAAACTCCACCGCTTCCATATCATCAAAATCAGCTAAATTAGTGGTAGTAAAGATTTTTTCGATGAGTGATTTGATTTTGTGGTGTTCGGCAACCACTGTTTCTACGGTAAACCTTGTACCAAACCGCAGTGCATCTAAAGCATCTACCCGCGTCGGGTCGCTCATGGCAACAAATAAGCGGCTACCTCGTTGAAAAATCGGCAGAATATTAAATTCGCGAATAATTTTTTCATCAACCGCTTCTTTTGGAATATAGTTGACATTGATGGCATCCAAATCAATGAGTGGGTCGCCAAATTCTCGCGAAATTACCCACGCTACCGCGTCAGCTTGCGCAAGCTTATTATCAACCACATAGGCGATTAAATTTATTTTTTGCTGCTGCGATTCTGCCAATACTTTTTGCATTGCCGCTTCGCTAATTAGTCCTTCATGCACTAATCGCGAGGCAATGCCACCAAAACCAGGAAGGGATGCTGCCATCGTTTCTCTCGTTTACTCAATATTTATTCAAATGGGCTAATGTTTGTTAGTGTAAACTATTCATTTATATATTAACAAATCATTCTCGACAAATCCGTGAATTCAACGATAAATATTTTTTTAACGCATTTTATCCCTATCTATCAACCTTCATAAAACTGTTTGATACATTATCCCTTCTTTATCCTTTCTTTAAACACCTTACTTGCGTAACCCAATAATTTATTCGGCAAATCGCGGCAATTGCTTATATAATACCTACCATTTTACGCCTGATATTTTAAATACCCGTATTTTCATATCTTGATATCTTTAAATGGTGATGTTTTACATCATGATATGTTAAATAGCGTTACTTATATTTTAATGTTATCTTGACATTTATACTTTGCAAATTCGTAGATAACCACTTACCTCAATTGACAGGGACATTATGAAAGCATCTGATTATGTAGCAAATTGGCAGAATTCTTGGGTGATTGCTAATTGGAAAATGAATCCTAGCACACAGCTGACTGTCACAGCCCTTATGACCGATTTACAGCAGCAGCTACCTGCAGATGCACTGCAAAGCTGTAACGTGGTTATTGCGCCGAGTTTTATGCATTTATCGACCACGCAACAAGCCATTCAACATGGGTCATTGAACATCGGGCTAGCTGCGCAAAACTTATGTGCACAACACGCCGATAAAGGCGCGTTTACTGGGGAAGTTTCGGGTGCTCAGCTCAAGGACGCTCAAGTAAATTATGTTTTAGTCGGACATTCAGAACGCCGTCAATATTTTAATGAAGATGATGCTTGTTTAATCCGAAAAATTCGCAATGCCTTTGCACATGATTTAACCGTTGTTTTTTGTATCGGTGAAACACAAGCCCAGTATGAGCAAAATCAGACCCAAGATGTGCTAGCAGCACAATTAACGGTAGTTAAACAACTAGCCGCTGAATTTGCTAATACCCAATCTGAAAACGCCCAATTGAATAACTTAGCATCGCGATTGATTATTGCTTATGAACCCGTTTGGGCGATTGGTACAGGTAAAATCCCAACCATACAAGAAGTACAAAATATTCATGCTTTTATCAACACCACCTTGACAGACATCGATGCCTCTTTAGCGACCACACCGATATTGTATGGCGGCAGCGTGAAAGCGGATAATGCTGCAGAAATCGCCCAATGCCCAAATGTAAATGGGGTATTGGTAGGCGGGGCATCACTTGACGCAACTGGCTTTACACAAATTATTCAAGCATTTGCCCGAATTTAAGGTAAAATATCACCCATTTAAAATTTCTTACTTTTGCCACTGACAGCGTTCTTGTTGGGCATCAGTGCTATCAAGTTTTGTAGAGATAAGTATGTATAATGCAATTTTAGTGGTTCATATCATTGTCGCGATTTCGATGATTGGTCTGATTTTGGTTCAACATGGCAAAGGTGCCGATGCCGGCGCGTCATTTGGTGCAGGTGGTTCAGCAACCGTATTTGGTGCGTCTGGCTCTGCCAATTTTCTGACGCGCTTGACGGCGGTTTTAACAGCAATTTTCTTTATCACCAGTATGACACTGGCAGTATTTGCTAAACAGCAATCAGTATCTAGTCGTACCCTTGATACCAGCCTAGCGACTAGTACTGCGCCTGCAAGCCCTACACCTGCCAAATAAGTTATTAAAAAAAATGTTGCGTTATTGGTAGTTTTGACCTAGAATACAGCGTCTATTTTAGAGTGTTGTTATTTAAAAAACAGCTTGGTTAAAGTAGTTTGGTTTTTTGCGATTGTGGTGGAATTGGTAGACACGCTACCTTGAGGTGGTAGTGCCGCAAGGTGTGAGGGTTCGAGTCCCTCCATTCGCACCAACTAAATTAATTTTAAATAACTATTGACAAGGTTAATATCTCACTCTATAATACGCTCTCTAAATTGTTGCGGGGTGGAGCAGTCTGGTAGCTCGTCGGGCTCATAACCCGAAGGTCGTTGGTTCAAATCCAGCCCCCGCTACCACTTTTCTAGTAGCATTGCTTTGGTATCATTACTAGAAAAATCAATTTAGACACACTTTTATTGATTTAAAAGCCCACCAATTAGTTTGTGGGTTTTTTTGTATCTGTTGGTTTCGAAAAAACTTAAGTTTTGCTAAATTAGCGGTTGCGTTTTAGTAATGTGCCAATTTTTAAAATTAGCTTTTAAAATCAACAAAGATGTTAATAATCAACTCTAAAGGATATCATGAAACTATCAACGAAAGTTGCTGAACTGACCCAAATCATTGAGCCAGCAGTAACTGCCTGTGATGTGAGCTTGTGGGGTATTGAGTTTGTACCACAAGGTCGACGCTCTCTTCTTCGTATTTATATTGAAGCCCTACCTGAAGACCGTGCCGAAGGCAAACAAGTCACCATTGAAGACTGTGCTGCGGTCACCCACCAAGTCGGTGGTGTGTTAGACTTACACGACCCGATTGCAGGCGAGTATCTACTTGAGGTGTCTTCACCTGGTTTAGACCGCGCGTTTTTTTCTGCTGAGCAGCTGCATGACTATGTGGGGCAAACAATCAGTTTACGATTGATTCATGCGATTGGACAAGGTAGTGATAAGCGCCGTAAAGTAACAGGCGAATTGGTCAATATTGACGAGCGCCAGTTGACGGTCAAAACTGAAAATGATCAAGTCAATGACCAACTTTTAGCCATCGAGCTTGATAATATTGATAAAGCCAATTTGGTCTACCAATTTTAGCTTTTAAATTTGGGGTTAACGCCTTTTTTACGCTATGTCTTCTAGCTAACTTTCTTCTAGCTAAAAGCAAGATTTTAAAGAATAAAGTCTAGAATGACTTAAATTATAGGTGATTACATGAATCGAGAAATTTTAACGGTCGTTGAAACCGTCAGTAATGAAAAAGGCTTAAATCCTGAAGATATTTTTGAAGCGATTGAGCAAGCCTTGGTGGTATCGACCAAAAAGAAAGTTTATAGTGAGCAGCCTGAAGTTGCCGTTCGCGTGCATATCAATCGCAAAACAGGTGACTATGACACTTACCGTTATTGGACAGTAGTGGCAGATGAAGATCATGAAATGCCTGCCTGTCAACTAGCGATTAGCGATTTGGATGAAAACGAGTGGAAAATCGGCGACGTCAAAGAAGAACAAATCGAATCCATTGAATTTGGTCGTATTGCTGCTACCCAAGCCAAACAAGTCATCATTCAAAAAATCCGTGAAGCTGAACGTTCACTGGTGGCAGATGCGTTTGAACATCGTATCGGCGAGATGATTACGGGTGAAGTCAAAAAACCGGCGCGCGATGGTTATATCATTGATTTGGGCGATAATGTCGAAGGCTATCTACCACGCGATAAAATGTTGCCCCGTGAGCAGCTGCGCATCAAAGGTCGTATCAATGCGATTTTAGAGCAAGTCAATCGCGATAACCGTGGTGCTCAGCTCGTATTGTCTCGTACCTCACCACAGATGCTAACGGCACTGATGCAAAAAGAAGTACCAGAAATTGCTGAGCAAATCATTGAAATTCGTGATGTTGCGCGTCAACCTGGCTTACGTGCTAAGATTTCAGTCAAAACCAATGATCATCGTATCGACCCTGTCGGTGCTTGTATTGGTATGCGTGGCACCCGTATCCAAGCAGTACAACAAGAGCTTGAGGGCGAGCGTATCGACGTCGTGGTATGGTCGGATGATGCGGTGCAGTACATTATCAGCGCTTTGGAACCTGCGGATGTTGATCGTATTATTCTTGATGAAGATACCAAAACTGCAGATATCATCTTTGCCACTAACGATCAGTTGGCCCGTGCGATTGGCTCACAAGGTCAAAACGTGCGCCTTGCATCAGAATTAACAGGCTATCGTCTTAACATGATGCTCGAAGACGAGTACAATGCACAACAAGAATCAGAAACCAAAGTGTATCGCGACCTATTCTACACACGTCTTGAAGTCGATGAAGATTTGGCACAAGCCTTGGTGGATATTGGATTTACCTCACTTGAAGAAGTTGCGTATGTCCCTGCTGAGACTTTCTACGACATCGATGGGCTAGATGATGACGCCATCGACGCAATCCAAGAACGTGCCAAAGAGGCGGTAATTGCCGATGAATTGGTCAAACAACAAAATATTAAAGAGCCAAGCCAAGAGCTTCTAAACCTTGAAGGCATGACTCAAGCATGGGCCTACAAGCTTGCCGAACGTGACGTCATCACCGTCGACGACCTTGCCGAACAAGCCATCTTTGATATCCAAGATATCGAAGGTCTTGATGAAAAGACCGCAGGTGAGCTCATTATGAAAGCCCGTGAATCATGGTTTAATTAAAAAAGGTGTATGAATGGCAGATAAAACCGTAAAAGAACTTGCAGCAATGACCAAAAAGACCGTTGAAGCAATTAATAATCAACTGGTCAAGGCAGGGCTGTCTGCGCGCGGTGACAATGACATCGTCACCGATAGCGAACAACAAAAACTGGTCAGCTTTTTACAACAAAGTCATGGTCAAAATGACAAACCTCGCATTAGCTTAAAAAGCAAAACCACTTCTACTGCGCGGGTGACAGGCACTTCTGGTAAAGCCAAAAGTGTCAATGTTGAAGTACGCAAAAAAATGGTATTTGATAAACCAAATCCCAATAAAATTGCTGAAGAACTAGCGTTGCGTGAAGCAGCGGCCAAAGAAGCTGAAGAAAAAGCGCGTTTGGCGAAAGAAAAAGCCGCCCAAGAACAAGCTGAAAAAGACAAAGCCAAACAAGCCGCTGAAGCGCGTCAACAAGCCACTTTAGCTGCCATGCGCGCTAACTTAGGTGGTGGTAGTCAAGCTGCCAAAGAGCACACAACCACCAGTGTGGTAGTGAAAAAAGGCAACAAAACTGCTGCAATTGAAGTCAAAAAAGCTGACAAAAAACCTGCGCCGAAAAAAGAATCGGATAGTGAACGCAAAGCGCGTGAAGCAGAAGAAGAACGCTTACGTCAAATCGAATCAGAAAATCGCCGTAAAGCCGCTGAAGAAGCTCAGCAGCGTACCCTTGAGCAAATGCGCCAAATGGCGAGTAAATATAGCGAAACCGATACTGAAACTACGATGGTTGTCAAAAAAGATGAACCATTAGCAGAAGGTTTGGTGGGCGCAGCGCTTGAAGACTCATTTGAACAAGAACGCCGTGAAATTAAACGCGGCACCGCAAGCACTGCCAACAAAAACCGTCGTCGTCGCCGTGACGATGAAGGTGAGCAAGAGATTAAGAACCGTAGTCGCGGCTTAAAATCATCGCAAGCCAATAGACACAAATTTGAAAAACCGGTTGAGAAAATCGTGCATAACGTTGAAATCGGTGAGACCATCGTGGTGTCTGAACTTGCCCAAAAAATGGCAATCAAAGTACGCGAAGTCGTCAAAATGTTAATGAAAATGGGCGAGTTGGTCCGTGAAAACGAATCCATCGACCAAGAAACCGCTGCCCTACTTGTTGAAGAAATGGGTCATAACCCCGTGCTTGTGAGTTCGACGCAAGTTGAAGACTCACTACGTGAGGCGGTGGGCGAGAAAAGTAGCAATGTCCAAGCGCGTCCGCCTGTGGTTACCATCATGGGTCACGTTGACCACGGTAAAACGTCCCTGCTCGATAAGATCCGTTCAAGTAAAGTGGCATCGGGCGAGGCAGGTGGTATTACTCAGCATATCGGTGCTTATCATGTGCAGACTGACCAAGGCGTTATTACTTTCTTAGACACCCCAGGTCACGCCGCATTTACCGCGATGCGTTCTCGTGGTGCCAAAGCGACAGATATCGTGGTGTTAGTGGTTGCAGCCGATGACGGTATGATGCCGCAGACGGCTGAAGCGATTGACCATGCGCGTGCCGCAGGTACCCCGATTATCGTGGCTATCAACAAGATGGATAAAGACAGCGCCGATCCAGACCGCGTTCTTAACGAATTGACCACCAAAGAAGTCGTTCCTGAAGAATGGGGCGGTGACACACCGGTAGTCAAAGTCTCTGCGTTAACAGGTCAAGGTATCGATGAATTGCTTGAAGTGATTAACCTACAAGCAGAAGTGATGGAACTTGAAGTCGCTACTGACGGTGCGGCGCAAGGTGTAGTGATTGAATCACGTCTTGAAAAAGGTCGCGGTGCCGTTGTCAGTTTGCTGGTCAAACAAGGTACTTTAAATCAAGGTGACTTGGTACTTGCTGGCGAATATTATGGTCGCGTCCGTGCTATGACCGATGAAAATGGTCAAAAAATCACCTCAGCGGGTCCTTCGATTCCTGTTGAAATCTTAGGTCTGCCTGATACACCAGCGGCTGGTAGCGAGTTTATGGTGGTTTCAGATGAGAAACGTGCGCGCGAAGTTGCAGAATATCGCACGGTTCGTGAGCGTGAAAAAGTGCTTGAACGTCAAGCCAAATCACGCTTAGAAAACTTGTTTGACCAAATGAGCGATGCAAAACTACCTTCTGTTAATTTGATTCTTAAAACTGATGTTCGAGGTTCACTAGAAGCCTTGCTAACCGCGCTTGATGAATTATCTACCGATGAAGTTAAAGTCAAAGTTATCTCATCGGGTGTCGGTCCAATCACCGAATCGGATGTGGTACTCGCTGAATCAAGCGAAGCGGTGTTATTAGGCTTCAATGTTCGTGCTGATAACGCTGCCAAACGCAAAGCGGATGAAGCAGGCTTAGATATTCGCTACTATAGTGTTATCTATGGGTTGATTGATGATGTGAAGGCAGCGATGAGCGGTTTACTTGCGCCAGAACACCGTGAGCAAATTTTGGGTATTGCAGAAGTACGTGAAGTCTTCCATTCTAGTCGCTTTGGTTATGCAGCAGGTTGTATGGTGACGGAAGGTAATATTATCCGTAACAAGCCAATTCGGGTATTGCGTGATGACCAAGTTATTTTCACTGGTCAATTACAATCATTACGTCGTTTTAAAGAGGATGTTAATGAGGTGCGTGCTGGTATGGAGTGTGGTCTAGCGGTAAAAGGTTATGAAGTAAAAGAAGGCGATAAGATTGAAGTCTTCGAAATTCATGAAGTTAAACGTACCTTATAAGCTAAGCTGACAACCTAATACTGCCAGCTTGCTATTAGCAACCTTTCCAGAGGTCTAATTAATCTAGGTTAATTAGACCTTTTTTTACTATAAAAAGGATTACCAATGAATCAACGTTTACAACGTCTTGCCGATCAAATTCAGCGCGACCTAGCGGTTTTGATTCGTGACGAGATTAACGACCCACGCTTGACGGGGTTTGTGACCATTTCTAGTGTCAAAATCAGCCCGGACTTGGGTTATGCTGATATCTATGTCACTATCATGGAAAAGTCGATGGATGATGCCATGGCAAAAGATTATCATACCGAGAGCTTAGAAGTGCTGAACAAAGCATCAGGTTTTTTGCGTACTGAGCTCAGTCATTTGCTAAAAACCCGCACTACGCCACGTCTGCGCTTTCACTATGATGAAGTGACCGCTAACGCTAACTATATGATGAACCTGATTTCTAAAGCGGTACAAAGCAGCGAAGGTCAGCCATCAGATGACTGATGCGTTGTAGGCCATGACGAGCCTATTTGTCACTTTGAGTCATTAACAGGGATGTTGAATGCAGTTACTCTGGGGTATCATTAAGTTTATCATCATTATTCTCTCAAGCCTGTGGCTTGGGGTGTTCGTGTGGACGCATCAGCCCTTAGGCAGATATGTCAGTCTGACACTGATTAGCGTATGGGTATTTTTTACCCTCGCTGTTTTGGTCAGTATCATCAAACCGACCCTGTTTTCATCCCTACTTTCTCATCATTCTTTATTATTGATTTTTTTTGCGGTGGTGGCGATTGCCATTGCATGCTTTTTTTCGATGTCAGCTAGCAATGAGCGGGATTGGAACCCTGAAGTTGCCCAAATGTTAGACTATCGGCTTGACCGTGATGGCAACACACTCACCATTAGCAATGTTAGAAATTTTGATTGGCAAGATAAAACCCATTTTCAGCCGCGCTGGGAAACTAGGCAATACGACTTGGCAAAACTGCAAACTGTCGATTTTATCGCCTCTTATTGGATGGGCGATGCCATTGCCCATACGCTAGTGAGTTTTGGTTTTAGTGATGGAAAGCAGCTTGCGTTATCTATCGAGATTCGCAAAGAAGTCAATGAACAGTTTAGTACGCTGGGTGGATTTTTTCGCAAGTTTGAATTGGTGATTATCGCTGCGGATGAAAAAGATATTATTTACACCCGTAGTAATATCCGTCATGAAGATGTTTATATTTATCCCATCAATATGCCAAAACACCATATTCAAGCGTTGCTGCTTGCGTATCTAGCGAAAGCCAAGTCCTTAAAAACGCAGCCGGCATGGTATAATTCATTGGTAAATAACTGTACCACGGCAATTTATGAGCTGATTGACGATATCCAACCTTTGCCATTTGATTATCGTATCTTGTTATCAGGCTATATTCCCAGTTATCTGTATGACCAGCAATTGATTGATAACCGCTATAGCTTGCAACAGTGGCAACAACGGGCACACATTAACCCAAAGTCAAAGCCTTATTCTGTCAACCACCCTATTAGCGCAGCAGATTACTCGCAGCTAATTCGAACCGACTTTTAATAAATTGATAAATCCACAACATGATGACCCAACCAAAAACAGCCAAATCCATCGTCTCTGGCGTCTTACTGATTGATAAACCGCAAGGGATGACTTCCCAGCAAGTGGTATCGAAAGTCAAATACTTGCTCAAATCTGATGTGCACGACAGTAAAAAAGCGGGTCATACCGGTACCCTTGACCCTATGGCAACAGGGTTGCTGCCGATTTGTCTGGGAGAAGCGACCAAATTTAGCCATTATCAACTCGATGCCATCAAATCTTACCACGCCATTATCAAACTTGGCGAGCAAACCGATACCGGGGATGCTGAGGGTGAGATAATTGCCACGAGCCCTGTACCGCATGTGACACAAGCGATGTTACAAAGCGTCACTGAGCAATTTTTGGGTGAGATAATGCAGGTTCCGCCCATGTACTCCGCGCTCAAAAAAGACGGCAAAAAACTGTATGAACTGGCGCGTGAAGGTATTGAGGTGGAGCGAGCAGCACGTCCTCTCATCATTTATGAGCTGTCACTTACTCCCCTATCCGCTCAACAATTGCAATTATCCGTCACTTGCTCCAAAGGCACTTATGTGCGCGTGCTGGCTGAAGATATTGCCAAAGCGCTGGGTACGCTAGGACATCTGACAGCGCTTAGACGTATACAGACGGGTGATTTTGAGATTGCTAATGCCATCACCTTAGCCGATTTTGCAGCGCTCGATGTTGCAGCGCGGTTTGATAAGCTATTAGCGGTGGATGCCTGCGTTCACTCACTACCAAGCTTAGTATTAGACGATAGCCAGTCAAAGCGCATCCGACAGGGTCAACGCTTAAACGTCAAGGCGACCATGTTAAATCAGCATCTCATCTTAACTGCCAATCAAACGTTTCGCTTGTTTGACGACCATCAGCAATTTTTGGGCACGGGACTACTTGAACCCAATGGTCGTTTACAACCGATGAAGCTGGTCAATTTAAATTAGTCACGATAAGTCAGTAAACCTACCATCTTGCTAATTTTTTGCTGTATTCACATAATTT
This sequence comes from Moraxella sp. CTOTU47616, assembly GCF_032017465.1. Taxonomy (NCBI): domain Bacteria; kingdom Pseudomonadati; phylum Pseudomonadota; class Gammaproteobacteria; order Moraxellales; family Moraxellaceae; genus Moraxella; species Moraxella sp. CTOTU47616. Next base: position 58,642 of record NZ_DALZPU010000010.1, read on the forward strand.
ACTCAATGAGCGATGCGATGTCACAAAGCGAGTACGTTTTTTATGCATTGATACAAAACGTGACGCTTTGCTAGCAGTTTTCACCCGTCCAGTGATTTATTCTTAGTGGTGTTGATTCACTTGCTTATTTCTTAGCAAGCTTTGCTAATAAAGAGCAAACAGCGGTTTATTGAGATAACTTTATACAATTAATTGAAATGTTATTAATAAAATAAAAATCAAATAGAAAAATCAAATAATAATCTCAAAATAAAGCGCCCAACTTACAAAAGACGAATCAATAAGAACAACAATTTTTTTCTTTAACTATCTTTAACTTAAATAATGAAATAATAGGATATTTACCATGGCTAAGATTGCTATTTTACTTGATACCGACTTTGAACAAGTCGAATATACCCAAACCAATGACCTCCTTAAAGCTAAAGGTCACCAAACCACTTTAATTACCACACAACCACAAAAACAAGTACGCGGGCTCAATCATACTGACCCTGCTGACACCTTTACCGCTGATTTATTAATTGGTGAAGCCAACGCAGCCGATTATGATGCGATTGTATTACCAGGTGGTGGTGCCAATGCCGATGTGTTGCGGGCAAATACCGATGCCCAAGCGATGGTAAAAGCATTCATGAATGTCGGTAAACCTGTTGCAGCGATTTGTCATGCCCCGTGGATTTTTGCAGATACCGAAATTGCCCGTGGTAAAAAATTAACTGCTTATAAAACCATTGCCACTGACCTAAAAAATGCCGGTGCGCAGTTTGAAGACAAATCAGTGGTGATAGATGGTAATTTGATTACCAGTCGTCAACCTGAAGATATTCCAGATTTTGCTGAAGCGATTGACCAAGCATTGACTAAATCAGCTTAAATAAGCATAAGAAAAGGAGATTGCCATGCAACCAACTACCATGACAGATATTGAAAAAATGGACAAGAAAGCGTCTGACGCGACATTTGTTGCCGATACTACGCCTAATGATGCGGATGAAGTGACTTCTGATAAACTCACCACCGCGCCACAAGAGCAGCTTGACCGCCTTAATAGCGAAACACCCAAACAGCCTACGGGCAATCAGTAAGTTGAAAGCTTGAATCTATTAAAAGCCTTAATAAATTCAACACCCTAATGCAGATTAGGGTTTTTTTATTGGGCAATATTTGGTAAAATAATACTCCTTTTTGACGGTTAACTACTGAGAAGCGTGGTTATCCTGATTTTTTTACACTAATCGACTCGACTGATAGCCGATTAGGCTTCTCATTTTATGCTAAAAAAGCTAGGAAAACATTATGTTGACTAACCAAGACCGCGCAGATGTAATCGCAAAATTCCAACGCTCTGAAAATGACACAGGTTCTCCAGAAGTTCAAGTGGCGTTATTAACCGCACGTATCAATGACTTACAACCACACTTTAAAGCACACAAAGCTGACCATCACAGCCGTCGTGGTTTGATTCGTATGGTTAACTCACGCCGTACGTTACTTGATTACTTAAAACGTAAAGATGCAGACCGTTATACTGCATTGATCAATGAATTAGGCTTACGTCGCTAATTTATCAGCACGTTATTTGCTTTATTCAATCAGCGGCTGCTTTTGGGTAGCCGCTTTTTTATGGGTTCAATATTTTTAGCGAATTTTCTTTTCACTTTTACCCTCGCTGTTAGCTTAGTTATTACCCATCGTTTGCTATTAGGGGTTAAAGCGCAGTTAAAAGGTGGTGATTCGCCACAAAACTAGGTAAAATAGACAACGCATTGTGCCTGCACAATCGCAGTTTACACTTACTTTTTTTAAAGTATTTTTTAATTTAGGCTGATTTAAGGCTGCTATCAAGCGAATTGGTAGATTGCTTCTAACGTTTGTATTTTTTGAAAAGAACACAAACGTTAGGGGCTATTACTAAAACTTAAATCGCCCTATTTCATCACACAAAGGATAAAACCGCATTATGTTTAATATCATTACTAAAGAATTCCAATATGGTAATCAACAAGTTACGTTAGAAACAGGTCGCATTGCACGCCAAGCTAATTCAGTGGTCGTCCACATGGGCGGCGTCTCTGTGCTAGTGGCTGTTGTGGTAAAAGACGAGGCGCAAGCGGGTCAAAACTTTTTCCCATTGACCGTCAACTACCAAGAAAAAATGTACGCTGCTGGTAAAATCCCAGGTGGCTATGGCAAACGCGAAGGTCGCCCATCTGAGATGGAAACCTTGACTTCACGCCTCATTGACCGCCCGATTCGTCCATTGTTCCCAGAAGGCTACTTTAACGAAATCCAAGTGACCGCCACGGTGATTTCGTCAGACAAAAAACAAGATGCTGATATCGCAGCGATGATTGGTACTTCAGCGGCATTGGCAATTTCATCAGCGCCATTTAATGGTCCGATTGGTGCGGCACGTGTCGGTTTTATCAATGATGAATATGTGCTAAACCCAAACCATGAAGCGCTAAAACAAAGCTCGCTCGATTTGGTGGTCGCGGGTACGTCATCTGCGGTATTGATGGTCGAATCTGAAGCCAAAGAACTATCAGAAGACCAAATGCTTGGCGCGGTACTATACGGTCACGCCCAGCAACAAGTCGTGATTGATGCCATCAATGAATTTGCCAAAGAAGTTGGCGTACAAAAAACCCAATTCGTTGCTCCTGCCGTCAATGAAGCCTTAGAAACTGCCCTACAAAATCAATTTGCTGCAGCGATTTCAGAAGCGTATACCATCAGCGAAAAAGCCAGCCGTTATACTCGCCTTGATGAAATCAAAAACCAAGCGCTTGAAGCCTTAGCCGGTGACGCAGAAGCCGAAGGCTATGCCGACAACGTGGCACAAATCAAAGAGCTATTTGAAACCCTAAAATACCGTACGGTCCGTGACAATATTTTGTCTGGCAAACCCCGTATCGATGGTCGTGACTTGCAAACTGTCCGTGCCTTAGACATCCAAGTTGGCGTACTGCCTTACACGCATGGTTCAGCGCTATTTACCCGCGGTGAAACACAAGCGCTCGTTACCACCACGCTTGGCAACAGCCGTGATGTGAACATGATTGACACCCTTGCGGGCACCAAACAAGACCACTTCATGCTGCATTATAACTTCCCAAGTTACTCAGTGGGCGAAACGGGTCGTGACAGCGGTCCAAAACGCCGTGAAATCGGTCATGGTCGCCTAGCACGCCGCGGTGTACAAGCCATGCTGCCAGATAGTGACCGTTTCCCATACGTGATTCGTATCGTATCTGACATCACCGAATCCAATGGTTCATCATCAATGGCATCTGTCTGTGGCGCATCACTGGCGTTAATGGATGCCGGCGTACCACTAAAAGCGCCTGTTGCGGGTATCGCAATGGGTTTGGTTAAAGAAGGCGAGCGTTTTGCCGTGCTGTCTGACATCTTGGGTGATGAAGACCACCTAGGCGATATGGACTTTAAAGTCGCGGGTTCTGCCAATGGCGTGACTGCACTACAAATGGATATCAAAATTGAAGGTATCACCCCAGAGATTATGGAAAAAGCCCTACACCAAGCGCATGCGGGTCGTATCCATATTTTAAATGCGATGAATGAAGTGATTTCAACCAGCCGTAAAGAAATCAACGCCCATGCACCAAACTTTGCGGTGATTGATATCGACCCTGAAAAAATTCGTGACGTGATTGGTAAAGGTGGTGCAACCATTCGCCAATTGACTGAAGAAACAGGCGCAGTGATTGATATTGATGACAACGGTACCATTCGTATCTTTGGTGAAAACAAAGCCGCGACCAAAGCCGCGATTGCTAAAATCGAGGCGATTACGGCAGAAGTAGAAGTCGGTAAGACTTATACAGGTAAAGTGGCTCGTATTGTTGAGTTTGGTGCGTTTGTTAATGTATTACCTAACACTGACGGTCTGGTGCATATCTCACAAATCTCTGATGCACGTATCGAGAACGTGAATGATGTGCTAAAAGAAGGTCAAATGGTGAATGTACTGGTACAAGACATCGACAACCGTGGTCGCATTAAACTTACCATGAAAGGCGTGGATCAAACCATCGCGCCAACTGCACCTGCTGATACTGAAACGCCAGCGGCTGAATAGTTTTATTAAAATTTAGCTATCAAAAATTAAAAACCGCTTTATCGTAAGGTAAAGCGGTTTTTTTGGGATAAATTTTGGCAAATGCTATGAAACCATCATTACAGTAATTAGAAAAAATGCCCGATAATAAGAAGGTTTTGACCGCGTTGGCAATTTACTACTTGCAATACGCCGATGAATGGCTGAGTAGCCCTCGATAAAATCTTAACCATTGAAAACTATTTAAACTAATAGCGTTAGCGATAAACCACCAAATTCAAACTACTCACAGGCTGAAGGTATTTTTCCATTAACGGCAAAATATCTTCATCAAAACTTTTATCCTTTGGCAAAATGAGTTCATCACTTGCCAATATTGCCACACGGCGAATACCTTGATACCGTCCCCAATCAAACACAATTTTCTCTAACCTTTGTAACGCTGACACGATATACTCAACATGCGGCGGATTTTCGGCAAATTCTGTGATTGCCATATCCACGATGAACTGTGGTTTTGACAACGCCCCGCCGACTGCCATACCTGCCAAATCACGCTGCGGGGTAAACTGTAACACATCACCGAGTGACAGCTGCGAACGCTCACAGGCTTGCTTGTAAACGGTATAATGCTCAGGATACAGCGATTGGTACTTAAGTAAGGTGCGATGACGAAAAATACCTGACACCGGGACGGGCATAATGAGCGCTTGATAGCGGTCTTGAAACAAGGTTTTTTTATCGACTTGGGTCAGCACTACTTAGCGTTCCAGTTACTTATTGGTGGTTATTTGTTGGCGGCTTTTTGCTGCTCAAGCTGTGCAACTTGCTGTTCTAGCAGCTGGATACGCTCTTCTTTTTTACTACTCAGCTCATTCATCATACGCAGCTGGTCTTGCATCATGGTTTCTTGCTCTTTTAGCTGCGCGCTCTGCTCTGACAATCGACTCAGCTCTTCTTTGGCAATTGCCGGATCTTCAGGTAGTGTCGGCGTAAGAATTTCTTCTGGCGTGATTGCCGGTAGCGCTGCGGTCGCATGGGCTGAGCTAGTGGTTGCATCCACTGTGACGGTTGACGCGGCAGGCAAGCTAGCGCTAGCTTGTGGTTTTACCACAGGTGCTGCAGTTTTGGGTATTGCGTGCGCTTGGGTCTGCGTCTGTGTCTGCATCTGTGACTGCGCGGTGGATTTGTTCGGCTCGTTTGACTGCCCTATAAAAAACCATACCAAGGCAGCTAGAGCCAACCCTGCACCCACTAGCAACCCAAGTTGATTGCGTTTTTTTAACGTCCGTTTCGCTAGTGGTTGACTTGGCGGTCTTAAAAATGGGTTTGCTATCTGGGCGATAACCGCTTTAATTTCGGGTTTTGTTTTGGTTAATACAACCGGTGGCGTCGTTTCAATAGCCTCGATAGTCTCAATAATTTTTTTATCACTACTTTCGTCAGTATTTTCATCACTACTTTGTGATGCGATGGGCTGTGCTTGCGCGCTATGGGGGTCTGGTTCTAGGTTTAGGTCTGGGTCTGGCTTAGCTGCTAGCGGTAGGTTATCAATATCAAATGTCAGCGCGTTATCGGTTGTCTGTGACGGTACAGGCTGTGACACTGTCGATGTATTAGCAGTGTCTTGGAGAGTCACAGTGGTATTGGGTTCAACAACGCTGGGTAGCTCATCCAAATCAAAATCATCAAAACTGAGCTTTTTGGGCGCGACAGTATCAGCCGCTTTTGTATCATCTGCGGTATAGTCGGTTTTGCCATGAAGTAATTCGTCTTCCAACTGGTTTAAATCAATGGTATCTAGCGAAAACGCATTTTTGATTGCTGTCGTTTCTGGGGATGTGTTTGGAGATGTGTCTGAATAGTTAGTCACTTGCATCGGCGGCTGATTAGTCGTATCAAGCTGCAACGCACTATCTGACACGCCTGTCGTTGGATTTTCAGCCAGCTGTGATGATGGATTGGCATCTTTGCTAGTCGGGGCTGTAGAGGCTATAGAGTTATTGTCTTTTTTTAGGCTAAATAATTTCATGTTGGGTCACTATCCCTATCCATGTCGGGCGGGTCAGATGTCTGTACGATTTCATGCTAGCGATGTATATACCATGCTGGCATAAAAATGATGGTGTACATTCGTTTGCTTGTTACTATAACAAACCGCAATCAAAAATAACAACTTTTGAGACAAAAACCTACTTTGAACACCATACTTTGACCACGCTAATTGTATCAAGGGCGCTTAAACTAGTTAACCTTGCTAAAATTTACCCAACCTACTTAAATTTGGCTTATTTAAACCTAACAATACCCGCGCCATCGTCGTCATAATGAACGGTTTCCTGATAATTGGATTGCTGAATGTCAATGATATCATCGGGTGTTGGGCGACGCTCGCTATAGCCACACGCCGTACACTCGATATATTCATCATACTCGGGCTGATATAGCTGAATTTGAACAACTTTATCCAGTGCTTTGCAGCTTGGACAAGCCACCCCCGCCAAAAATTGACGTTTCGGGCGATTGGATTGATATCTCATAGTTCCTTCTTTTTACTAGCCTGTATTTTGACAACCGTGTTACCAAGCTTGGGTGTTGGCGTTATCGGTGTCATCGCTCAGCAGTTCATCATAGCTGCTGGTTAAAAATCCTGAGTGACGTAACAGCGCATCAATACGGGCCTCACGACCGCGAAATGCCTCAAAATTGGCTTTTGCAGATTGGCTACCGCCTTTGGCTAAAATGTTATCACGGAAGGATTTGCCAGCGTTTTTATCAAAAATACTGGTTTCTTCAAACTTGCTAAACGCATCGGCTGACAACAGTTCTGCCCATTTGTAAGAATAATACCCTGCCGCATAGCCCCCTGCGAAAATATGACTAAAACCATTGGCAAAACGGTTATAACTGGCAGTCGGCATAATCGACACATCGGCACGCACGCTATCGAGTAACGCCAATAACTGGGGATAGTCGGGTGCTGGGGTTTTGGCATGCAATAACAAATCAAATAGCGCAAACTCTAGCTGGCGCAGGGTTTGCATGCCGCTTTGGAAATTTTTGGCAGCGAGCATACTTTGTAGCATGCTCTCTGGCAACGTTTCACCGGTATCGACATGACGGCTGATTAATGCAATCCCTTCAGGGTGCCATGCCCAGTTTTCCATAAACTGACTGGGTAGCTCAACTGCATCCCACTCGACGCCATTCACGCCTGCCACATCGCCCACATTGACTTCAGTGAGCAGATGATGCAGCCCATGTCCAAATTCATGAAAGAGGGTTAACACTTCATCATGGGTTAATAAGCTGGGTTTGCCGCGCTGTGCACCCGTTGGCGCAGGGGTAAAGTTTGCCACCATAAAACAAACGGGTAACTGCTGATAACCGCTATCATCGTGTTGATAACGCGCTTGAAAACCACTCATCCATGCGCCACCGCGTTTGCCAGGACGGGCATATAAATCAAAATAAAAACCACCGATAAGCTGCTGATGTTCATCAAAAACTTGATAAAAACGCACGTCATCATGCCAGCGCTGCGTGCTTGCAGTTTTATCTTCAATCTGAATGCCATACAGTTTTTGCACAATCTCAAATAAGCCTGCGATGACTGTCGGCACTGGGAAATACGGACGAACTTGTTCTTGCGATAGATTAAATTGACGTTGTTTGACTTTTTCTGCCAGATATGCGGTGTCCCAAGGTCGCACCTCATCGCCCTCATCACCGATGCCAAACGCTAAACCTTCAATTTGCAGTTGTTTTAAATCTTGCATGGCAAAGGGTCGTGCTTTGTCTGCCAAATCCCGTAAAAACTGCTCTACAGTGTCGACATTGTCCGCCATTTTGGTGGCAAGTGATAATTCAGCAAAATTGTCATAGCCCAACAACTGGGCTTTTTGTGCGCGTTTTGCCAAGATATCCGTCATGATATCGGCATTGTTAAATTCTGGCTGCGCTGACAATTCAGAGGCACGGGTGACATACGCACGATACAAGGTTTCGCGTAACTCGCGGTCATCGGCATAGGTCATCACCGCAAGATAGACTGGGATATCAAGTGTCGCCACATAAGGCGTTGCCAATACTTGCTCAGGGAATTTTTCTGTGTATCGCCTGCCCGCATCTGCCAGCATGGCAAGCGCAGATTCAGGCAGTCCTGCCAGTTGCGATTCGCTTAAAGGTAAAAAGTAGCTTTGGGTGCCATCGAGCACATTATCGGAGAATTTAGCCGATAACGTAGATAACTCGCTGGCAAGGGTGGCAAATTGCTGTTTTTGCGCCTCAGCCAAACCCACGCCCGATAATTCAAAACTTTGTAGCGCCAAGGTCAACGAGCGTTGTCTTGCAGGATCTAAACACTCAAAAAATGACTGATCGCTCACCACACGCTGATAGCGTTGATACAGCGGGAGATGTTGACCAACCGCCGTGCCGTAGGCAGAAAGCGCGGGCAATAATGCATGATGCAGCGCACGGATTGGCTCATCACTGACCACGCTATTTAAGTGCGATAGCAACCCCCAACTGCGGTCTAATGCCAAATTCACATGGTCAAAGGCGATGATATCATTGAGCGCTTGTTGGCTGCTGAGGTGTGCATCGTTAACTTGACTATTGGCTTGCCCAGCTTCATCATCGAGCATAGTCAAAAATGCATGTCCATTCGCCAACGCCTCATCGATTGCCGTCTTGAGTCGCTCAAGCGCTAATTGATTAAATTCAACAAGGTGCAAATTTTCTGTCGGATTTTCTACATCGTTGATCATACTGTTTTCCAATTTTTTATCGCTCGTTGATGATTGAGAGTAAAAGTCGTCATTGCCCAAAATTTTAGCATAAAAACCGCAATGCTTGGCAAAGCTACCCCATTTTGCTACATAGGTTTGCTACATAAATGTCGACAACCATTATATTGTGACAATTTTTTGTCAAAACAAGCCAGCGGTACAATTTCACGTTAAAATAATGCCATGTTTATCACTGTGATTTTATTATGCGCTCACTAACACCTAAAAAAATAACATCTAAGCCAGTAGCATCTAACGAAATATTATCTAACGAAGTATCAGGCACCCAAACACCAAAAAACAGCCTAATCATCACCAGTTATAACATCCATAAAGGCATGTCACCCCTCAATCGTTTTGTCAAAATGGAAGGCATCGCCGCTGCCCTTAACCAAGTGCAATCGGATATTATCTGTTTACAGGAAGTGCAAGGTCAAAATCTCAAACGCGTGGTGAAATACAATGAATTTCCCGACCAATCCCAGCATGAATGGTTTGGCGAGTATTTACAGCTTGAAAACAGCTATGGCAAAAACGTCGAATATAACCACGGTCATCATGGCAATGCGGTGCTAAGTCGCCATCCGCTCGACCCCAAACACAATGTCAATATCACAGTGAGCCGCCTTGAGCAGCGTGGTGTGTTGCACTGCGAAATCCAGCCCAAAGGCTGGCACACGCCCATCATCGTGCTTTGCGCGCATCTAAACTTAAGGGAAAATGACCGTGAAAAACAATATGAGGTAATGAGCCAGTATATCAATAACGAAATCGACCAATCCACGCCGCTGATATTGGCAGGCGATTTCAATGACTGGAAAAAATTATCCTGTCAAAAGCTTGGCTGTGACCTTAATTTACAAGAAGCCGTGCTGGCCCACCATGGCAAATTACTGCCCACTTTTCCTGCCAAGCTTCCGGTATTAAGCCTTGACCGTATCTATGTGCGTAACCTACAAGTACACCGTGCTTGGGTGCATAAGGGACAACCTTGGTGCAATCTCTCTGACCATTTGCCAATTAGTGCCGAAGTCAGTCTGCTGGCAAATTAAAAGATTAAAAGATTAAAAGATTAACAGATTAAATTTGCATGATTTTTGCACAAAGGTAGCATAGCAATTTTTATAGACATGACTGTCAATTTTTGTCCTAGCAAAACCCGATTGGACGTTTTAAGCCACAGACTTTAGACGTTAGGCTTTACAGGTCGGTTAGCCAAATTGACGCTATACTGGAAACCCCCATGCAACCAAAATTACTCATTATTTTTGCGATATTAGGCATCACCGCACTCGCCATTTTTAACCTAATATCATCACATCGTACCCAGCAAGTCATTGCATCCAATCAAGCCAATAGTAGTGCCGCCTCGGCGCCCTTAGCCATAGCATCAAACGATACGTCATCGATTGGCGAGCAGCCTAAACAAGTGCTTGATAAGGCAACAACAGATTTGAATCAAACCGCTCAGACCTCATCCAACAACTTGGCGAGCGCAGAAAAAACCACGCAATAATAACTTGGCGTATTAGCTGCTAGTACCGCCAAGCAAGACTGGTTAAAGGGTATCAAGTGGCTAAGATTAAGTGGTCAAAAACAAAAACGTTTTTTTGTTTTAGCAGGTATTTGTCTCAACGATAAAAAAAGGGCAAATTTTATTGCCCTTTTTTTCATTAACGAGATTTGTTGCGCGCGTTACTTTTGTTTTTAGCGCTTTTTGCTTTTCTGGCGCTCTCATTTGGCTTATATTGAGAATTAGGATTAGATAGCGCGTTGGGATTGGATTGAGCGTTAGGATTGGATGCCGCTTGCGATTGACCGCGACTTTTGCCTTTACCGCGGTTATTAAATGACGATTTTTCCAGCTGTGCCACCAAATCAAAATCAATCTGCTGGGTCTCCATATTGACGGCAGCGACTTTGACACGGATTTTATCACCGAGTCCAAACACCAGTCCTGATTTTTCACCGAATAACTGCTGCGCCTTGTCATCATATACAAAGTAATCTTCGCCCAAATGCGAGATATGAATCAAGCCATCAATGAATAAATCGGTGAGAGTCACGAACAAGCCAAAATTGGTCACCGTCGTAACCACGGCATCAAACGCTTCACCGATATGGTCTTTCATATAATGGGCTTTGAGCCACTGCTCAACAAAACGGCTGGCTTCATCGGCACGGCGTTCTGTCATTGAGGTCTGTTCACCTGCATCTTCTAGTGACCAATCTGGCAGCGGCGCCTTTTTGCCCGTCACTTTCGCTTTGATGGCACGGTGTAGCATCAAGTCGGGATAACGGCGAATCGGTGAGGTAAAGTGACTGTATTCCTCATACGCCAGCCCAAAGTGTCCGATATTAGTCGGTGCATAGTTGGCTTGCTGCATGGAGCGCAGTAGCACACTATGGATACTAATCGCATCAGGGCGCCCGCGTGTCGCTTCAATGATACGCTGATAATCTGCCTGTGTGGGATTTTCTTCAGGAAATGACAAACCAAAATGCTTCACAAAGTCACTGACGCGAGCGGCTTTTTCTGCCTCTGGGGTATCATGATTGCGATACAAGACTGGCAATTCATGCTTGAGCGAAAACTCAGCCGCGCAGGTATTGGCAAGTAGCATCATCTCTTCGATGAGCTTATGCGAGTCACCACGCGTCCGTGCCACGATGGCGCTGATTTTGCCTGCTTCATCAAACTTGATATAAGTCTCTTGGGTTTCAAACTCCATCGCATGGCGCTGTTCGCGTTTGACCAATAGCACTTTGTACAAATCATACAGCACATCGATTGATTTTTTGACCGCTTTATTACCGGTGATAGTGACAGGCACTTCGGCTTTGGTCGTTTCCCCTTGCGCTTGGGCAAAATAATCATTGACTTGGTTATAAGTCAATCGCGCTTGAGAGTGCATCACGCTTGGATAAAACTCATAGCTGGTCACGTTGCCACTACGCGATAATATGATATCGGCTACCATACACAAGCGGTCAACACCTGGGTTTAAAGAGCAAAGCCCGTTGGAGAGTTTTTCAGGGAGCATTGGCACCACAAAATGCGGGAAATACACCGATGTACCACGCTCATAGGCTTCTTGGTCAAGTACTGAGTTGGCAGTCACATAATGACTGACATCGGCAATCGCGACCACCAAGCGATAGCCACCGCCACGACGTTTTTCGGCATAGACGGCATCATCAAAGTCGCGCGAGTCTTCGCCATCAATGGTGACTAGCGGCAAGGCACGTAAGTCGATACGGTCTTGATAGTCTTTTTGCGTCGGCTCTTTGTACGCATCGACTTGCTGCATGACTTTTGGGCTAAACTCATGGGGAATATCGTAATTTAGCAGCGTGGTTTTGATAATCAATTCACGCTCGTTATCATCGACCAAGCTTTCAGTAATTTTTCCCGTCGCGTATTCATGCTGGGTGGGATAGTCGATGATATCGACTTTGACGGGGTTACCAATTTTGAGCTGTAGCGCTTCGACGTTTTCTTCCGTCACCGTAATCGGTTGATGATTGTTTGGGCTAATGAGTTCTACAAAGTAACCATCGTCATCTTTTGCAAGTTTACCGATATATTGTAGCTGGGAATGGGATACCACCGACAACACACGACCCATCATACGACCACGGTTGTCGGTGCTAGTAGCGATGGCTTTTACTTTATCGCCATGAAATACCCAGCGCATTTCGGTTTCATTCAAAAATAAATCGGGCATATCCTCAAGCACGACAAAGCCAAAGCCCTTGGCATGGGCAGCGACCACGCCTGTCACGGCATCGTTCTCAGTCAGTGGGCGATAAATATAAGGATTGCCGCCGTCGGCATCACGGCTTAACTGTCCATCACGCAGCATGGCTTTTAAGCGGTTGCCCAGTGCGTCGTACTCGTCATCATCTAAATCAAAAATCGTCGCAAGCTCGTGTTGGGTAGCTTGTCCCCGCTCAAGTAGGGTTTGTAAAATCAGTACACGGCTTGGAATCGGGTTGTCATAGTTGGCTGCTTCAACAGCGGCATTGGGGTCTTGCCAATTTTTCATATTGTTGTCGTCTTTTCTTATCATTTAAAATTTGTCATTTAAACTCTGTCATGCAAATTATTTTATCACCTTCATTAAATGCTATGGGAAGTATTATCCATCATAGCGATAAAATCATGTTAAAATTTTGTTGCTCAGCTTAGCTTTAGTTCAGGCTTTAGCTCAGCTTAGGTTGCTTTAGGCTTTATCAGATTGTATATGGGTGCGTTGCAAGCGTTTTTAAATGGTTGGTTTTTAAATGGTTCGTTTTAAGTTTTAATATAGCTGGCTTCGATAGCGAAAATATAGTTGGCTTCAATAATGAATGTTCAATGGCTAACGGTGAATCACCACAGTGATATAGACAGTGACATAGACAGTGACATAGATTGGTCAAAAGATAACAAAGGGGAACCCATGAAAGCAAGAATTTTAGCGGTTGGACAAAAAATGCCAGCTTGGGTGCAGACGGGATTTGACGACTATTATAAACGTATTCAGCCTATGCTCAGCACCGAAATCGTTGAAATCCCCGCCTGCAAACGCGCCAAAAGCCCTTCGCCTGCCGAACTTGAAAAATATGCCATCACCGAAGGCGGGCTAATTCTGCAAGCGCACCAAGCCAAAAATTTAGCAGGCAAACGCGAGCAGCTGATTTGCCTAGACGTCCGCGGTAAGAATCTATCAACCGAAGATTTAGCGGCTAAAGTTGGCGAAGCCATGCAGCTGGGTGATGATATGGCATTTGTAATTGGGGGTGCTGATGGCATTTCAAAAGAGGTATTAGCCCATGCGACATTCAAATGGTCGCTGTCCAATCTCACCTTGCCGCATCCACTCGTGCGTGTGCTACTGATGGAGCAGCTGTACCGCGCTATGACCATTATCCATCATCATCCGTATCATCGCGGTGATTATTTTTAAGTTTTTCCAGTCAACCTGTTATGTTTGATTATGTATGAAATCGCTGACATGGCTTGTTTTTGCGAATTTTTCCCTTATTTAACCTATTAATCCTTTTTAGTTAATCCTTATTAATTCGTTATCATTTCTATTTATCACTGCAACTTTAAGAAAATTGATGGAAAAAACCGAAAAACAACCAATCAGCCTGCAGCCATTTTTACCCAAAACACCGTACCAACTTTATACCTTGCCCAGTTTGTTTATCTCACATGGGGCGCCGACGATTGCTATCGAAAACAACCGTACTACCCAAGCGCTGAATAAATTTGGGCAAAATCTGCCAAAACCACGCTTGATTATCATCATCTCTGCGCATTGGCAAAGCCAGCATCTAGAAATCAATGGCAATGCGGCGCCCGCTACTTGGCATGATTTTAGCGGCTTTCAAAAGAAACTGTATACAATCGATTATCCTGTCAAAGGCGACAGCCTGATTGCTGAGCATCTGGCACAGCAATTGCAGGCTTTGGGCGTTAGCACATCGGTCAATCGACTGCGTCCGTTTGACCATGGGGTATGGTCGCCGCTGGTGCATTTGTATCCGCAGGCCGATGTGCCGATTGTGCAGCTTTCGCTGCCGCAGCATTTTGATAGTTATGCGTGTTTTCAGTTGGGGGCTTTATTAGCACCGCTGCGGGCAGAGCAAGTATTAATCATCGGCTCTGGCAGTGTCACCCATAATTTGGCACAGGTACAGTTTGATAGTGGTGAGGTGGATGCGGAGGCACGTGAATTTAAATATTGGTTGATTCATCAACTCAAACAACATATGCCAACGGCTTTAGATTGGCGGTCACATCCATTTGCCCATCACAATCACCCCACCCCTGAGCATTTATTGCCGTTATTTTTTGCGGCAGGCGCAGGCTCAAAGATGAGCATCGTGCATGAAAGTTTTGCCCATTTTAGTTTGGGTATGGATGTGTATCGGTTTGACTAACCCTTAGTCCACATTCGCCACATCAAGATTTTTGTCGATTTGAAATACCAAAAATGCGCCGATAGTCATGAGCATAAACATGGTAATACCCAGCTTGGCGACCGGATTAAAGGGCAGGATATTTAACACTAATCCGCCAAAAATACCGACGACAAAGTTGAGTGAGCCTTGCAAGGCACTCGCCATGCCAGCGCGGTGTTTTTGAAATGCCAAAGCAATGGCACCTGAATTGGGCTGAGTGAGTCCTAACCCTGCAATACAACAAAAAATACTGGCGAGCACCAACGGCAGCCAAGCTTGCGTGCCAAAGACTAAACCTAGCAGCATCAAACACGCTGATGAGATTACTTGCATCACCGCCCCAAATCGCAGCAAGCTGACCAGACGATAACGGTTCACCAGCCATTGGTTGACCTGTGTCAAACCAATAAAACCTGCCGCATTCATCCCAAAAATCCAGCTAAAATGCTGCGGCGTGACCCCATACCCTTCCATAATTAGCTCAGGTGCCGCGCTGATATACACAAACATCGAACCCATCAGCAGCCCTGCGCCAATCGCAGGATAATTAAACTGGGTGTCTTTGAGCAAATCCCAGTATTGACTGAGCACGTCATTCATCGGACGGTTGTTGCGAAGCTCATCGGTCAAGGTTTCATGCAAAAACAGCCGGGTCAGCACGATATTTAAAATGCCAAACCCCGCCAAAAACCAAAAAATCACCCGCCAACTGGCGACTTTTAACAACAACGACCCCAAGCTTGGTGCCAAAATCGGCGCAATCCCCATCACTAGGACCATCAGCGAAAATGCCTTTGCCATTTGCTTGGGATGCAAGCGGTCACGAATCATCGCCCGCGACACCACCGTTCCCACACACGCGCCCAACGCCTGTAGCGTTCGTGAGACAAACAACACGTATTCATTGGTGGTGGTGGCACACATCACCGAAGCAATCACATACAGTACCATACCCACATACAAAGGCTTGATGCGCCCAATCCGATCCGAAATCGGACCATAAAACAACTGCCCGACCACCAATCCCACAAAATAGGCAGGCACCGAATTGGACATAAAAGCTGTTGCCACGCCAAAATCTTTTGCCATACTGGGCAAAGCCGGCAAATACATATCAATCGACAGCGGACCGATAGCAATAATCAACCCCAAAATCATAATCCAAACGGTTGGATAGTCTAACTCGTGCGATGTCTGAGGTTGCGGTGTTTGCGGTAGGTTCATAGTGATCAATTTAAATAAAAAAGCAGGCAAAAATCATAAGTCGGCTATTATAAACAAATTTTCCTAAAATATTTTTCGTTATCGTTTAGTTTATGTGAGCAATCAACCTATGCAAATTGGCTAAAACACCCCATAAAAAAGGCAGCCTGTGCTACCTTTTTAACCTATACCTTGGCAGCTTACTGCAAAAAAGTACCCAGACGTTGACCCATTGTCACCGGCACTGAATTAGAAAGACCTGCGTCCCAAGCCATGCCCGCTGATTTGGGTAATATCACAATCGCCGTTGAGCCCAAATAAAACCGCCCAAGTTCATCGCCTTTTTTCAACGTCATGTGATGGGTTTGACGCTGCACGCGATCGCTACGTTTGATTTTGCCTGTGGCCACTGTTTCAATCCCTGCTACAATCATCGCCCCGACTAGCACAACGCAAGCTTTACCAAATTCGGTATCAAACACACACACGCAGCGCTCATTACGGGCAAACAAATCAGTAATGTTTTCAGCGGTCTCGTTGTTGACCGAGAATAGCTGTCCTGGCACATAGATGGTTTCTACCAAAGTACCGTCAAACGGCATATGCACGCGGTGATAATTGGTTGGTGCCAAATACACGGTGACAAAACTCCCCTCTTGCATGGCTTTGCCAAGTTCATAATCCGCGAGCAATTGCCCAACTTCATACGATTTGCCTTTGGCTTGCAGGATTTGGTCTTTATCGATTTGCCCCAATTGCGATATCATGCCATCTGCAGGACAGATCAGCGCATCTGGATCATCATCAATCTTGCGCGCGCCATCTTTGAGCTCACGGGTAAAAAAATCATTAAAACTGTCATACTGAGAAAAACTACCGCGCGCATATTCCTCTAGCTTGATGCCATACACCGAAGCAAAGGTACGAATAAAGGTTTTTTTCACCATCGGATGACGGCTTTGGGCAAGACGACCTGCGATTTCACTGATTTTTTGTTGTGGGACAAGCGATTGTAACGTCGTAAACAAGGTCATAAGTTACTCGAGATTGGCATTTTAAAGTTGGCTTATTATAATCAAAATCCCCCTTAGAATCACGGTATATTAAACACTGGGCTACGAGTTAAGCGACAAGCTAGCTGTTAAGTTAAGACGCTTACGCTCAAACTGACGGATAGGAAAAATCATGAAAGCAGTACTACAACGGGTGAAATTTGCCAAAGTAGAAGTTGGCCAAGCGCCTCACCAACAACAAATCGTCGGCGAGATTGCACACGGCGTACTGGTCTACCTTGGCCTTGGGCATGATGATACGCTCGCCATGGGGCAAAAAATGATTGATAAAATCCTCACCTATCGCGTATTTGAAAATGAGCAAGGCAAAATGGATAAAAATGTGCAACAAGTCAATGGCGGCTTAATGTTAGTGTCGCAGTTTACCCTCCTTGCCAATACCCAATCGGGTAGGCGTCCTGATTTTAAGCCTGCGATGGCGCCCAACACTGCCAAAGCTTTGTTTGCCCAGATAGTAGCGTATGCCAAGACGCAATATGCAGCCGTGCAAACAGGCGAATTTGGCGCAGATATGCAAGTCAGCAGTTGCAATGATGGTCCGATAAATTTTATTTTTGAACTCTAATGCGACCTGTATTAAGTATCAAAAATTGAGTCAAACGCCGAATTTTTTACCACACCACAAATAAAAGCCCTAAAAACTTATCATTGTCATTTTTTTGTCATATTCTGAAGTTGTAATATGGGCATTGTAATATTGTTGTCATAAAATTATTTTGACAAACAGTTGCCTACTTTATCGCTTGAGAAATTTATGAAAAATGAAACTATTTTGGTAGTGGAAGATGAGCCTGCCATTCGAGAAATGATCGTGACCACACTAGAGATGGCAGGATTTGATTGTTTGCAAGCCTCAGAAGTCTCTCAAGCCCATCATTTGGTGGTCGATCATCGCCCCAACCTCATCTTATTAGATTGGATGCTACCCAATGGGCTATCAGGCATTGATTTATGCCGCCGCCTGAAAAAAGATGAAATGCTCTCTGAAATCCCTATCATTATGCTCACCGCCAAAGGCGAAGAGGACAACAAAGTTCAAGGACTTGACGCAGGGGCAGATGACTATATCACCAAGCCGTTTTCCACCCGTGAATTGGTTTCCCGTATCAAAGCGGTATTGCGCCGTAGTAGCGCGTTGTCAGGCGAAAAACCCATTGATGTAGGCGGCTTGTCGCTAGACCCTGCCAGTCAGCGCGTGAGTGCCAATAACAAAGCGGTGGATATCGGACCGACCGAGTATCGGCTACTTGCTTTCTTTATGAGTCATCCCGAGCGGGCTTATACCCGCACCCAGCTACTCGATCAAGTGTGGGGCGGCAATGTGTATGTCGAAGATCGTACCATTGACGTGCATATCCGCCGCCTGCGTAAAGTGCTTGAGCCATTTGGGTTTGCCGACTATATCCAAACTGTACGTG
Organism: Moraxella sp. CTOTU47616; assembly: GCF_032017465.1. Classification (NCBI taxonomy): domain Bacteria; kingdom Pseudomonadati; phylum Pseudomonadota; class Gammaproteobacteria; order Moraxellales; family Moraxellaceae; genus Moraxella; species Moraxella sp. CTOTU47616. The sequence goes on from NZ_DALZPU010000010.1 coordinate 77,168, forward strand.
GCACAGGCTATCGCTTTTCTAATAAAATCGACTAACAATAGCCTTATTAATCGCATTGAAATTTTTGCCAACTTATCCCAACTTCGCTATAGTAAGCTTTCTCAATGGATGCTAGAAAAATTAATATGTGGGCGAGCATTTCACCCGTCGTGACAGCTGGGGTTGCCGGGCTGCTCATTGGCGGGCTATTAGGGTTTTGGGGTTGGGGACTGGCGATAGGGCTTTGCCTGTATCAGCTATATTTTTTATGGTCGATACAACGCTTTAAAGCATGGTATAACAAAAACCCCGATGAGCCGCCGCCTGCATTTGAGCCCAACCTTAATGTCATCGCCAGCAATATCTACCAAGTCAATCGCCAAGAGAAATTGGCGCATCAGCAAACCGTTTCGCTGGTGCAAAAAGTGCGCGACTCGCTAAGCGCATTGCAAGACTCGATTATTCTGATTGACAAAAATGACTGTATCGAATGGTGGAACAACTCTGCCGAGCGGCTTTTTCAATTTAAAGCGCCCGACCAAGGTCGCAATGTGTTGACCATTATTCGCAACCCGCTTTTTCATCAATATTATCACCACATTGAAGACTATCCAGATGGTGTGCGTATCCATAACCCGTCTAATATCGAGCGCTATGTGCAGTGCAAGATTACCAAATTTGGGCAAGAAAAATTACTGCTGATTTATGATGTCACCCGTTTTCAGCATTTAGAACAGATGCGAAAAGACTTTGTGGCAAATGTTTCGCATGAACTTCGCACGCCGCTTACCGTCATCATGGGGTATGTGGAGACTTTGAGTGAACAGCCTGATTTAGATCCGCGTATTGCTCGCGCGTTTACTCAGATGATGCAGCAAAGTCAGCGCATGAATAACATCATTAATGACTTACTGTTATTATCTCGACTAGAGAACGATGAAAAGCCCGCTGAGCCCAAAGACATTGATATTCCCAAAATGCTGATGCAATTGTTTGACGATGCGCAAATGTACAACAAGTCATACGACCATATGATTCATTTGCATATCGACAGCACGTTACATATTTTGGGTTATGAAGATTATCTGCGAAGTGCGCTCAGTAACCTGATTACCAATGCCATGAAATACACCCCCAAAGGTGGGGAGATTAGTATTAGCTGGCATGAGTGTGACGCGGGGGTATGTTTTAGCGTGACCGACAATGGCATTGGTATCGAGCAGCGCCATATTCAGCGCTTAACCGAGCGTTTTTATCGCGTGGACACGGGTCGAAGCCGTGACACAGGGGGTACTGGTTTGGGGCTAGCAATTGTTAAGCATGTCTTGTATCAGCATCATGCCACCTTGGATATCACCTCCACAGTTGGCAAAGGCTCGACCTTCACTGTGACCTTTCCAAAATCCGCCAGTATTCCAACCCAACCCCTTAACCCTACAAGCCCACAAAGTTAAAATTTACTTGTGGCTGGCGCCCTTGCATGATATCAGCCATCGCTTTTGCTGAGCCGTTCGAGTGCGTCCAGCCCAAAGTGCCATGTCCCGTGTTGAGATACAAATTATCAATACGTCCTTGGCGATTGACCGCGCGACCGATAATCGGCACATTTGACGGTGTCATCGGTCGCAGCCCTGTCCAATAATTCGGCTCGGTCAAATCTACCGCATCCCCGAACACCTCTCTCACCCGCCGCGTAATCGCTTGGCAACGAACGGGATTTAGTTCAAGGTTAAACCCGTTAAATTCAGCCGTTCCTGCTACTCGCAAGCGATCGCCTAAGCGCGAGTATACCAGCTTAAACTCATCATCAATCAAGCTCACGTAAGGTGTCTCATCGGGTCGCAACACGGGGTACGTGGCTGAATAGCCTTTGGCAGGATAGATGGGTAGATTGATACCCAACTCTTTGACTAACGCAGGACTATAACTCCCTAACGCCAGTACATAAGCATCCGCAGACAGTATCTGTGACTGCGCTGGCAAAGCGGCATTATCTCTGCTATCAACGGACATTACTTCCACACCGTCAATGTGTTGGTTATGATAAATAAGTCGTTTGATGGCAGTATTAAATAAAAATGTTACCCCTTGCTGTTGACAAAGTGCTGCCAAGCGATGGGTGAATTTTTGGGCATCCCCTGATTCATCAAGTGCGGTATAAGTCGCCCCAACCAATTCTTTGCCAATACCAGTTAACGCAGGCTCTAATTGTATCGCTTTATCCACACTAATCACTTGCCGATCACAACCCAATTGCTGCATCCGCTTAGTGGGTGCTATCGCTGCTTGAAACTCAGCATGATCGGTATAAAAATGCATAATACCGCGTGTCAGACAGTCATAATCAATGCTCGTTTGCGCCCTGACTTCGCCGAGTACTTGCCGAGAGTATAATCCTAAATTGACCATCTGCACCAGATTAGCATCGGCACTTTTCGCATTGCACTGCTGCAAAAATTGCCAACCCCATCGCCACAGCGCCATATCAGGGGCTGTATCTTGCGCTGTACTGCCCGGCAAACCCAACAACCGACGCCAGCGAAACAACAATGGCGCATCTTCTCGAAATAACCATTTTAGCGCTTTATAGGGTGTATCAGGATTTGCCCAAGGCGTAGCATGTGACACAGATATTTGCCCACCATTGGCAAACGATGTTGACAATGCCGCGCTACTTTCGCGCTCGATTACCGTTACCTCAAACCCTGCTTGTCGAAGCTGCCAAGCAGTGGTGACACCCACCACCCCTGCACCAAGCACGATTACCTGCTTTGTCATAACTTGCCTTACTGTCGTTAGCTGATGAATATCTATAGATAAAAAAGGTAGATTGACTAGCAATCAATAAAAAGCCCCCAGTTATCATGGAGGCTTTTTTTCATTTATATAGGACTTACGCAAAAAGCATAAAATTTTGCGAAAGCGGATAAAAATATAGTAGC
>NZ_DALZPU010000011.1:0-58380 GCF_032017465.1 Moraxella sp. CTOTU47616
GTTCACAACATCATCGGCTGATGTCGTTAAGAAGGTCGCTATTTTAACAGCTTATTTTGTGTTGTCAATAACTTTTTTCTTTAATTTTTTATGACCGCTCAACTTCTATCTATATTAATTTAAGTCGTTGTTTTTACTACAGTTTGTGGCTGTAGTCGCTGCCAGTGAGTGCGTATTATACGCTTTTCTTTCCCCCTGTCAATACCACTGCGAAAAGTTTTTTCATTTATTTTGCAGTTGTTGATAACTCCCTTTATTTTGTGGGTATTTAGTGCCATTTGATATATAATTGAATATATTGTTTAAGCAATTTTTCGTTAGGCGATGTTCGGTGGTTTTGCGGTTGTCGTCTTTCATTTTTTTTATATTCATGTCAGAAAATATGTGAGGGCAAACAATGTCTGTACAACCTCCTTCCCCTGCTGGTAATGATTTTAGACTCCCTGTCCACCAAGTAGATGCCACTAAAAAACGCGTACACCCCCGTTTTGTGACGGGTTTTTATCAAAACATCCGCGTTGTAAGTATGTATTTTTTATTGTTGTTGTTTTTGGTGTTGCCATGGATTCGCTATGGCGGACACCAAGCAATATGGTTTGATTTCTCGGGTTCTAAGATTGTGCTATTTGGGCTAACTTTTTTACCCCAAGACGTTTTTATTTTTGCGTTTTTCTTTATGGTTGCTGCCTTTTTATTGTTTATGGTGACCGTTTATGCCGGTCGTGTGTGGTGTGGCTATGCCTGCCCACAGACGATTTGGACGCATATGTACCAATACACTGAGAAGCTTGTCATCGGCGATCGTAATAAACAGTTTAAATTAGATAAAGCGCCTTGGAATGGCGAAAAAATCATGAAACGCGGCTTGGTGTATCTGATTTGGTTTATCATGGCGTTGGTGACTGCATTGACGTTTAGTAGTTATGCCGTTGGGACTGATTATCTTTATCATAGTTGGCAATGGTTTGGCGGTATTCCTGTACCAGATTGGACGCCATTAACTTGGGTTTCGGTACTTATTTTTACCTTTGCGACATTTGCCAATGCAGGCTATATGCGTGAGCACTTTTGTACCCATATTTGTCCCTATGGCCGCTTCCAAAGTGTGATGTTCGATAAAGATACGTTAATTGTAACCTATGACTATAAACGTGGTGAGCCACGTGGCGCGCGTAAAAGAGGCGGTGAAGATGAGAATTTAGGTGACTGTATCAACTGTCTGATGTGTGTGCAAGTGTGTCCGACGGGTATCGATATTCGTGATGGTTTGCAAGTTGAATGTATTCAGTGCGCGGCCTGTGTCGATGCGTGTAATGACATCATGGATAAAGTCAATAAACCACGCGGTTTGATTCGGTATAGTACCGAACGCCAATTGGTAGAGAATGAGCCAAGTAAAATTTTGCGTCCACGGTTTTTTGCTTATTTGGCGGTGATTACGTTGTTGATTGGTACGGGGGTTTATTTTTTAACCAGCCGTGTACCACTGCAGATTGATATTCGCCGTGACCGTAATCAGTTGTCGTCAATCAATGCGCAAGGTTTGGTAGAAAATAACTACATTATCAAAATCACCAATAAAACTCAGCAAGACCATGATTATGCGGTGACATTGACACCACAACCTGGCTTAAAACTTGATAGCCGCTTTAAAACCATTCCATTAGAAGCAGGCGAAAGTTATGACTTCCCTGTCAGTGTACTGGGCGATCCAAAAGTGATTACCCAAAGCAATATCCCCATCCAAATGCAAGTGGTGAGCGTGGATGATGGCGGTAAATACAAAGCGGTAAAAGATAACGTGTTTACCACGGATAAATAAGTTTGATTACCTAAAAAAGCTGATTTTGATAATCGGCTTTTTTTGTGCCAAATTATTGGCGCACGTTATTGGGGCATGGGTTTTTCTGCTATACTAGCTTTTTGATTGTTATCTGCTGAGTGGTCTATGGCAACACCAACAAATTCTCCTGCTTCATCAACTTCTAATCAGTCGATATCCAAACTTTGGTATAAAAATTATATGGTTTGGATTTTTGTTATTGGTTTGCCGCTATTTGTGGTAGTCGCCTGTATCTGGTTCGTGTTTTACTCGGTGAGAATCCAAGACTCCACCGTGCGTGATGACTGGTACATGGATGGTAAGACCTTATATGCGGATGTGTCCAAAGACAAACTGGCGCATGATTTGGGGCTAACCGGTCAAATGCTGATTAGTCATCAGGCAGTCAATTTTAAACTTGAGGCGCCCGCTAGTGACAAGTTTAAAGCACCTGAGCAATTGGCAGTGGAGATTTCCCATGCCACCCAAAAGCAAAAAGACCGTGACATTATTGTCAAACGGTTAAGTGATGGCAGTTATGCGGGCAATGTGCAGCTAGATCCGTCTAAAGGCAAATACTATATTGTGGTGCATGACCCAGCCAATAGCTGGCGGCTGCGTGCGATTGAGGAATTGCCGATGGCGAAGTCGATTGCCTTTAAGCCACTAACTGCGTTTGATAAAAAATCTTAGTTTCAGTCAACTAATTAGAGGTACTGGGTTACAGGTACTAGGTTACAGCTACTTGGCTTCCTTGTACCTTTCATAAATATCCTCATCAGTAAAATGCTAAAAAATCTTGCTGGATATTTAGAAGCCCCTGCTTGTTAGTTAAAAAAATGGTAACTGAGGGTAAATTTTTAACAACTCTCCCAAATCCCCACTTGTCCTTCGTGCAATTTTGGCACACCGCCAAGCACGCGCCACGGCATGGTCGTGCCATGAAAATCACTACCGATAGACACCTTTAACTCATGCTCTTTAATCACTCTATCGACCATATGGCGGGTTGAAGTCGGCTCATTGCTGGCGGGCAATTCCACCGCATCGCCACCGCTACTGGCAAAATCTGCAATCAGTTTACGCACTTTGTTGGCGGTTAAATTATAACGGGTCGCATGAGCCAAAGAGGCTTTGCCACCACACTCATGAATCAAATTGATGCAATCTTTAAGCGATAAGCCATCGAGTGCCACATAGCAAGGTTTATGGTCAGCCAAATAGCCGGTAAAGGCTTTTTGCACATCACTCACCAAGCCTTGATCCGCCATCACTTTGGCGATGTGAGTACGACCGACCGCTTGCGGATTACCTTTGGCTTGCACTAACACCGCCTGCCAAATCTCATCCATCGGGCGTTTAAAGGTACTTGCCACACGCTCGCACATCGCATAGCCGCGCGTTTCTCGATTGGCTTGGATGGCAGCGAGTTTGTCATGCATTGTTTCGATATTACTAAAACCGTACCCCAGCACATGAATCACTTTTTCATTTTGGGCAGGTTTTTTGGAGTAGCCGCCCATGACACGATGACGACAGCTGATTTCAACACCGTGAATCAGCGTCATACCAAGACTTTCAGCGGTTTGGCGCGCCTCAAGAATACCAAGTACCGTATCATGGTCGCTTAAGGATAATACTTTCACCCCTTTTTCATGCGCTTTTTGCACCACTTCGCTTGGGCTAAAAGTGCCGTCTGAGCGGGTACTGTGGCAGTGCATATCAATCGGAAGTTGGGTATAAATAGGACTGCTAGACAAGATATCGAGGTTTAAAGAATTCACAAATACGCCTTAATTACAAAAGCTAGTTGCCAACAATAGGACAAAAAGGGGTTAAGACAAAGAGGGGTTAACTCTGCGCTAGCTCGCTCACAAGGGCACGTGATTAATGAAGCAAGGAAAATCGCAAAGTTACTTTTCGATTTTAGCATATCCGTGTAAACTAGCGGCTAAGATTTTTGTTAGAGATGACTATGAGCGGTTTATTGGATTTGCTACCTTTACTGGCATTTTTTTACTTTTCCAAACAGCAAGGGGTATTGGCAGGTGCGGCGGCGTTATTGATTACGACACTGGTGGTATATGTTGTGCATTTTGCCCGGCAAAAAGGCAAGCTCAATAAACAGCAGTGGGTGACGCTGATTTTAACCGTGGGATTTTGTGGGTTAAGCTTAATTTTCCATGACGAAGCGTTTTTAAAATGGAAATCAACCGTCATCAATAGCGTATTTGCAGTTGCCCTCATTATCAGTGTCGCGATAGGTAAACCGCTATTAGAACTGGCAATGAAAAATGTGTTTCGATTGACCCAATCGGGCTGGAATAAACTCACCCTCGCTTGGGCAGGGTATTTCTTACTGATGGCAGGTTTGCAATATTATTTTGCGTTTTTTACCAACAACGATACCTGGATTAATTTTAAAAGCTGGGGATGGATACCGGTGATGCTGGTATTTTTAATCGGGCAATTTGTGTTCTTAAAAAACCATCTAAACCCAGATATGCAGCAACAAACCAATGATAAAGGAAAAAACTAAAGGAGAATATGGATGGCACTTTATATTATTATCGGTCATGACGTCCCTGATAGCCTTGAGCTACGCAAACAGTTTCGCCCGGCTCATCTTGAGCGTCTTACGCGGTTAGATGAACAGCACCGTCTAATCATCGCAGGCCCTACGCCCATTGCGCATGGAGAGCCTGAAATGAGTGGCAGTGTATTGGTCGTGGATTTTGACAGCGATGAAGCCGTGCAAGCTTGGGCAAGTGAAGAGCCTTACTTATTAAATGGTGTGTATAGTCATGTGGATATCAAACCTTTTATCCAAGTTTTTCCTAAATCAGTGAGTTAATGTTGGGTTTAACAGTTGTTTGCAGTACATAATTGGCAAAGTCTGGGTGGTGATAGGTGGTAAGCATGAAAAAATTGGTGGGCAGGTTGGCAAACGGCGCAGTGTTATTGACGGTATTACAGGTAACGAGCCTGACCCATGCAGCACCGCAAGTTGTCGTCACTGACCCAAAAACAGGACAACCACTCGCCAAACAGCCAGAGATTGCCTCGAGCGTTGCCAGTAGCACCTCACCGATGCAAAACCCCAAACAACCTACCCTTGCCCAGCTCAACCAGCCCACTGACAGCCAGTTGTCCAACGCCAACCAACAACTCTTGGCAAAAAATGCTGAATTACAAAACCAAGTCGATAGTTTAAATACGCAGGTCAAAGTGCTTGTCAATGAGCGCAGTGGACAGATTTTTATCTACGGTGCGGTCACTGCATTACTCAGTGGGATACTTGGTATCGCACTGGGCTGGCTGGTCGCAGGGCGTAAAGGTCGTTGGTAGTCGACTTTACAAGCCTACTATTATAAGCCTAACATTGACTTGCCATGATGCCAAATAACCAAGCCGACCTCCCAAAAAAGCCCACCGTCGCCATCATTGGCGCGGGTCCTGCTGGCCTGATGGCGGCAGATTATCTGCGCCAGTTTGATGTTACAATCCACGTATTTGAACAAAAACCTTCCCCTGCCCGCAAACTGTTGATGGCCGGTAAATCTGGACTCAATATCTCGCACGCTGAGCCCGTTGATACCTTTGTCACACGCTATCAGCCCAACGACTGGCTAACGCCGCATATTGAAGATTTTAATGCGGCGCATATCCGTGATTTTATGACCCGCTTGGGGATTGAATCTTTTGTTGGCTCGACAGGTCGCATCTTTCCTACCATGATGAAAGCCTCGCCACTGCTGCGGGCGTGGTTGCAAGCGCTGCAGCAGGATGGTGTAACGTTTTTTTATCGGCATAGCTGTGACAACATTGAGGGCAAGCAAGCGACTTTTTCGGTAGTGCATGAAAGCGGTAACCTGACTGTTAGCCAAAGCTTTGATGCGATTGTGTTGGCAACGGGCGCGATGTCATGGTCGCGGCTCGGTAGTGATGGCAAATGGCAGGCATGGCTCAGCGATACAGAATTGACGCCGTTCTATGCCAGCAATGTCGGTATCTGTCGCCCACTGTCACAGCCTTGGTCAGCGCATTTGCACCGCGATTTTGGCAAAGCGTTAAAACGCGTGAAAGCTCAGGTGACGTTGCCCGATGGCAAAATTGAGCAGGGTTTTGGTGATATTATTCTCACCCATTATGGTATGGAAAGCGGGCTGATATATCGGCTCAATCGTGCCATGCGCGAGCAATTAAATCATACGGGCAAGGTATCACTACAACTTGATTTGCTGCCTGATGTGTCTGACGAAAAATTATTGAGTAGTTTAAAAAACCCCAAAAAACAATCGCTAGCTAACCTTTGGCGAAAGGCGGGACTTGATCCGGTCAAAATCGCCTTACTCAGAGAAATCGTCGCAAAAACGCACTGGCATGATGCCGATAAAATGACAAAGGCAATCAAGCAGTTAACGGTAGAATTCGATAGTTTTCGACCGATTGAAGAAGCAATTAGCTGTGGCGGCGGGGTAAAACGTACAGCATTAACCGAGGATTTTGCGCTAAAATCCAATCCTTATGTGTTTTGCTGTGGCGAAATGCTTGATTGGGATGCGCCAACGGGTGGCTATCTGCTGACGGCTTGTTTTGCCACAGGTCGAGCCGCCGGACAAGGCGTGGCGCAGTTTTTAGCGTTATCCAAAAAATTGACGCAATGCACTTGACGCAATGCATTGGACGCAATGCACTTGACATAAGGCACTTGACATAAGGCACTTATCGGCTGTGCAGATAGCGACTGTAAAAGTAGGCAAGCAGCAGCACGAGCGCACAAATCGGTAAGCAGACAGGCAAAAACAGCGGATTTTGCATACCGCCGAACACTACCATCAATGAGCCCAATGCCGCCAAAATTGGCGATATCACACCCAATAACATACTTTTGATATGACCTTGTTGCCATAATCGAAACACCGCAAAGTAAAATACCAAATACAGCAAGTAACTTACCACAATCGCGATTTCTGAGATATCCATATCGCCAAGCAGCTGACTTTTCATCACCACATAATGCACAGCCGCCCAAAACATAGATAAGGCAAAACCTAGCAGCGCTGAAGCAACCGATAGCTGATAGTTGGGCGAGACGTGACGCAATTGCGCGCTAAACGGAATCAATGATTTGAGCGCTAAAGAATGGGGCAGACGAATCAGCCCTAATACCAAGCCATTCACCGTACCCATCACCGAAATCACCACAAATACCAAAAAGGCCTTGGCAGCGGTTTCGCCAAATAATTGGGTTGCCACCACATACACGCTTTCATCACCCAATGCCATCACTTGCTCGGCGCCTAGATACGAGGTGAGTCCAACAAAGTACAGCAAATAGCCCAATAAAATCAACATAGGCGCGACGACTAAGGCAATGGGTAAATTACGTTTGGCATGTTTGATTTCCCCTGAAATACTGGTAGAGACCACCCAGCCATCAAACGAAAACGCAATCGGACCGATGGCGCCGAGCCATGCCAAAGACTGGGTCGCTTGACGCGCGGATTCACTTGGATGGGTTAAGGCGCTCACAGGGTCGCCATAGACAAACGCCATCACCCCTAGCACAAATAACGGAATTAATTTAACGATGGTAGCAAAGACTTGAAAACGCCCTGCAAACACCGCTGCCATCACATTAAACAGATAACAAATGACAAACCACGTAAGCCCAATGCCCATTTGTAATTCAAGCGATGCCTCTTTTACTCCAAATAACAGGGCGGTGTAAATACCCACTACCCACGTCACCACCACGCCAAGCGTCGGGTAATACAAAAATAATTGAAACCAGCCAATCATCGTAGAAAAATGTGGACTGACAAATTCATCGGCATAGCCAATCAAGCCGCCGTGCGCATCGGTACGTTTTGCCAGCTCAGCAATCGATAGCGAACCAAAAATAATCGCCACCGCCGCCAATACAAAAACCCCCACGCCCAATGCCACATTGCCATTGGTATATTTTAAAACATTGTCTGCCTTAAAAAATATCCCTGAGCCAATCACAATCCCCACAATCATTGCCAATGCGGTGATTAGGTTATAACGCCCGTTACTTGATTGATTCATGTTGTTACCACACCCAAAAAAAGCTGCATGCCATTTTGCAACGATAAAAAATCAGTTATGCTATACCCCCTAATCGCTGTTTTCAAGCCTTGTATTAGTAATATTTTACTTAGCACTAACTTTTAGTTATTTATTATGGGTCACTGATGTCACAATCTAGCCAACGTCCTGTCACAAACTCAAGCAAAAGCAGCACCCCAGCATCAACCATTCAAACCGCCAAACTGCACTGGCAGCTAGATGATAACGGCGTCACTGTCCCCCTCTCTAGCGACTTTGGCGATGTTTATTTTTCCAAAACGGACGGCTTGGCAGAATCTCGCCATGTTTTTATTGATGGCAACGACTTAGCCTCTCGCTTTGCTAATTTGGGGAAATTTGAACGATTTGTCATCGGTGAAATTGGTTTTGGCACAGGGCTTAATATCTTGGCTATTTGGCAACTGTGGCAACAAATCAGACCTGACAATCACAGCCATTTACATATCATTACCACCGAAAAATTTCCCCTACGCAAAACTGACCTTGCGCAAGCGTTGGGCGTGTGGACAGAGCTTGCTGGGTTATCACAACAGCTCATTGACAACTATCCGCCGCCACTGGCTGGCTGCCATCGTTTGAACTGGTTTGATGAACGATTGACGATTGATTTATGGCTTGGCGATGCGACGAGTAGTTTGTCGCAAGTGACTGGGCAAGGCAAAGTCGATGCGTGGCTACTTGATGGGTTTGCGCCGAGCTGTAACCAAGAACTTTGGTCAGCGGATTTATTGGCTCAAATTGCAAGGTTATCCAAAACTCACACGACTTTGGCAACATTTAGCGTGGCAAGCGCAGTCAAACAGGGGCTAAAACATCAGGGTTTTACCTTAGCCAAACGTAAAGGCTTTGGCAAAAAGCGAGAAATGCTCACCGCAAGCTTTCAACCTAAGTTAACATCCGCCAATTTTTGCGAAATTTATTTTCGCTATAACAAAAAAATTAAGCCATTCTTTGTCACCCTACCCTTTACTGACACGTTTGAATCCCGACGTCGTCAGCGTCGAAAAGCCAATAACGTTAAAGGCTTTGAACTACCCAATTTTTCAGCCATCACAAAACCGCTGTCTGTGGCGGTGATTGGGGCTGGGGTAGCGGGGTTAAGCAGTGCGTATGCCTTAGCCGCCCGTGGACACAAGGTCACCATTTTTGATAAAGCGCAACCATTGGCAGGCGCATCAGGCAACATCCGCGGTTTTCTTGCACCAAAACTTACCAGCCTAAAACGCCTTGAAACTAATCTGCATGCGATTGGTTATTTGGCAAGCTGTCGATTTTACCCTTATTTGACCGCACAAACCGGTATTAAAATCCTACAAACCACCGGCTGTTTGGATTTACTCTCACACAATCGCTTACAACTTGATGAAGTCAAAGATTTTCCCATTGAATTTGCCCGTTTATTGACTGCTGAACAAGCCAAAGCAAAAGTCGGTTATGAGGTTGGGCAAGCGATATTTTTGCCCAATGCCGGGTTAATCACTACCGCAAACTTTGCCAATGCTGTTTTAGGCCACCCCAATATCAGCTTTCAAACTGAGGAATTAACCTATTTTCAGCAAGCCTATTTTCAGCAAGATTGCGACCAGGTGCTATTAACATTCACTGAGCGTCAGCAGTTTTTTGACCATGTGATTTTGTGCATGGCTTTAGACACCTGCGATTTTCTACCCACCATCAAACGCTTTAATCACAGCCGTGGGCAAGTGACGTGGTTTGCTGTCGATGAGCATGATAAAGCACAGTTGCCAAAACTGCCGCTAAAGTATGGCAGTTATTACGCCAGTTTTAACCAAAACAGCCAATGCCATGTCATGCTTGGGGCAAGTTTTGTCAGGGATACCTTGGATACTGCACCAGCAGTTGCTGACCATAAGATGAATGTGGCAGATTTGGCGGATGCGGTGCCCGATTTGGTCAATAACACCGATATATTTACCGTCGAAAAAAACATACCCCATTGGCAGGGTCGCGCCACTATCCGTAGCCAAACCGTGGATTATCTACCCCTAGTTGGGCAGGTTTGGCAAGCGGGTTATGAAAGCAAAAGCCGAGTATGGAGCTTTTCGGCATTGGGGTCAAAGGGCTATGCTTATGCCCCGATTTGTAGTGAGCTGTTGGCGGGACTGATGTGTGGAGAAGTTTTGCCATTGTCTGAAAAGATGGTCAACAGTTTAAGTCCCAATCGCAAGGTCATTCGACGCTAAGTTATTTTCTCAGCAGTTTTTGATAAACCAAACTGCGTAAACTATTTGGCAATAATCGCACCGGTAAGCGAATGGCGAGGTTTTTAAGCAATTGCGCAATAGGCAAAAACCCTTGTTGATAAAAGCTTTGCTGAATAGCCCACTCGTAACGGGCATACGCCAAGCCCCCGCGCCGTTCATACATCGCATCCCCTGCCCGTGCATACACCAGCACCTCGGACAAATTGGCAAACTGATAGTCAGCGACCAACAACCGCACCCACAAATCATAGTCTTCAAACAGCGGCGCATGCCGATAGCTACCGACCGCTTGTACCGCTGATTTTTTGAAGGCAACCGTCATGTGGTTGATGGGATTGCGCGACTTGGCTGAGGCAAAAATTGCCTCGTGTGAGGTTGGCACCGTGCGAGATTTTTTCCCCTGTGATAGCTGCTTTTCAAATTCAATGATTTGCCCGCCCAACACGTCAATTTCGGGATGATTTTGGATAAAGTTGATTTGCTGCTCAAAGCGGTTAGCCACACAGATATCATCCGTATCCATACGCATGACCCAGTCATGTTGACAAGCGTTTAGACCTGCATTCAAAGCCTGTCCAAGCCCGACGTTTTTTATTAAAGCGATAATCGTTAACGGCAGTTGCGGCTTAAACTCTTGTACCACTTTTTGTAATGCCAAATTGATTGGACCATCAAAAACCAAAACAATCTCATCGGCTTGGCGTGTTTGATTGACCAGGCTGGCTAGACATTCGGCTAGAAATTCAGGGTTTTCTTTGTCATACAGCGACATCAGTACAGAAAATTTCATGTTAATTCACCCAGCCAAGTCAATGCCACATCCTTTTTTACTTTACGGGCAAACCAATAGCCATTAAATTTCGCCTGCTCAAGCTTTAATAAATCCAAATAAATCGGGCTATTACCATTATTTACATTTTTGTCAAAAATAATTTGTCGGCGGTTATCATTACTTAGGCGAATTTGATTGGTTAATTTTTCAGTAATTAGGGTTTGAAAAAAGTGTTCATCGGGCACCAGCTTGTGACGGAAAAAATCACTGTATTCATCCGTAAAAGGCATAATTTTTTCCCAGTCTGCACGCGTCACTGAAAACCATTGTGAGCCAAAATAAATGGGTGAGTGATAAGTTTTTATTTTTGCCACGCCTTGTTGCAGTTTGGTGATGATTTTACCCGTCAATTGCCGTTGCCAGTCGCTGTCGGCATGGGGACTGTCCATAATAAAGCGATAGGCATACTGTGGCGCCATCTCGCAGGTCATCATCGCCTGAAAATCAAACCGCTGTTGCCACTGTTTTTCTATCACTTCAAATGGTTGTAACACCACATCTTCACCGCTTACCAGATGAAAATAAGCATTGTCCTCATTGGCAAACGCCGTTTCAAACAATTTTAATGTTGCTTCAATTTGGCTAAACCCGCCCCAACGCACCGTTATTCTATCTTTGAGCAAAAATACATTGGCTAGCTGTGCAGTCTCAGCCTCAGGAAAATAATTAGATTTAGCATCCATATGCACATAAAAATTGACGTTGGGCTGAATTTTCGCCAGATTAATAAAATAACTGATATCTTGGTGGGCTTGTATAAGTAAGGCGTGTTTTTTCATGCAGTTACCCTTTGAACCCATTTAGATTATCTGCGTCATCTAAATTAATGAGGGTAAAACCACGACTGGCAAGAAACTGATACGCATCAGGGAATTTATCCCACAGCGCTTGGGTATACACCATAAATACTTGGGTACGGGGAAATTCTTTGATCGAAAACACAGCAGTGCTGATAAAGGTATAAATTTCAAAGCGTTGATGGGGGTTTTGTTGCAATGCCTCGCTTAGATAATCTTCAATGATTTTATCGCTATCAATCACTGGCAAAAGATGGCTAAAATCCAAATTTTCTCGCGGGTGGGGACAAAATGCGTCAAGGTGAAATGCCTTGACCATTGTTTCTACAATATCAGCATAAGCTTTGTCACCGATAAAATTGTCGAGGGCTTGCCCCAATAACAGCCGTTTTACCGGCAAATTTTTATCAGGCTGATTGTCTACTTTATCAAACAAATAAACAGACTCGGTAGCGTCTATGATATTTTTTTCCTGGGGGAAAATGGTGAAATGCTTTTTGGAGATAGCCAAAATACTAGGGATACTGGGATAAGTAATGCCCACGGCGTGTTTAAACAGTTGTAATGGCAAGGATTTTGGTAACGGTTGAAAATAGCTAGAATTGGGGAAAATATTAGCGGTGCCGTCATCAAAGGTATACAGCTGTTGGAATGTTACTTTAGAAATAACATATTGCAAAAACAACACGTCAATACTGGCAAGATAGACGTTTTCGATAGGTTTTTGCCAAATATCAAGCGTGTTAAGTGTGGTTTTGATGTGGTTTAGGGTGGCAAAACGTTCGCCCCAGGTTTTATTGTTTAGGTCGATAAAGGCGGATTTTTCGCAGACCCGCTCAAGTTGGTCAAAATAATAACGGTGTTTGGGCTCGCTTTTTGAATGGGCGCCATACGGCAAATAAAGCCCTATAAAGGGGGTACTGTGTTGCTTAATAATTTGCTTGGCAATCAACACTTGCAAGGGGGTGATACAAATAATGAGATTCATGGCGTTTTTTTGACCTTTTCCACCTGCAGCGTATAATAATATAACAGCGGCAAAATCACCACGCCACTAATAATAGTCGCATACGGCACCACCGCCAGTGATACGCCACTTAACACCCACAAGGCAACCAAATACACCACCGTTGAGATAAGCGAACACAGTGAGATTTGCGCGCTTTTGGCATGATAAAACAAAAAATTCACCAACAATAAATACGGAATTATCAGCGAAAACGCCAGTACAAACATCACCACATAATACTGGCTTTGGGCAAAATCTGCCCCCAATAACCACGCCATTAATGACGACGGCATCGCCCAAGCCATGGCAGTCAATATAACAGGCACCATCAAACTCAGCCAAAACAGTCGATGCAATTGCATCACTGTCATGCGCTGCGATTTTAGCCGTTCATATAAGTGAGGCACCAGCGCAGAATTGACCGCCATAATCACAATAGTCAAGCTACTGGCGACTTGCACGCCTGCCGAGTATACGCCTAGCTCATGACTGCTAAACCGCTCGTGAATCAACACTCGGTCAAGTTGCCCTTTGATGGTATAGCTTAACCCATGTAACAGCAGCGGCAAGCCTAGGGTTAAAATATAGCCGAGTCCCAGTTTGAGCCGTTTCGGGGTAAAGCGAAATTTGATAGCAAATTGGTATTTTGCCCACGCCAACGCTGCCACAAAAGTAACCCCATGCGCCAAGATAATCGCGATAAGACGTTGGGTAACTTTATCCGTGGTATCGCCAGCAAAAAACTGAAAAATCAGCACCGTCCATAGTAAATTTCCCAAGGCTAAGCCCAATTGGATGGTCAGATAGCTAAACGGGCGTTTTTGGCATTGCCGCAGTGCCAGTTGGTTTTGCACCAAGGTTTGCAAAAAGGCAGTAAAAAAGCAGTAAAATAACAATTCGCTATGTAACAGCCAGCTAATCGCTGTGCCAATCAGCAGCACGCCCACGCTATATAGCCCACCCGCCAGTAAAATATTGCCCAGCCCATGCCTGCCATACACATAAAAATAACGGGTCAAAGCGCCATTTTGCGACAGACTCATGGCGATTACAATAAATGCCGTGAGCGATAAATAATAAGACAAATCACCAAAGCCCGTCGTTCCCAATACCCGTGTCAAATAGGGCAATAGCAAAAACGGCACGGCTTTGGCGGTCATCTCGCCCACCACATAAATCAGGCTGTCTTTGAGCAAAGCAGAGTGTGTTAAACGTTTGATTTTATTTAACATTACCTTTCAAGAACATCCCATGAGGTAGCGGTATTAGCTTGGATATCCGTTAGCACTTTTTTGCCCATTAATTCATCATAAAACTTCGGGGCAAGCCCAAAACCAGGGCGAACGCTACGGATACAGCTTTCATCAATCACATCCCCTGCCGTCATGTCTTTGACAAAATACAGTGAACGGCGAAATTGCGCATTGCCGATTTCGCTTGATTTTCGCCCATAATCGACTTGTCCGAGCGACTGCCAAGCGGTTTTGCTATCACGGCAGAGCGCGGTGAGTTCGTCTTTTTCCAGTGAAAAGCTGTCATCCGCCCCGCCGCCATTGCGATCTAGGGTGACGTGTTTTTCAATGATACACGCCCCCAATGCCACGCTTGTCACGGCGGTGGTGTTGTCAAGCGTATGGTCGGATAAGCCAATCGGCACGCCAAAACGGCGCTGCATATCGGTGATGGTACGCAGGTTATAGTCCTGTGCGGGAGCTGGGTAGCCACTCACGCAGTGCAATAACGCAAGCTGCTTGCAGCCGCCATCACGAGCGGCGGCAATCGCCTCGGCAATTTCGGTTTGGTCCGCCATCCCTGTGGAGATAATCATTGGCTTGCCGGTACTTGCTACATATTTGATAAGCGGTAAATCAATGGCTTCAAACGAAGCGATTTTGTACGCTGGCGCGTTCAAATCCTCGAGCAAATCCACCGCAGTCAAGTCAAACGGTGAGCTAAACATGGTGATACCGACTTTGTGGGCGTGCTCAAACAATGGTTTATGCCAGTCCCACGGCGTGTAAGCTTCTTGGTACAAGTCATATAAGGTACGCCCGTCCCACAGTCCCCCATGAATTTGGAAGTCAGCGGCGCTGCTGTTGAGGGTGATGGTATCTGCGGTGTAAGTTTGCATTTTGACCGCATCAGCACCGCACGCCTTTGCCATGTCAATGATACGGTAAGCGTTATTGATGTCGCCGTTGTGGTTGGCGGACATTTCAGCAATGATATATGGCGCATGGTCAATGCCGATTGGGCGATTGTTAATGCTGAAATTTTGATTCATATTTTGATTCATAGACACCCCGTTTTTTTCATATATACCCCACTCAGACCCACCCCTAAAATAAAAAATCTTGCGATTTTAATTCAAACTCAACCACATCATACACTTTGTCACCCACACCAAAATGCTGTTTTAACACACCTGTTTCGCTAAATCCCAATTTACGATGTAACGCCAATGACGCGGTATTATATGCCAGCACTTGCGCGGTGATTTTGCCAATGTCGGTGGTGTTGAAAATCCGTGCAATCGCCAAAACCCCCAACGCAAAGCCAAGCCCCTGCCCTTTTGCGCTATTAGGGGATAAATAAAACCCCCAACTGGCGGTTTTTTCATTTGGGCTTGATGAATTAGGGTTTGGCGTATGGGTGTTTGCCAACTGCAGCGTTTGGTATTTATCTACCGTCACTTGGGTAACATTGACTAGCCCCATTGGCTCACCAGCGACTTCAAAAATCAGCAAATGCACATTGGCATGGTCAAGCTGTTTGCCATACCACTTTTCATGATCAGCAAGGGCAATTTCATCTTGCCCAAACATCCACCGGCGTACGTCAACGTGATTACGCCATTGCCAAATCATCTGGCTATCGGCTTGGGTCGCTTGTCGCACTTGACAATGTTGAAATTTTTGCGCAAATTCAATCCAGTGCGCAACCCGTTTTGCCCCTTGCCCATCGACCAACTTGGCAGATTGCCGGCTGAATTTTTTATAATTGTCGGCCAGTTCGCTCAACAAGCGGGGCAGTTGCTCATCCAATGTCGCCCTGTCAGTTACTACTTTGACCAGGTTTTTATCTGCCAACGCTTTGGCAATCACCTGCTGGTTATCGGCAAGCACGATCAGCACCATCGGCAAGCCCAAGCAACAGCGCTCCCAGGTGGTGCTGCCTGCAGCCCCAATCGCAAGGTCAGCATTTGCCATCAATTGCGCCATATTAGTCACATTGACAAGTACCGCACACGCAAAACTTGTGTGTTTGGCAAACCTTTGTACACTTTCGATATGCGGTGCGGTTTTGCCCATGACGACAGTCACGTTAAATGATTGCGTAGACTGGTGGATAAAGGTATTGAGACTTTGCAAAATCTTGAGTGTGATATTATCATTATCGACACCGCCAAGATTGACCAATATATTGTTGGGCGGCTGTACGCTTTTACGTCTATTTAGGCTCATCGTTCGCCAGCTGGCAAACTCATCACGTAATAGTGTATAACGTGTACCTAGTAGTCGCTGGCAATCACTTGGCACAAGCGGTTGATAATCTCCGTTTTTTCGCCCAAAATTTTGGTCGAGCAAAATCTCACAGTCGTGCGTTCTGTCGGCTAAATCGTCAATGGCTAAAATTTTAAGGTTTGGCAAAAGTCGTTTAGCTTGTTGCTCCCATTTTTCGCCAATCGCATAATGGTCGATAATCAGCCAATCTGGCTTTAACGCTTGCAAGATGGGTTTACACTCAGCAAAATCATCGCTTTCACTGGCGCCTAGCCACTCGCTATGGGCATGCTGTTTGATAAAATCTGCAATCCCACTTTTGGCTAACAGATGCACAGCAAAACCTTTTTGCCCAATCAAATCCGCCAAATGCCCGTCATGCTGACGACAAATAAACGAGATGTCATGCCCTTGCTGTTTTAACCGGTCAGCGAGCGTGAGACAACGCATGATATGACCGCTACCCATCGTTAAACTTGCGTCTGCTCGGACCACGATCTTCATGCTAGCGCCAATTGCGCTTGGTATAGACGCTCAGCAAATCGCCAATCATTTTCATCATCAATATCAACAACGCTGTATTTTGGCAACACATAGCCTAGGGCATGATTATGGATTTTATCCTCGCTGAGCCATGCTTCACGACTGCCCCAATAAAATTGCCCTGCGTCAAAATAAGCCTGCGTCAAATCTTGGGTTCTAGTAAGTTCATGTTGGCTAAACATGCTCGACACTTCACCGGCATCGCTTAATTTTAGTGAGCGTAATACATTGGATTCAAATTCTAAAACCGGAAAACAATACAAACTGTTGGATGACTGCCAACACTCAAAACTGTCGGTTAAATACTGCGATTTTAATAACGGCGTACAGGGGTATAGACAGCAGATATGGCTAGCTTTTGGCATGCTCTGCAGCACATGCCGAATCACCGCAGCAGTAGTGGCGTAATCATCGGCAAGCTCGGCAGGTCTTTGGCTGACAGTGGCACCATGGTGTTGAGCGATATCGGCAATAGCGCTATCATCAGTGGAGACAATAATCTGCTCAAACAGTTGGCTGTTTTTTGCCGTTTCAATGGCACGAGCCAGCATGGGTTTGCCACAAAAATCTTTGATGTTTTTGCGCGGAATGCGTTTACTCCCCCCACGCGCAGGGATGATACAGACCTTCATTATGCTAATGCCTGATAAATTGCATTGACCACTTGCGCTTGCGAGGCTTCGCTTAAGTCATAATATAATGGCAAACTAATCGCTTGGGCATAGTAGCTTTCGGCATGGGGAAAATCGCCTTGTTTAAAGCCCAGCTTGGCATAATACGGCTGGGTATGCACTGGAATATAATGCACATTCACCCCGATATTTTGCGCCCGCAAACTGTCAAACACTTGCTTACGCGTTTTGCCACTGTCCGCTGTTAGTTGAATAGGATATAAATGAAACCCCGAATAATTAGCAGGATTGCGATAAGGCAAAATAATCGGTAAATCTTTTAATAATTCATCATAACGCTTGCCAAGCTGATGACGGCGAGTGACAAAGTCATCCAAATAGTTCATTTGACTCACCCCCAATGCCCCTTGCAATTCGGTCATGCGATAGTTAAAGCCCAAATCAATTTGCTGATAATACCAACCACCGTCAGGTTCGTGGGTCATTAGATTGGCATCACGGGTGATACCATGACTACGGAGCAACTGCATTTTTTCCGCCAACACGGGGTCATTCGTTGTTGCCAGTCCACCTTCTGCGGTGGTAATGATTTTGACAGGGTGAAAGCTAAACACGGTAATGTCGCTAAACTCACAATTGCCAATTGGTTGATTGTGATATTTGCCACCAATGGCATGAGAGGCATCCTCAATAACCTTAAAGCCATATTGTTGCGATAGCGCATGAATGGCCGCCATATCACAGGGTTCACCGGTGAAATGCACGGGAATGACTATTTTTGGCAAGCGGTTTTCAGCATCGGCAAGCTGTAACTTTTCTGCTAACGCGTTGATAGACATATTGAGCGTTAGCGGATCAATATCCACAAAATCAATGTTAGCACCACAGTACAATCCACAGTTGGCGGATGCGGTAAAGGTAATCGGCGTCGTCCACAGCCAGTCATCTTTACCCTTTTCACCTTGACCAAGCCCCAATGCCAAACAAGCAATATGTAGTGCTGAGGTCGCGCTATTCACCGCCACGCCAAACTTTGCCCCCGTATAGGTAGCGACGCGTTCTTCAAACGCCGGTACTTGACTACCTTGGGTCAAAAAATCAGACTGTAGCACAGCGACCACCGCATCAATATCAGTTTGGGTGATATGCTGACGACCATAAGGGATAAATTGATTTGCCATAATATTTGCCCAAGGGGTTCGTTATTAAGTGGGTTTGTTATCAAGGGTTAGCGATTAAATTTTACCAATTTTTGCTTTGTTGGTTTCAATCCATTCTTGGAGCTGCCCAGTTGTCATCCACTCACTGTTATTATCACTGGCGTACACAAAGCCTTCTGGCACCTTAACACCATCTTTGATACGCTCAGGCGTTTCATCCCAGCCATTAATCGCAGGCAAGATTTTAAAATGCTCGGGATATTCGTAGGTATGAAAAGAATCTTCGGCACTAATCATTTGCTCATGCAATTTCTCGCCAGGACGAATACCAATGATTTTTTGCTCGGCAGTGGCAGAAACGGCAGTTGCCAAATCTGGCATGGTCATAGAAGGAATTTTTTTGACATAAATTTCGCCGCCCACCATGTCGTCAAATGCATGCCAAACCAGCTCCACGCCTTGCTCAAGCGAAATCATAAAACGGGTCATACGCGGGTCTGTGATGGTCAGTACGCCACTGTCTTTAATTGAGAGAAAATACGGAATCACCGAGCCACGACTCCCCATGACATTGCCATAACGTACCACCGAAAAGCGTGTGCCATGCTCCCCTGAATAGGCGTTGCCTGCGACAAACAGTTTGTCCGATGCCAATTTGGTCGCGCCATACAGATTCACGGGACTAGATGCTTTGTCAGTCGATAAGGCAACGACTTTTTTCACCCCTTTATCAATACAGGCATCGATTAAATTCATTGCCCCGTTGATATTGGTTTTGACACATTCAAATGGATTATATTCGGCGGTGGGTACGATTTTGGTTGCTGCGGCATGTACCACATAATCCACCCCATCAAGCGCTCGATATAGACGGTCTTTATCACGCACATCACCGATAAAAAAACGTACCCGCGGGTCGCCTTGGTACAGTTTTGCCATTTCCCACTGTTTCATCTCATCACGCGAGAGGATAATCAATTTCTTGGGATTGTATTTTTCAAGCGTCATCGGCACAAAGGTATGCCCAAATGAGCCTGTCCCGCCTGTCACTAAAATGGTTGAATTGCTTAACATAGTGCACTACCTATTATGGCTAAAGTTATTTGTCGCAGTTTATCTAGCCCCAAAACCTGTCAGCATGGTTTGAATGGTTTTGAGCACAATCAAGATATCTAATGCAAAAGAAATATGTTTAATATAATAAAAATCGTACTGTACCTTAAGCGCTGTCTCATCGGTATCACTGGCATAGCCTTGTGTGACCTGCGCCCATCCAGAAATACCGGGTTTGACGATATGTCGATAATTATAAAAAGGGATGGTTTTTTCAAAGGTTTTGACAAAACTTAGCTGTTCGGGTCTCGGTCCAATCAGGCTCATATCGCCTTTAAGCACATTCAAAAATTGCGGCAATTCATCGATACGGGTTTTACGAATAAACTTACCGACTTTAGTCACTCGAGGGTCATTTTGTTGCGCCAGTTTTGCCCCGTTCTTTTCTGAGTCAAAGCGCATACTGCGAAATTTATAGATTTTAAACAATTTTCCGCCTTGCCCGACCCGCTCTTGGACAAATATGGCTTTACCCGGACTTTCCAACCGTATCGCAATGACTGTTATCAGCGCAATCAGCAATACCAAGGGTGAGACCAATAAAATCGCTATAATATCAATCAGTTGTTTAAACCATAAATAGTTTTGCGATGGCAACAACGAGCCCAATTCGTTTTCATACAAATGATGAATCGGCAGACGACCGGTCAAAGACTCATACACTTGGCGGTTATTATACACCGGTCTGCCCTGTAACGTTTGCTCGGTTAAAAATCGCTGCCAGTCTTCATCGAGTGCAGGCGATGACAGGTCTGCTACGATCGCTTGCACTTTTTTGGATTGTATGGCATCCAAATGCGGTTTTTCAAGACGCAGCCAATGGATCTGAAAAATCGCTTCAAAGTTTTGACAATGTCCCAGTGGAATATACGCCATATAAGGTTGGTGCGCTTTTTGCTCAAGTAAAAACGACAAAAAGAAAAACACTACCCCGATAACACCCGATAAGCCAAAATAATATAGCGAATACGGCAACCGAAAAACGATAATCACCATGCCTAACAGCATCATCACCAACAATAAGGTTGGCAACACAAAGCTGATGGAGCGTTGACCTGGAAACTGGGTGAGTTTGCGCAGACCAAGGGTGACGAGCAAGACACCCAACGTGGCTAACACCATACTATTAAACTCAGTAATGAGCCAGCGCCCCTGCAAAAAGCGCATTCGCCACATCAGCAAGGCGGGCAAAATTACCACTACTCCCCAACCCACAATAAGTCGGAACGCGATATTTTGCCATACTAAAAAAA
Source organism: Moraxella sp. CTOTU47616 (assembly GCF_032017465.1). Taxonomy (NCBI): domain Bacteria; kingdom Pseudomonadati; phylum Pseudomonadota; class Gammaproteobacteria; order Moraxellales; family Moraxellaceae; genus Moraxella; species Moraxella sp. CTOTU47616. The sequence goes on from NZ_DALZPU010000011.1 coordinate 21,007, forward strand.
TTACCCGCTGCATTATGGTGTAAGTCCTGTCTTTTCAGGGTTGGCATCACGCCATTGGGTAAACTCACGGTATAAAGCTGCAAATGTCGCAGGATCTTGTTTGGCAAGATTACCCAAGTCAGTATCCACATTGTCACAATCCGACAAGTTTTTTACCATGACACAAGCCGCTTCGATATGTTTTAATGCCGCTTGCTGGTCACCTTTATAGGCTAAGAACTGTGCATAAGCCAATATATTATACTGGGAAGAATCGGTATTTAGCACCTCTTCAAAGATGGCTTCTTTGACGCTTGCCTGATGGCGATTAATCGGCACTTGCATGGCAAGGATGCGGTCATGATAAGCACTAAAGCCAAACACCTCATTTTGGTATTGAATGCCAACATCTTGGTTTAGATGATTGGTGTGCTTGATAAAGCGATTATAATCCAAATAATTGAGCTGAAAATACTGCCAAATATAGTAGCCTGATAGCATCGCCAAACCCAGCATGACCACAGACATGGCTTTTCTTAGTTTGCTTTGCCACACAAGTTGCCATTTGGTCTGTTCAATCAATGCCAAAAACAAGGCAAAAACCGCGAGATAACGAAAATACCATAACGGGTATTCGACACTGGCATACAAGATACTGGCGATGACAAACGCCAGTGCAATCGCGCTTTCGCTACTATGGCGCAGATGAATCGCCCGCACCAGTAGCCAAACAATCGGTACAAAGCATAGCGCGCCTAACACCCCTAGCTCCGCCAAAATCATGGTGGCAAAATTGTGGGAATGGTCGGCAATCTCTGGCCATTTAAAATATTGGGCATAATCAACGCTTGCGCCCATGTAGTTGTTCCAGCCCACCCCTGTGAGCACATGGTCATGAAATATCATCATGGCGCGTTCGCTCATCGCCGCGCGGTTCCCCTGCCCGCCTGCCATACGGCTCACCGCCCCAAGCTGATTGGCACTGCTATAATTACTAATCCAGCTTGCGCCCATATAGTACAGCACAAATACAATAAGACCAAAAACGCTAGCCGATAATTTGCTTTTCCACGCTATCGGCTGGGTCAAAAAGAAAATGGGAATCACCGCCAACATCATCACCAGACCCGCCCGACTTTGGGTCAAGGCAAGCCCGATGGTAAATATCACAAACAATACCATCAAGCCAAACCGCGCATATTGTCGGTATCGACCAATCAGCCATTGCGGCGCGTTCAACCTTTCTTGAAACGACTGCTGCAGTTGATAAATCACCCCACACAGTGCCAACACAAACGCATAGCCTGCGTGATTGGCTTGCCCAAAGTTGCCGTCATAGCGTCCGCCATTGGCGTTACCACGGGCAATCACCCAGCCTTTATAATCAATCTGATAGCCTTGGGTTTGCATCATTTGAATCATAAAGGTGACGATTGCCATGAGATATACCGCAATAAACAGGCGGTTTAATAAATTCGCTTTATTTTCAATATTACTGCCTATCAACGCAGTCAAGGCAACCATCACCAAGCTTATCACCGGAAAGATTAAGGCATCAGGGTAAGCGATATGATTAAATAATGGCTGACATACAATCAATAGGGCTAGCAGCAACCAAGTAAGCACAGATTTGCTAAACTTTGTAATCTGGTTTTGCCAAAAAAAAGCCGCGATTGCCAAACTCACAAACCCAAATGCGGTGGCATTGACGACAAAATCTCGACCTAAGGGCGAATGCCAAGGCATGAGGTACGTCAAAATGGCTAACCCCATAAACAGGGTAAATAAACGGATATCTTGGGTGAGCGTTTGGTTTGATGTCGATAGTAGCATGGTGTTTTTCGTGGGCTTTAAACGCAAAAATGCTAAACGGGGTAGTTTAGCATTTTTTATAAAATAAGTATTCGATTCATCAATGAAATTTATATCTTGATACTACCAAGGGCGCTATTCAACGACTTTAAGAATTTTTTTATTTTTTGTATTTAATAAAATTACCATATCTGTTTGGTAAGCTCTCAAAGGTAGAAACTTACACTATCACTGCACCTAAACAGAAACAAACAATACGTGATGCAAATCACCTAATGACAATATTTGTCCAAAGTATAAAATTTAACCTGACAATAACTGTCACTTTTTAATAAAAATATGCCGATAAAGTTACAGTCTGAATTTTTTATGCACAATTTGCTGTTTTTCTATGTAAATTGACTATAATAAAAGTTGGCACGTTTAGTGCTTACATTAACATAGGCTTCTAAAGCTTATAAATAAACCAACAACATTTATGGAGAATGTTTATGAACGCTCAAAAAGGTTTTACCCTTATTGAATTGATGATTGTTGTAGCAATCATCGGTATTTTGGCTGCGATTGCGATTCCTGCGTACCAAAATTACATCGCTAAAACTCAAGTTACTCGGGTTTTAGGTGAAATTTCATCTATGAAAACAGCTATTGAAACTAATATGCTAAATGGTGAAACAGTAACAACTCCTGCTGATCTTGGTTATACAGCATCATCATTGGTTGTAGCAGCTGGCCCAACAGTTACGAGCGTCCCTGCTGATGGTACTGCTTCTATCACTGCTCCATTAGGCAATAAAGCAGCTGGTGCTGTTTCTGGCGCAGAAGTTATTTTAACTCGTAATAAAGATGCTGTTTGGACTTGTACTATTGATCCAAAAGGTGCCGCAACTAAAGGCTGGAAAGATTCTTACATCCCAACTGGTTGTACTAAAAAAGCTTAATAATGAATTAAAAAAAACGCATCTTCATAGATGCGTTTTTTGTTTTAAGTCAAAATTCTCTAACAGCAGAGAATTCAATTTTTCATAATCTTGTTTCAGCTGATCATATTCACTTTTCCCCGCCTTGGTCACTATTTTATACCACCCAACATCAATGTTGTCCATACTGCCAAAAATTGTTCAATATCTAGCTAGATAAGCTAGTTATTCCATTCCTTACCTGTACCGCATAAGGCACCTCGACATTTCAGCCCTTGAGCGTTCAGCGTGAGCGTACCATCATTTGCCATTTGTTTAGCGGTTCTAGGCACGGCTCTAATCTCCCACTGGCGATTGGTGATATTATTACCAATCATTTTTTCAGCGTTGGTAGTACTAGCATCCCAAATACTGACATCATATAACGAATTGGTCGCAGGATAACTCACCGTACCCGCTGTCACGTTGCCCATCAATACACTCGCTAACGGAATATCGGTATAACGCCCCATCGCCAGTTTTTGCGATTCAATTTGCGAGGCGATATTTTGCATCTCAGTCATCATATCGGTGCGTTTGGTTTTGATGACGTAGCGTTGGTAACTAGGATAAGCAATCGCCGCCAACACACCGATGAGCGCGACCACTATCATCAGTTCGATTAGGGTAAAGCCTTGTTGGCGATATCGATTTTTCATTACCATGTCTCCGAATAAGTACCACAGTTGGTTGATGCGATGGTAACGCTAGTGTCACTATTTTTAGTTTTGCATTGTGTTCCACTACTAGTGAGCAAAATTTTATGCGCATCGTTAAATTTTGTGGGGTTAGGGGTGGCAAACATCACCCATGCTCTACCTGCCGTCAAGCTATTAGAGAGCGTCGAAGATGCGGTTGGCACCAAACTATTGGCAGTATTGTCGCCATCCACCAACAGTATCTTGTATTGATAATTATCTGCTGTGCTGTTAGCGGGCACATAAATCACCGTATTTGCCACATCATCGCTTGCGCCAGTATCATAACTGTAACTGACCGTACCGTCACTAGCCACTTTGGCAGGTTTGAATCCTTTATAAGTCAGCGCGGTTGCGCGCCAGCGATTGAGCTCAATCTCTAGCTGCTTCATTTTGGCTTGCGCTTGCGATTCGGCATTGCGAATGGCATATTGCCGATATGATGGGATAGCGATACTGGCGAGTATCGCAACCATCGCTACTGTTACCATCAATTCGATTAAGGTAAACCCTGACTGCACCTGCCGCATAGTGATTCCTTTATCTGAAAGTCTCATACCAAGTTCTAGGTGTTAGCGTATAGCGTTCTCTATACAGATACTCAGCTGCTGAGCCATCGCCGCCTTGCTGAGTGATTAATGTATTGCCACCAGCCAGTTGATTACTTTTTATCAAACTACTATCTTTGCCGCTATCTGTGTCATAATCAAAGCGATTATTGGCTCTATCTGCCAAGTTGACATTACCAATCAATAATCGGATATTTGTTTTACTACTGCTATAAGGTCCCAAAGTCAACTCTTGAATGCCTTGCCCAGCCCGCAAAAATCCGCCTGTACCTGTTTTAGAATCGGCATCGGTACAGATACCCCATGGCAAGCAGTATAGTTCTCTCTCTGAGCCTCCCACCACTTTAGCAGAGCAAGGATCGGCTGTCCCATAAGACATATCTGGATTGTATACGGTCGTATAGAGCATACTATTCACCACTTCTGATTTGCCCACCCCTTTGTTATACAATACATTACTATAGCCATCAAATCGCGTTAGCGGATAATACCAGCCTTTTTTGCTACCCGAAGTCATATTGCCAATTGCTGTGGTACGAGTAGCACTTGGCACAGGTATGGTAGTACCTAAAGCCGTTGGTATATTGGTAAGGTCACTATCAGTCAGGTCAACAACAGTCTGCTTGTTGGTGTTGGTGGTCGTAAAATCTTTGGCAAAGAATATACTGTTTGCCTTGGTGATATCAGTATCTATAAGACCATACACACGATCAGCATTAGTGCTACTTGTACGTATTTTTGATAGTGGAGAACTGCGATCACCTGAAATGACGTTCACTAGCGCAAACAACGCATTGTTTTTTTGCTCATTCCTATAAAAACTCACCACGGGACGCTCATATAGGCGAAGGTTGAATTTGGCATTGGTATTGGCAGTGATGGCACCCGTGGTATTGGCGACAGGATAAATTGGTTGTAACAAGCGAGTAATACGCTGCCCAGCAAAGCCCGTCTGTTTAGTACCGACATAGTTACCACTCGAATTCTTTTCATAGATACTATCACCTGCGTTGGTAAAATCTGCACGGAACACTTGCCCTGCCAAGTCTGCAAAGTAAATATGATCAACAAAGCCATCATTGTTGCGGTCTAGTGTGGTAATACCACCTACAATGCTACTATTAAGATAAGGATTAGTGCTGTTCGCACCTACACTGTTAGCTGACTTAGTAGCCGACCAAATAAGTGCCCCTGTTTTGGCATTTATCATATAGACGGCATTGCCCGCAGTTTTGGTCGTCGCTTTGGTCTTACAACTGTCTGACCAAACCTTGATATTTTTACGCGAGCCTTCGGCAAGGGCTGCATCGGCTGTTGCTTCGGCAGTAGTTGGCGATGTGGCGCCTACTTGAAAGTCTTGCGCTTCATAACAAGGATCATAGCCACCACCAAAAATCAGCACGTCTGTCCCCGTATCCGTGCTGCTCGTTGTGGTCTTAATTTTTGCTTTGGTAGGTTTTGACCAAATTTGTCCCATATCAGCAAATCCAGCGGTCGTTGGGGTGATATTGAACACAATACTAGGCGTACTATAATTGTTCAGATTAAGTCCATAGAGTCCTGTACCACCCAACCTTAGCCCACCATACGCAAAAACACCTTTTTGGGTACTGCCACTACCTGAGTTATCAATATTGACTTTTTTGTTGGAGAAGTCATATTTGTAGTCGGCTGTGACTAGCCAAGGGGCATCAATCCCTGCCACGGGAGCACCAATGCTACTAGAGGTTGTCGAGTTAATTTTCGTTGAGTCTTTTTCAAGTGCATACGGTTGGTTTTGCAACATAGTACGAGGAATAAAAGCAAATACCTCTTTACCGCCATTGCCATTACCATAATTATCGGCATTCACCAGATGCAGTGCGCCTTCCATCGAACCAAACAACACATAGTCGTCTCGGGTATCAGTAACGCGCCCATCATCATCTAGTGTCGCTGAGTAAGAAACGGCGGTTGGTGCTGAGTGCAGCGTTGCCCCTACTACCTTTGTGGCAGATGTAGCATTATCAGCAGTAGTCAGTGTCAGTCCGCTTAATTTTTGTACATCTGTCCCTGTGGTAGCAAAGGATACATTGCTAAAACCCAAAAAATTAAGGAGCTTTGCGACGTTATCAAGGGAGTAAGTACTGGTGTCATTAAATGTGTTACTGGTAGTGATTAAATTGCCATCTAGGGTCAACTTACCGTTGGTATTGACCGCAAATTTCCGTAACTTAGTAGTGGCTGCGCCTGTGGCTATTAAATCTTCAATATAAAGTGTGCGCACTGAGCTCACTCCTGTATTTGGGGTGTTTAGCTGGGCATAATAACCACCTGACGTGACTGAGTTATTACTATTTTGATAGTCTATATCGCTCCATAAGTCTTGAGTAGTCTTGACTAGGTTGCCTGCCGCATCGGAGAATAATGGCTGTTCATTTTTGCCATACAATGTACCTTGATTTAAGTTATATTTTTTAACATTGCCTGGCCAGATAGCTCTTGCTTCGGCAACTTTTGCTTCGACCATTGGGTAATAGGCGACTGCAAGTTGACTATCAGCACGGTAGGGGTCATCAGGGATGGTTATGGTGCCTGATGGAGTCGCAGGAATGGTTTGATTAAGGTCACTGACAAAGTTAACGATACTATTAATGACATCTTCGGTGGATTGGGCTGAGTAAAAGCCGCCTTCACCATAGCCGCCTACCCCTATTGACAATAAGGGATTGGATTTAGCGCCCCAGTTACAAGTATTTCGGATATCACCACTTGGCAAAAGACTACAATTAAAGTATTTGGCAGTTTTATCTTGATATAAATAGTTGCCTGCAGAATCTTTTACCGGTAGAGCAGTCACTTGATCCAGTACAGGCATTTTTAACGTTTTTAAAATATCGTTATAGGCAGAAACATTATAATCCGAACCAAAACCTACCACTGCTGTTTTAATATTTAATCCCATAGGGTTGCTGGTTTTAGTGCGCAATGCTTTGGCAAAAACACTAATCGCATTCCAGCCTGAATCACTACTACCAGTGAGCGTTCCTGTAGAAGGAATATTGAAATCATTACCTTTGCTGCCTAAGGCTAGTTTCATAAGTCCACTAGGATCACTGTTGTTATTGGGCACACCGTCAGTCAGGAAATAGATGCCTTGTCCATCGCATTGGGAATTTGTGCTACTTAATGGGGTTTTATATTTATCAGAGTTTTTTGCATCGGCATATGAGTTGGGAAAGCCACTATCCGAACGGGTACCCATATAATAGTTACCATTGTATCCAGACAGTGTACCACTACTGCCTTTTACAGTTGTACCTTGGATGAAATTGGAATACCAACCCTTCCAATTATTACAAGTTGCACCTACCCAACTATCACATTTAGCGTAATTATTATTACTTCTCACAAAATATAGTTGGCTATATAAGGCAGTTGTTTCACCCATCATATAGCCACCTGCTTCTGCATAGGCATTGGCTGAAGGTGTGCCATTGTAGGCTGTCAATCCGGCAATCGCGTCTCTTATCTTTTGACGCTGTGTATCATCTAGCAATGCTGCTGGCACTAGGATTTTACCACTGATACCATCTGCGGTGAACGCTTCATTATTACTATCACTTTGTGTTGAAAATTGTCCAATTCCAATTGAGACTTTATTAGAATCTAAGGCAGTGCTGTCCATTAACGTAAAAATAGCATCTTTGAGCCTCGTAATACGGTCATAGAATTGCTTGTTTTTATAAAAGTAATTACTAGTATTAGTCAAACCTGTTGTAGTGGGGGCAGCTTCTAGTGGAATTTTACAATCTGTTTTGGAAGTAGAACCATCACTTGTACTACCACATTGAAACCACTTGCCTGAGGAATCTTTATAATAGTAGTAGTTAGGTATATTATTCGTAACCTTGCAAAAATAGCGTTTATAACTTGGTGTAGTTGTTGAATTTTCATAACTATAAGAGGAATAAGTCACACCACTTGGTAAATCACATGCCTCATAACCCACGTTTGACTGTGTAAGCCCCATACTTCCAGAGGTATCAAGCATCATAGTAATGGTAACTTTACCACCTTCAGCCGCCTTATAAATCTCTAAGTCCCCAACATTTTTTTGAACCACATCTGCCTGTGATAGTGGCATGATACCGATAGATGCCATCGCCACCACTAGATATTTTAGTAATGGTAATAACCGCTGAACAGAAGACGGATGACGCTTAGTAATTTTCATATTATCAATCCTTTCTTTATAATCAAACCTAGGTCAACGAAGGCTTTCATCATGACAGCTGACACGCTGTGTCAAGCGAGCCTCTGCCATAAGTGATACATTTGATACCTTCGGAGTTGTTCTCAACGTCAGCTTGCTCATATAACATCTTGGTTGGTGTACCTGCATCATGCAAACAAGTTAATAGTGGAATCTTACCATCGGCCATTGGCACACTGGACTTGGTAAGACAACTGGTATTACTACTATCTTTGGGTGGATTAAAAGCTGGCAATACGGAGGTGGCACGAATATTAAATTTAAATTTTTTACTAGAGCGGTTTTCTACTTCTTTGCCAATCACCACATTGGAGAATACTTCATCATCATTCGACCCTACTGGTATTGATACGCTCATCTGTGTCATTACCGTATGGCGGGCACTGGTGTATCCTGCTGGGCTGTTATAATCACAGATACCATTATTAAGACCACTCCATGTCCCACCTGTGGAAGTATAAATAGTGGCATTACTGGTCAAGTATTTGCGCGTACGCGGGTTATAACAATAGATGAACTCATTGCCTTGGTTGTCTGGGTTTAGTAAAAAGTGTCCAAACACACCCGATACGCTCATTACATCTTTATACTCTTGCGAACTAGGGCTGCCATTCAGCATATTTTCTAATTTTTGATTGGCACTGTCAGAAGATTGTAATAAAAGTGTGTTGATTTGGTCGGCGGTTGCTGTCTTTAAATCAGTACTACTACGGCGGACTGCCATCACACCTGCCAACATAATTAGCACCAAAAATAATAACACCACAATCAGAGCCGCTCCTTGCTGATTAGGGCGATACAGCACTATAGGTGGTTTAGCGAGTTTGGTATGGCAATGATTGGGCATACTGGTCGGCATACTGTACATCTCAAGTTGCTAAAAAACGGCTGAAAATAGGATAAATAATGGTGAATACTAAGGCGTCACACTAATAACACGGGCATTGCGTAGTAGTGTGGTTGACTCATAAGTAGTACGTACCAACTGTTTGCGTGTGGTGTCTGTTTTTAACTCATGGGTTTGACCTAATAATGTAAAGCTAGTTTTATCACTACTACCTACAATAGGCGTACTACCTCTCACTATCAGCCCAACACGCACCGCCACAATCGATGGATGCGGTGATGTTGTAAGACTGATATAAGTAGAGCTTGGCAAGTACATGATTCTATTGGTTGCGTCTTGAACACCTAATAACACTTTAAATTGATCGACACCCGTAATCAGTTCATTACCACCCGTTTTATAATTTGCACTTAAATCCGTAATCGTTGCACCATCAATTCTACCTGCATCACATACCAAAGCAAGATTTTTAACTGTGCCTGTACTGGTATCGGCAGTCACTTGTCGCACAAAATAGCGCTCAATCACTTTGGTATTTGGAGGGATATCTACGCTTTCACAATCTGACATTGTTTGCCCGGTGGTATTGGTAAACTGTATAGTCAGTTGGTCACTATTGATATTATTAATATTTGAAGTACTAGTAAACCCTTTATCACCTGCGGTATGCGTCAAAAAAGGGAGTATTATTGTATCAGTCACCCCTAGATTTTTTAAGGATAACACGATACCGCCATTTTCGGTGGTATCCGTTATTTTATTTACTGAGTTTCCAAGGTTTGCCAAACGTATGTGAGCTTCTAACTGCTGAAGTCCAAAAATACTAGCATCTTGCAGCTCACTGCCACTTTTTTGTGTTGTAGTCGTTCTGACATTGGTTAGATAAATTTGGATAACGGCAGCCGATATCAGCAATCCTAAGACGATAGAGATCATGAGCTCGACAAGGGTAAAACCTAATTGAGGCGTGTAGTGACGATTAGAAGTCAACATCATCAATAAGCCTCCAGAATAAAGCACTGTGCACCAAAGTTGTAAACACCATCTGTATTGGCACAGTCATTATTGCCCGATCCTAATGTCGCTGTAGTTGTACCCCAGCTAGTTACAAAACATTGACGCGCCTGGCCTGAGACTGTTCTTGTCGTAGTGACAGTGCCAACGGTCGTAGTAGTGGTTGTTGTACCCGTGCCTGGACAAGTCACCATTGAGATAGTTAACTCATTATCATTCGCATATTGCTTTAGCGTTAGCGCATCTTTCGTCGCTGTTTGGTTTATCGTACAAGGCGTTGGGACAGTACTATTGTTTGTCATACAACTATCTTTGGTAATAGATGTGCCATCCACTATAATAGCAGTGGTCACCGCACTTGAATTTAATGCATCACTAAATTTAGCGATGCCAGCAGGATTCGCTCGCATCATTTCTGCGCCACCCCGCATGACAGTTAATGCTCGGGTACGCATCAAGCTCTCATCGGTAGCTTTGACTGCGGTCATCTGCATCGCAGTAAATCCAAGCACCGCGATTGCTAACAACATCAATGCCACCAGCACTTCTATTAAGCCAATGCCTTTTTGTGAGTTCATGAACACGTCCCATTTTTGCTAGTGACAATATTACTGCTTGCATCGACCATGATGGTATATTTATCAGACCCAGCGCCATAACACACTGAAAAATTGGTCGAGCTATCTGTGACAGTGCCCGTTCCGGTGTCCCCTTGGTAAGCTTTTTTATAAGGGGTAAAACTAACTGCAGTTAAGGCACTCGGGCTAGCGGTAATCGTCAAATTTTTGTCTAGCGTATAGTCAGACAGCATTTCATCAGCATCTGTTGCCGACCTTTTTACATACAATACAGTGATTTTTTTGCTTGATGAGCTATTGGTTAGCACTACCCTAGTAGATCGCTGAGCAATCATTGCTTGGGTTCTTGCATCTTTTAGCGCAGCTTCAATGATGTTTGCCCCATCTTTGATTCTGGCTTGCTGAATCTGTCGCTGCATACTAGGTGCTGCCATCGCCGCAATGATAGCTATAATTGCAATGGTGATGACAAGCTCAATCAGCGTAAAACCTTGGTCTCGGTCACGATGATACTGTCTTTTCAAAACTTTCATCACGATACCCACCCATACCCCTTGATAAACGACCTATCATACCATGTTTACTAGCACAAACCATTCTAACATTAAAGCAAAAAACATACCTATTATCGCAGTATTTTTGTTAATTGTCATACCTAAAGCTTACTACCCATAGTTTACCTGAGCCACTTATCATTGCTAAGCGAATTAGGACGAAAGGGCGCTCACGTATTATCAAATCATTTTTAGCTTAGTCTTTTAAAGCATTCTTCCAAAAACCCACTGGTAGCCCGTCTTTATCTGCGAGATTTAACGATATAGCGATGCAACTTTGGTCGCAAAACAGTCACAAGCAGAACCTAATGCAAAACCTTACCATGCAAGATTGAATACGCATGAATATGGGAAGATGGGTGATAATTTGTGAGTAGATTAGCCAATTCAGACAGGGTAGCACCTGTCGTCACCACATCATCAAACAAAATCAAATTTTTGCTAGGAGGCATATCTGTTAGGGAAAACGCATCTTTGATATTATCTAAACGCTCCTCTCGGCTTAGACCCTGCTGGTGAGGTCGCTCGAATCGCTGCACACCCGTATAAACAGGAATTTGCCAATGAAAGCTTAAATAAGCGGTTAACATGGCAAGCGGATCAAAGCCGCGTTGCCTAATGCGCTGTAAACTTGTTGGCACTTTAACGATTAAAGAGTTTTTTGAATGACAACCTTTGGGAATATGCAGTTGTCTGATAGCTTGAACCAAAACGGGCAGATGATGTAACTGCTGCCCATTTTTGTACCCAAGCATGATTTGATTGAGGGGATATTGATAGTAGCCGCTGGCTACGCCACGCAGTGACGTTTGCTTGAGTTGCAAAGTAAAGCATGACGCTGACCATGCAAACCGGTTATGGCATGGCTGACAAAGAAATTGCTGTCGATTGAACCAATGGTCATGGTGACGCGGATCTAAGTTATCAAAGCCTGCTGCAGCGCAATCATTGATGCCACATAATTGGCAACGGTGATGAACTTTTGCTTGATACACCAACGCCATGGCAAAGGGCAATCGCCACCAAGGCAAGGGGGCTACGATTGCCATAAACGCAGTTAAAGCCCTTTAAAATCATTGAACATAAAACCAATACCGATATTGGTGCTCTTATGATTATAGTCTTGGATGTTTTCACCATAGCCATGGAATAGTTGTAAAATCGCTTTCATACCGCCTTTCAATGGATAAGCATAATCCACCTGTATAGCGCCTTTATTGGTACTAGGATTATAACGCATCACACCGCCCACCGTGCTTTGGTCATTGAGCGAATACAACCAACGCACATCGCCATAGCCCATGTAGTCCCCGATATCTGGGTTATCCGAGTCTTTACTGTTTTCATATGCGATGAGCCACAGTCTTGGAATCACGGTAAGTTTGCCCCACTCTGTTCCTGCCATCGCATAGATACGATTCCAAGAACGGGATAACGGGTCTGATTGTCCATTTGATTCATGCACGAGCCCCGCGCCTAACATTCTTAATGAGCCATTCCCAGGCAAATTACCCTTGATAGGCTGGGTCAAAAATATCTCTGGCTGATAATCTGAGCTGCGAAAAGGTCTTGAATACTTACCATTGTACACCTGCCAATAAGACTGCTGGGTATAGCCAAGCCACACATCGGCATTGGTATCAAACACATCTTGGGCAAGCTTGGTTTTCATTGAAATTTGCAGCTTGCTATCTAGATGCTGAAGAGAATCTTTCGATGCGCGAACATGATCTTGGGTGGGTGAATGAATATCATAGTTTGGCGTCGCGTTGTACCAAAGCGGCATGACATACATGGGCAAATGTGGACGTATCGTCAGTATCCCTTTGGGATCATTTTTATCCAAGTCATATAACACACTCAGTGGCGTATATTTTTCCACATCCGTTGCAGTCACCCCCACTTGTTTTAAGATGGTTTTGTCAAGCTTGTTGGGTACCAAATGATCCAGTTTTTTTTGCTCGTTTTTAATGGGGGTCGTGACGGTTGTCGTTTGATCCACGGCTAACACGGGCACTGCTTTACCTTCTTTGATACTCACTTTCAAGGTTTTGGCAATATCAAGGGGCGCCTTGGCTTCAGGTTCGATTTTACCAACGCTTATCTTGTCAAAACAAGCTAAACGCGCGATATTTTCAGTGATTTTTGAACAGGTGAGCAGCGTTTGTTGGTCGACAGGGATAACGGTTGTTTCTATTAAAGTTTTTGTTGAATCTTGTGTTGAAGCTTTTGTTGAAGCTTTTGTTGAAGCTTTTGTTGAAGCTTTTGTTGAAGTTTTTGCGTGCGTAGTTGCTGTAACTGTCAGTGTGGCTAGTATAGCAAGCGATAAAGCGGTACGGTAAAGCGTAAGTTGTAACATAGGTTGACCTTCTTACAAAAATATCGTTCATGATAGCAAAGATTGATGAAAAATAGTTAACAAATGCATAATAATTTTTAACAGTAAACTAAAGTCTCAATCAACTATTGGCTCATCAATTATTGGTATTTCTATGGGTGCTTGTATGGGTAATTCTAATGATACTGCTGGCCTTTATACTCAAGCCAACCGTCTTGATGACGGCTAGCGGGGTCGCGGTGTGTCCAATGTATAACGCCACCTTTGTCGTTATAAATATATTCACCATAAAAACGAATGGGGTTTTTGGCTTGGATACCCTCGATGCGCGGTGCCAAATCAATATTATGGGCAATTAACACCGTGATGTTTGGGTAGTTATCAATTTTGACCAAAAATTTTTGATGGCGGCTACCCTCATTATCATCTTTTAGCACTTTAATCACCGTACCACACCCTAATACCTGTCGTTTAACGCTGGGATTTTTGGCTTGATAAGCTTGATTAATGACGGCGTTGTTGCATTGAATATTTGTTGCCTGACGTTTTTTGTCAGTATAAGGGCTTGAGTTTTTAGCCGTCTGTTGATTGGACTTTGAGTCCACTAACGGTGAATTTGGGCTTGCTAACTGGCTATTTCCGCTTTGATTTTGGCTTTTATTTTGGCTGGGCTGTTGGTCGGCATTGCCTTCATGGGAACACCCAGTGACAAAAATTAGCACCCCCAAAGTTAACGAGATGGCTATAGACTTTGCTAAGTGATAGTTCAATTTTTATTTAACCTTTATGGTTGAATGGGTCAATGAATCATTTGACTGAGTTTTCTTGAACTGAGTTTTCTTGAACTGAATTTTCTTTAACTAAGTTTAATTGGACTTAATTTAATTGGGACAAGACTTGCTCAAAATCAGGGCGTTTGACTTCACCGTTTTGTCTTGCTACCAGTTGACCGTTTTGGTAATACAACAGTACAGGCGGACCGAACACGGCTAATTTTTTATAGATTGCTTGGCTATCTGGCGTATTGTCAGTCACATCGAGTTTGACAACCTGCCAGCTGGCTAAACTTTGCGGCGGGTTGGCAAAAAGTGTTTTATCCATGATACGGCATTCAATGCACCATTCTGCGGTGACATCGACGACTAGCTTTGGATATTGCGAAAGCAAAGGCTCAAGCTGTGATAGTTTGGTGATTGTAATCGTTTGGGTGGTCTTTGTTGCAGTGAATGCCGATTGCGCTGAGGTATTCAACAGCTTGTTAAGCGGCTGCCAACTATCTTGACTACCTGAGGCAGTGCCTATCACCAGACACGCTGACCAAATGCATGCTAGCAATGCTAGTGCTTGAGTGAGTAGTTGACCTTTTTTGCCTTGCCAGCGCCACAGCCATAAGCCAATCACAGCAAACCACAGCGCCCATAGCATCAGCATCCAGCTTGATAGCCATATACGCTCTATCATCAATAAAGCGACGCCAAATAACAGCAAACCAAAGCTGGTTTTGACCCAGTTCATCCACTCGCCTGCTTTTGGCATAAAATTACCTTGGGTAGCGCCCAGTAAAATGAGCGGTGTGGATAGCCCAAGCCCCAACAAAAACAATGCGGCAAACCCCATTACAGGATCACCCAGTGCTGCCACGCCTGCCAACGCGCCTGCAAGGGGTGCCGACACACAAGGAGAGACAACCAGTGCAGAAAACAAGCCCGTCAAATAGCTACCACTTAAGCTACCAAGTCGATTTTCCCCAATTTGGCTGATTTTTTGGAACCTAACACGCAGCGCATGCGGCAATTGCCAGCGAATGACATCCAACATGTACAGTCCAAGCAGGATAAATAACCCTGCAAAAACTAATAAAATGACAGGATTTTGTAGCCAGTTTAGTATACCCAAAGATTGCCCGAATAACGCAACCACTGCGCCCAAAATGCCATAACTGGTAGCAACACCCAAGCCATAACTGCCCGTGAGTAATAACCCTTTTTTGGCAGATGGGCGATGTTGACGGGCAACGATATTGGCTACAATCGGCAGCATGGGTAATACACACGGGGTAAAAGCTAACCCCAATCCCGCTAAAAACAACAGCAACAATGCAACACCGCTATGTTTGGTCAATCCAAAAATATCTTGATTGCTAGCGCTAGCCGTCAAACTCGTTGCCACCGCCGCCGACGAAGCCGCGGGTTCAGTCATGCCAGTTGTTTGGACAGGTTGAGACGATGTAACGGAGGCTATAGGGGCGGATGCCGTTAACTGCGCTGTAGTTAAGACATCGGTGGCTGAAGCATCGGTCACTGTGGTCGATGCGACTTGCTGCCCCGCTGCGGCTGTACTGCCACTAGACAGCGCTTGTTTGGTAGACGGTGTGCTAGTTGTCTCATCGACGGTTTTAGCAGGGGGCAAGCTAGCAGATTGCTGAGTCGTTGTCGGGGCGGCGTCATTGGTCATCGCCACGGTATTATTGACTTTGCCTTGCACCGTTTTTGACGTCATTGCGTCTGATTTTTTTGCGCCATTTTTGCTGGAAGCGGCCAATTGGGTGATGACAAATTTGGTCTTTTCAGGGGGATAGCAAAGCCCTACTTTGGCACAGCCCTGCCATTTGACTGTAGCAGGTTGTGAGGTGATTGCTTGATCCGCGCTCAAGGTGGTTGTGGCAGTAAAGGGTTGTTCAAACACAGGCACCCGACCAAAATCCGGGTCATCCACGTAGGTCGGTGCTGCACTAAATTGTAGCGGCGTCGCTGTTACCCCATCAGGCAATTGTAAGGTTAATTTATCCCGATATGCATAATAGCCTGCTTTGACATCCACATGAATGGTCACTACTTGCCCTTTTTGCTCAGTATAGACTTTAAAAGCCTCATGTACCGGTAGCGGCTTGTCTTTGACGGTCAAGCTGGGAGTGTAATTACCGCCAAACACCTCACTCAAACTAATCGCTTGCGCGCTTGGCATAGTGAGGCTAGTGACAGCCAGTAGCGTGCCAAGTAAAGAGGCATGACGACTCACGGTTCGAAAACAAGATAAGGGCGTGGGCATAGGGGGTAGATTTTTCAAAGATAACTTCTCATACGTTTCAAATTCATAGGTTTTAAATTTATACGTTTCAGATTTATACGTTTCAGATTTATACGTTTTCAGCCACGTAATTATACTATGACGGCTAATTTTAGCTAATCCCTGTCCAAAAACCTAGCAAAAAAAATCAGAGTGCGTGACTCTGATTTCGTTAACCCAGTAACAGCACTAAACTATAGCTTAGCAAAAATGTCTGCGTCTTGTCCTTCGCCGCCTTCTTTGCCATCAGCCCCCAATGAGAATAAATCATAGGTTCTGCCTTCGGTACCTGGGATAACGTATTGTAGGTCATTATCCCAGCCATCTTTCGGAAAACCGCCTTTAATATACCCGCCCTCTGGCCAGTTTTTGGCGCCTTGTGGTGGTTTATTTAAGGCTTCCAAGCCTTCTTGGGTGGTGGGATAGCGACCATTGTCCACTTTAAACATATCAATGGCATTTGAGGTGGTGGATAAAGCCGTTTCGGTGGTTTTGATGCGGGCTTTGTCACTTTGACCCACCACTTTGGGTACCACAAGACCTGCCAAAATTGCCAAAATGACAATCACCACCATGACTTCAATTAAGGTAAAACCCGCTTGACGATTTTTTGATACATGAGCACAACACATACGAATTTCCATTTTTTAGATTTTTAGCGCTTTTGATAAGGTGTTAGGATTTTACACGGCTTTTTTGACAATTTGCATACCGATTTGGTTAATTTTGTCGGATTATTTAGCCATTAATTATTTGGCGATTAATTATTTGGCTGTTTGAGTGTTTACCCTGCCAAATCATTCATATTGATAATCGGTAGCATCACTGCCATCACAATGGTCATGACAATCACCCCCATCAGCACCAACATCAGCGGCTCAAGTAGTGACAATAGCGTGCTAATCATATTGGTGGCTTCATTTTGCTGCATCGCTGCTGCACGCGTCAGCATGTCATCAAGCTCGCCTGAATTCTCACCGCTTTTAATCATTTGTACCATCATCGGCGGAAAATAATTACTGCGCTCAAGCTGGCTTGATAGGCTCGCGCCTTCGGTGACTTTTTCTGTGGCGCGCGCGATGGTATGTTTGATATGGGTATTGGTGGTGACTGCCGCGCCGATGGCTAGGGCTTCCACCAACGGTACCCCTGAGCGTACCAAAATCGCTAACGTACTGGCAAAGCGTGATGCATTCAGATTTCGCGATAATTTACCAAAAACCGGTAACCGCAAGATAAAT
Organism: Moraxella sp. CTOTU47616; assembly: GCF_032017465.1. Taxonomy (NCBI): domain Bacteria; kingdom Pseudomonadati; phylum Pseudomonadota; class Gammaproteobacteria; order Moraxellales; family Moraxellaceae; genus Moraxella; species Moraxella sp. CTOTU47616. The sequence continues at coordinate 38,917 of NZ_DALZPU010000011.1, forward strand.
TGGTCAAAAGTGGCTTTACCTGCCGCCGTTTTAATAAACTTCACAAATAAAAAAACCGCACCGATTAGCCCGCCTAATATCAGCCACCACCATTGGGTTAAGATATTAGACAATGCTAACACCACTTGGGTAATCCATGGCAGCGCTTGCTCAGATTGTTCAAACACTTTGACAATTTTTGGCACGACAAAGCTCATCAAGCCCACCACCACTGCCACTGCCATCATCAGCAAAATTATCGGATACACCATCGCGCCTTGTACCTTTTTTTGCATGGCAAAGCGATTTTCGGTGTAATCGGCTAACTGGTTTAAAATCAAATCCAAATGCCCTGAGCGCTCACCTGCGGCAATGGTGGCGATATAAATCGCTGGAAAATTACCAGAGTCTTGTAGCGCGCTCGCTAGGCTATAGCCTTCCAATACTTTGGCACGCACCCCATGCATCAACGCTTTGACATGCGGTTTCTCGCTTTGTTTGGCAATCGCTTGCAACGCTTGTTCAATCGGTATCGACGCTGCCAGCAACACCGACAATTGGCGGGTAATTAATGCCAAATCATACGCACCCACCCCTTTTTGCCACAATCGGTTGCGATTGACATCGGTTTTTTGTACAGGTGAGACTTCGACAGGCAGTAAATTTTTATCACGCAATTGTTGGCGGATTAGCCTAGCAGAATCGGCTTCAAGAATACCTTGGTGTGACTTGCCTTGGGTATCCATGGCTTTGTACTGAAATGCGGGCATGTGAGTTCCCAACGGGTAAGATTAGCGTTATTTTAAAGGCTTAATAGGCTGAAATAAAGACTCGTTTTCATTGCAATCATATTGTACCAACACCGATAGCTCATCGCGCAAGTCTTGTTTGTTAAAGCTATTGACCTCAGTAATCAGCATTTTCTCGATTCGTTTGTCAACGGCGTATTCACTGATTTGCGCACAATAGATGGCTAATTGATACACTTGCGCTTTGAGCGACTCATCGAGTGATTGCAATAGTCTCACCAATTCTGCCACATTGATGACTTGGTAAGGGTAATTGGGAATCGCCGCCTCTTTTAATGGGGTGACTGAATAGTTGACACCGAGATGGGCAAAATAATAACAACTAAATAGATAACCTAGAATATGCCCCACAAAATAACCCCGGTCATTGTGATAGCATGCCACGCCCAAAAACTGAATCACGGTCGCCGCCAAACTATGCTCAAGACCACGAAATTCAGCTGCCGATGGCATCAAGCCTACGGTTGGCAGGTTCATTAAATTTTTGTTTTGGCTGACAATCTGCCAACCAATCGGTCGCTGCGGCGGTAAATGATGGCTAATGGACATCACCAAATCATCGACGATATGTAAATTATTGAACAAATGCTGCAGTTGCATCAGCCCAACATTATCGCGCATATTTAAATATTTGGCGACTTGCAGTTTTTTAGTTTCAATAAACTGGGATTTTTTACTGGAGATATAAAATAACAGTTGGTTGGGATGGGAGTGCTCAAAATACTGGGTCACTGCGTTTTCTTGGGCATGAAACACGGCGGTGTAGTGACTGGTAACATCCATTGGGTTAACACCACGATGGTCCATCGCAGGGTGTTCTGGATTGGGCTTGATGTGCAAGCCATGTGCTTCGACAGGTTGACCTTTGGTAGTTGAAGTTTCCATGTTGGCAATCGCAGCTGATAAAATATGGGACAGTGCTTGTCACTATATCATACCCCTGTCGACATAACCTAACAGATATTGCTATGAAAATAGACTGGGCATTCTTAGTTGCCATAAAACTCGCTCTAAGACATAAAGCTTACTATAAAAGTGGCGATAACCACAAAACCGCAGCAAACCTGCTTTTTTGTGGTTACTCAGGGTTGTCCACTACCGACTTATTGCTCGCCCAAGCTGTCAGCAAAATGCACACCATCGGTTCGAAACGATTGGCGGTATTTTCGTGGTGACATTTTATAGACGCGTTTGAATGCTTGGCTAAAGGTACTATCGGAGGCATAACCCACTAACTCACTGATACGGCTGATGCTATTTTCTTGTAGCCGTAAATACCGCGCGGCAAGACGAAGTCGATAGTCGGTTAAATAAGTTAACGGCGGCACCCCCACTACCTCACGAAAATGCTCGGCAAAACTACTGCGTGACATCCCGGCGACTTCAGCTAACTTATGAATGGTCCAATTGGTCTCGGGTCGATCATGCATGACTGCCAACGCCTTGGCAAGGTAAGGATCTTTCACCGCTTTTAGCCAATTATCCGTCGCTTCGGGCAAGTCTTCAATATAGCTGCGTACACACTCAATCATCAAAATACTGGCGATACGATTGATAATGGTCATTTTGCCAAGTCGGTTCTGCTCAGACTCTAATGCCAAAAATTTGACACCCAAATCAAGCATAATCATTTTTTGCTCATCGTTTGATTCGCTTTCTGGCAAAATTTTTGGTAAAGCGCTGAGTAACGGGCGCGTAATTTCTCGATCGTAATGGCACACAATTGCGACCATTTCGGTTGTTTGCGCTGGCTCATCACCTTGGCTATGAATGACCGGGTTACCCAAGTGGATAGTTTCAACAGTCTGGTTGCTTAATAACGGGGCAATGTCAATTGATGGGATATCCGATTGCCCCACACCACAAATAAGGTGTTTCTTGCCGCCTGGCACCATGACCACATCGCGCGCGTGTGCGTTGCGATATACATCATCGACCTTAATACTAATCCCACCTTTAGTAATCAAATAAAACACGATACAATCTTTTTTATCTAACTCAAACGACCACTCCCCAGTGGCGTGTATATAGTGATACTGAGTTTGATACAAATGTATATCTTCAAGCAACATACTGAGTGCATCCATGAATCTTTCCTAAGTTATTAACACAGCAATTAAAAAAAATGCAACATAAACCACAAACTAGCTAACTTACAAGTCAAACTTTGGTAATTGGACTTGAGATAAAAATTTAAAGACGTATACATAAACCGTCATCCTTATTGTCAGCCATCATATCATCTTTTACAGGCGCTGCTGGTTAAGTTTGAGTCTGTAGGGCTATTAAAATCCAGTATTGCCAGTCGCAAAAATGCTTTATTTTTCAACGATTTCAAAGGCAATGGCTTAACATATAATAACAGGTAGTGAACACTTGTTATGGGTTATACACTAGCGATATGATATTTGGGTGTCTAAACAAATAAATAAGTGAATAAATAGCTAAGCAACTAAACCTAATCAGCCAAATCAGCTATTTGGCTTTTTTTTGATTTTGATTTATTATCAATGGCTTAAATGTAGTATATAACCAATCCATTATCGCTATGAATCTATGAATGCTCATCACTTGCGTAAACAGTTACGTCAACAACGATTACGCTTATCCAAGCGCCACCGTAATCGTGCGGCTTATCAAGCACGACGAAGTTTAAACCGACTACAGCATCCTGCTTTAACTGGCAAAAACGTCAAGGTCGGGATTTTTGCAGATGCCTTTGGGGAAATGCCTACCCAACCGCTGATGGATTGGGCGAGACAGCGCGGTTATCGTATTTATTTACCTGTCGTCACTGGCAAACATCAGCCGCTGGTATTTATCCAATTTAGCCAAAAAACTTGGCGACAATCTCGCCTACCCAAACACCCGCTAGGTATGCGCCAACCTGAGAAAGGAAAAATGCTTAACGTAGCGGCGCTTGATGTATTGTTTATGCCGCTAGTGGCAGCAGATAAAATTGGCAATCGTATGGGTATGGGTGGCGGTTACTACGACCGCACCTTAGCCAAAGCTAAAAGCAAACCGCTTAAAATTGGCTGGGCTTATGATTTTCAATTGGTTGAAAAACTTGACAGCAATCCTTGGGATATCAAGCTTGATGCCTTAATCACGCCGAGTAAACTATGGTTATTTAGACGCTATTTGGTGGAACAATCCCATGCAAAAAAATGACAACTCCCTGTTTCAACATGTGGTGATGACCTCACCTGCCATAACCGACAATGATGCTGATATTGAGATTAATATTGATAGCGATACCCATACCGACACTAGCCAAGTCCATCAACCCTTATACCCATCAAGCGGTGAATTAAGCAATTCAGAAATTGCCAGTGTCATGAATCCCGCTAGGTTAACGCAACTTTTAACCCAAGCTGATGCCTTTACCCGAGTGAATTCTGAAGACTTGGACGACTTTTAGATATATATAAATTAGACACGCATAAATTAGAGACATATAAACTAGCCTAAAAAATTAGCTAAGGATACATCAATATCACAGCGGCATTAGGCTAAGTCTAGGATTGCAGTGGTTATTTTTAGCACTTTGTTATCATTTTATCGCACTCGGTTCGTTGTTTTTTCCCCCTTTGAATCACTAGCCTTGCAATTTTTTGCATTGACGCCATTTATATTTTTAAGTCTATCAGCAAGCCATCATTTGCTCACAAATGGTCAGTTGCTTGTTGTGTTATTTAAGGGGACATAGTATATGCAAGATGATGTTTTAATGACAAATCCAGAATCATCTGAGTCGCAAGAATTCACGACGCTACCATTGTTAGCTTTACGTGACGTTGTGGTATATCCACAAATGCAAATTGCTTTATTTGTGGGTCGCGCACCTTCAGTCAAAGCAGTCGAGCTTGCGCAAAACGAATTTGACAATAAAGTATTAGTGGTGGCACAAAAAGACTCACTATCTGAAGACATTGATGCCAGTAATCTATTTGAATATGGTACGGTGTGCCGTGTCGTCAATACCATGCCACATGAAAATGACGAAAATTGCATCAAAGTGCTGATTGAAGGTCTGTACCGTGCCAAATTGGTCGACATTCAAGACACTGATGAGGAAGAAGCGGTATTACTTGCCGATTTTGAAAAAGCGCCCATCACCGTGAATATGACCGCTAAAACGCAAAAATCGCACAAAGAAGCGTTAGTTGCTTTGTTTAGCAAATATGCGGAGAATCGCCTACGTAACTCACGCGAGTTGATTCGTGTGGCAGAGCGCATCACCCAACTTGAAGAGCTAGTCTATTTCATTGCGACGCGTGTCTCACTCAATTTATCGATTAAACAAAACTTTTTGGAAGTCGATGATTTGACTGCGCATATCAAAGCGTTGTCAGACTATTTGATTCAGCAAAGTGCCGAGCACAATATCGAGCAAGAATTACAAGAAGCGGTTCGTCGCCAGATGGAAAACAACCAGCGCGAGTATTTCTTAAATGAAAAAATGAAAGCGATAAAATCTGAGCTTTCTGACCTTCATGAAGAACGCGGTGAAAATTATGAAGATGACGACATTGCTGAGCTAGAGAAACGTTTAGCGGAAGCCGATTTGCCAGAAGCGGTGCGTAAAAAAGCAGAAAATGAGTTTCGTAAACTCAAAACCATGCCCGCTGCCTCTTCTGAATCATCAGTCGTACGTAACTATGTCGAGTGGATTTTAGATACGCCTTGGAACAAAACCAGTGATGTTTCAATCGACCTTAACAAAGCCCACGACGTGCTTGACACTGACCATTATGGTTTACAAGACGTGAAAGACCGCATCTTGGAGTTCTTGGCAGTGCAATCTCGCGTGGATACCTTAAAAGGTCCGATTCTCTGCTTGGTAGGTCCGCCTGGGGTGGGTAAAACTTCCTTGGGTGAATCCATTGCCCGTGCCACAGGTCGTGAGTTTATCCGTATGGCATTGGGCGGCGTGCGAGATGAAGCTGAAATCCGTGGACATCGACGTACCTATATCGGTGCTATGCCAGGTAAAATCGTACAATCACTCTCAAAAGTGGGCGTGAAAAATCCGCTATTCTTACTCGATGAAATCGATAAAATGGCGCAAGATTTTCGTGGTGACCCTGCTTCAGCATTGCTTGAAGTGTTAGACCCCTCGCAAAATCATAGCTTTAACGATCACTACTTGGATATGGATTTAGACTTATCACAAGTGATGTTTATCTGTACCGCTAATAGTATGGATATCCCACCTGCGCTACTTGACCGTATGGAGGTGATTCGTCTGCCCGGCTATACCGAAGATGAAAAAATCAGCATCGCGGATAAATACTTAGTACCAAAAGCCATCAAGCAAAATGGCTTAAGTGATACTGAAATTGATATCACCGATGAGGCACTCAAAGCGATTGTACAACGCTATACCCGTGAAGCAGGTGTGCGTAACCTTGAACGTGAAATCAACAAAATCGCCCGCAAAGTGGTAAAACAAAATGTTGAATCATCGGGCAAAGACAAAGCGGAAGATAAAACCGCGGCACACAAATTAACGGTCGATAGTTCAAATGTCGCTGATTACTTGGGTGTGTACCAATTCGATTATGGCTTGGCGGAGCAAGAACCTGAAGTCGGTCGCGTCACAGGTTTGGCTTGGACACAAGTCGGTGGTGAGCTGTTGACCATTGAAGCGGTTGCGGTGCAAGGTAAAGGTGAACTGAGTTTTACAGGTTCACTAGGCGATGTGATGAAAGAGTCAATTCGTGCGGCGATGACGGTGGTTCGTGCCCGTGCTGATAGCTTAGGCGTCAGCTATGATAAGCTCAAAGGCACAGATATACACGTGCATATGCCAGAAGGTGCGACTCCCAAAGACGGTCCATCTGCCGGTATTGCGTTAACGCTTGCGTTAGCCTCTGCGATGACAGGTATTGCCATTCGCCCCGATATTGCCATGACAGGCGAAGTGACTTTGCGTGGCAAAGTGCTGCGTATCGGTGGCTTGAAAGAAAAACTGCTTGCAGCGCATCGTGGCGGTATCAAACACGTGTTGATTCCAAAATCCAATGAGCGTGACTTGGTTGATATTCCTGACAATGTCAAACAAGGCTTAAGCATCCAGCCAGTAGAAACGATTGATGAAGTATTTAAAGCCGCATTGGTATCACAGCCAGTGGCGTTAAAACCCAATCAATTGCCGGTCGATGCCAGTGACATTAGTTTAAAAAGCTAGTCTAAAAAGCTATTTTAAAGAGCTAGTTTAAAAAGCTAAGCTGCCACTGAAGTAAAAACTGAAATAAATAATAATGAAGTACAAAAAAAGCTGAGATTGATTCTCAGCTTTTTTTATGATGGCAAAAATTATTCCACCGATTTTTCCCGTGGCAAATCACCTTCTTGAGAAGCTGATGCCATGTCTTTATCCAACTCATAGAAGCTTTGGTTATCCGCCTTATCTTTTGATGCCAAGGCAAATTTATCACGTAGGTTATTGATTAATGCTTCTTCTTCGATTTGTTCTTTGACAAACCATTGTAAGAAATTAAACGTTGCCCAATCGCGCTCTGCCATGGCTTGGTCCACAAGTGCATAGATTTTTTTTGAGTTTTCTAACTCATGTTGCCAGACATCTTCGATACAGGTTTCAAGACTGACAGGGTTGTCACGCGGTGCGGGAATCGCTTCAATTTTAGCTTCGCCACCACGCTCGTTGATATAAGCTAAAAACTTGAACATATGATTACGTTCTTCAGCCGAATGCTTGTAGAAAAAATCTGCAATACCTGGATAATTGTTCACTTCCGCCCAACTGCCTAGCGCAATATATGCCTGCGCTTGTGTGGCTTCTTCCATCATTTGCTTGTTTAACGCTTGTTCCATTGCGTCTGAAATACGTTTATCGTTTGACATATTATTTTCCTCGGATGATTTTTTTTGTGGCTAATTTTATAAGATGGCTAATCTTGACTAGACAACGTTATCACATGAGTTATCTCATGATTGGCTACCAAGATTGGCTATATAATTGTTAAGGATAAAACAGAGCATTACCAACACTATTGCCGTTGTTTGCCGTTGTTTGCCGTTAATTGCATTGGTAATGACGCTCACAGTATAGATAAAAAGCTGGCAATAAACAGGATTTTTTACTCAATTTAGCTGAAAGATACACAAGCCTTTAACATAAAAATGCCGGGTAAAATGCGCAAGGTTACCCCAAATTTTTCCTCGCTATTCAATCGCTTTGTTTTGCGTTGCTAACCAACTAAACACACAATTAAGCCCCATTAAAATGGTTAAAAATCCCATCGATAGTGTCCAAGTATGACTCAAGTCTTTAAGCCACCCTGTCACAATCGGACCGGTTATGGCGATGCTATAACCCACGGTTTGTGCCATCCCTGACAGTTCAGCGGCTTGTTGACTATCCTTTGATTTTAAGGTAAAAATCATCATGCATAAGGTAAAAATCACCCCACATCCAAAGCCTGATGCAATACTCCAAACCCATACCCAGCCTTGTAAGGGCAAAAACCCAAAGCCAAATATACCCACCAAGTTTCCCACTGCGGCAAGTAACGCTAACGTGCGTAAATTCCACTGACTAGAGACCCATTTGGTCAACAGTAAAATCGAAGGAAAAGCGACCAATTGAAACACCATGCCCACGTTGCCTGCTTGCGCTTTGCTCAGCCCTTTATCAATGAGTAACGACGGTAAAAAACTGGCGAGCGTATAATAAAGTAGTGATTGCAAACCCATAAACGCACTAATCCACCACGCCATCGGGATTTTCCAGACTGATTTTCGGCTTGGTCGTCCTGCTTCGGCAACCGCTTGATTAATGACTTGAGCATCATGGGTGCTAATTTTTTGCCGTAACCGCAAATGGGCGACTATTAGCCAAGCTGCTACCGCTGCCACAGATACCCAGCCCCATACCCCCAGTGCAAATTGCCAGCTGGACAAGCTGACAAGCCACATTGCAATGCCTGAAGCAAAGCCAGCAAACACCGACAAAAACATCGAATAGCTTCCCATCACAAGCCCAATGTGATTGGGGGTGTATTTTTTGATGACGGCAGGGATTAACACATTGCCGAGTGAAATCGCCAACGATAGCAGCACCGTGCCCGCTAGCAAAAACCCTAATTGCGGATGCGCCACTCGCACAAAGATACCGATAGCAAGCAAACTGGTTGCCAAAATCATGGTGTTTTCTAAGCCAATACGCCGTGACAGCATAGGCGCAACAAACGAACTCGATGCAAATGCCATGACAGGAATCGTACCAATCAAACCAATGGTTTTGGTCGTTAACCCCAAATCCTGCTGAACCAGTTTTGCTACCGCACCAAATCCAATAATCGGCGCGCGCATATTGATAGCGAGCAGTAAAATGGCAATGACTACCGTGACAATCAATGCCTTGCTCGGGGCAGTCGCCACCGGCATCTGAGACGCATTAGCAGCAGGGTGAATATTGGACTCGCTCGATTGCGACGCTGAGAATTTCATACATCTTCCAAAGTTTTAACTAGGTAACTTATTATCAAGAATGATTTAATAAGCTTGAGCTAAGGTGCTTGGTTTAACAGGCTTGATTTAAAAGGTTATCTTTTAACACATTCGTCAAGCCAGCGCACGGTTTATTCACATAACGGCTAAAAATTCACTGTCTATCCGTCTTGCTCAACCGTTAGCCCAAATTTTATGAGATCAGTGGGCTGCGGTAGATAAATTTTTAGCCAATTTATGCTACTATGTATTGTTTGTGCCAGCCTTTGGCGCATTGGTTTGGTAACTTGATTTGGTAAATTGACTTAGCAAATTGACTGGCCACATTGATTTAACACATTGATTATCTTGTAAGGATTTGTCATGGTGGATACGCTTACTTCAAACGCAGATGCAACGCCCGAAATTAACACTCGACTGTGGAGCACCTTGATTCGCAACCTAACGCCCTACACACCGGGTGAACAGCCCAAGCATGACAATCTGTGTAAGCTTAATACCAATGAAAACCCTTTTCCACCCTCTCCCAAAGTCGCTGAAGCCATCGCACAAGTTTTGCTCAATCAAGCCGATCATTTAAAGCGTTACCCTGCCCCAGAATCGGATGAACTACGTGCGGTAATGGCACAAGTTTATCAGGTAGCCCCCAATCAAATTTTTGTCGGTAATGGCTCTGATGAAGTTTTGGCGCATATTTTTGCTTGTTTTTTTGTCAAAGACCGTTCGGTATTAACCCCTGATATTGGTTACAGTTTTTATCCTGTGTATGCCGATACTTTCCATGTGGATTTGGTGACCATTGCGCTCAAAGCCGATTTTAGCATTGATGTTGATGACTATCGCCGCCCTTGCAGTGGTATTATTATTGCCAATCCCAATGCGCCAACTGGCGTGCTTTTGCCGCTGGCGGATATCGAAAAACTCCTTCAAGAACATCGCAATGCGGTCATTGTGATTGATGAAGCGTATATTGATTTTGCAGACACACCCAATGCCTCTGCCGTCAGTTTGATTGATAAATATGATAACCTAGTGGTGACCCAAACCTTTTCAAAGTCTCGCTCGTTAGCAGGGCTGCGTGTCGGCATGGCGTTTGCCAATCACTCACTCATTGAAGCATTAAATCGCTATAAAAATAGTTTTAACAGCTATCCCCTAGATCGCCTTGCCCAAGCAGGTGCAGTTGCCAGCTTACAAGATAACGATTATTTTGTTGCCTGCAACCAAAAAGTCATCGCACTACGCCATGATGTCACGCAAGCTTTGACCCAATTAGGCTTTACTGTCTTGCCTTCACAAGCCAACTTTGTGTTTGCCAAACCACCTGCTTTAATGGGGGAAACCATACAGGTATTTGAGAAACTGCGGGCGCAAGGGGTGATTGTTCGTCATTTTAACAAACCAAAAATTAGCGATTATTTGCGTATCACCATCGGTACGGCAGAACAAAATCAGCGCTTACTAGATACCTTAACAAATTTGGTTTGACCGCTGTGAGTGACCCTAGCATGCAGTTTTTTATCAAATGCCAAAATATCGAGACAGGCGAGGTGGTGACTTATCGCTTTGCTCATCAAGCACAGTTATTGGCATTTAGCCAAAAACTGGGTCGCAAAAAATTGGCGATTGTGGATACCCATATCGCCTTTTATGATATTGAGCTAGTGTTTAATCCATTTGAGGACGAAAGCGTGCCCATCAGTGCAGCTGAACTCAATACCGCACTTGATGGCAAATTTTGTTAACCGTCATTTTGCAAAATTTTTAGTAAATTTCCTACTTTATCAAAACATTCTTGGTATTCTGCATCACAGTCTGACGCAATCGTGATGCCGCCGCCTGCCCACAGACTGACATTACTATCTGAAGCTTGTAGCGTACGAATCAGCACATTCCATTGCCCTGTGCCATCAAAATTGAGATACCCCATGGTACCACAGTAAGCCCCGCGCGGTTTGGCTTCCAATTCATTGATGATTTCTACCGCGCGCTTTTTGGGTGTACCAGTGATTGAGCCCGCGGGCAGACTTTCAAGCAATACCGTCCAAGGGCTGATGTTATCTTTGAGGGTGGCGGTGATAGTGCTCACCATATGGTGCACATTGCTAAAACTTTCGATATCAAACAGTTTTGGAACTTTTACCGTTCCAGTCTTGGCATATTTTCCCAAATCATTGCGCAGCAAATCGACAATCATGACATTTTCGGCGATGTCTTTTTCGCTACGGGCAAGTTCATTTTTATTGGCTTGGTCAGCGGCTACATTTTGTCCACGTGGGCGTGTACCTTTTATCGGTTTGGTAATGATGCAATTTTCGCCTTGGGCATTGTTGGCAAAAGTAAAAAATAACTCGGGCGAGCAGCTTAGTAGTTCAAAATTGTTTAACCCAAGATAGCCTGCAAACGGGGCGTTAGTCGAGTAATGCAAGCTTGGTAGATAATCCACCAACTGCTGATTGGACAACTGACCTTGCCAGCACTGAGTAAGATTAATTTGGTAGCAATCGCCTGCTGTTAGGTAGTCTTGGACTTTGTAAAAGGCTTGCTTATACGCAGATTTTTGCCATAAAGGTAACAAGCTAAGCGGCTTTGGTGTAGGAAGCTGGGCGTCACTGACTAAATCATTTAGCCAGTTTTCGATATTGACGGCTTGCGCCATGGCTTCCTCAGTGGTGGTATGTAAATGCCACTTCCCGTATTGATAGGTCAAATAAATATCATAATGTCCCAAAAATAGCTGCGGCTGATTGGGCGTTAAGTAACTGGCTTCCCCGTGAGTTGCACTTGCTACATGGTTTGTATTTGCTAAATGATGCGCTGATAAATCGTAGCTAATAAACCCCATCAACCCATCTTGGTAGCCTACATTAGCCGTATGTTGGCTAGCAGACTGTTTAAGTGATAGCTGCTGATAAGCCTCAAGCACAGCCGTTAATTCACCAATATCAACACCCTTAGCTGCTCTATTGGTGGCAGTATCAGCCCCAGTATTAATCACGCTATCACAGTAACCAACATCATCGAATGAGCAATTTTGACGTTGCTTTTGGCTAAGCTGATACAGCTGATTTTGAGAATGTATTTCAAAAATTGTTTTTGGCAATAAACCGATAACATTTTGACCCTCGTTATTGAGCCAAATCGGATAGATTGCATGATTATTTGTCGTATTAAACTGCTGTAACAGGGTGATGAGTTGAGAGGGCACAAGATGTTGTAAACTTGGCATTGGGTACATGCTTTACCTTTATGATTATATTTAGCGTCAAAAAAGCGATGACAATCGGGTAACTGTCATCGCCTATTTTTATCAATTATGACGGTCCATCAATATTTATTCAACAAACTTTTTGATGATTAAACTTGCATTGGTACCACCAAAGCCAAAGCTATTGGTCATAATCGTATTAAGATTTGCATCCCGTTTCTCACGCACAATATCAAAATCTTTAGCTTTTTCATCCAAGTTTTCGATATTGATATTGGGCGCAATAAAGCCTTGATTGAGCATCAATAAACAATAAATCAATTCTTGCACGCCCACCGCACCCAAACTATGACCTGTCATTGATTTGGTTGAGCTAATGGGAGGCAAATCACCAGCAAACACTTGGCGAATTGCTTCAAGCTCAGTAATATCCCCTATTGGGGTGCTAGTACCATGAGTGTTAATATAGTCAACGGAATTTAAGCCCGCTTGTTTAAGCGCCTGTTTCATACAGTTGACCGCACCTACCCCACTGGGTGCCACCATATCTGCCCCATCAGAGCTTGCACCATAGCCAACAATCTCTGCCAAAATAGTCGCACCGCGTTGTTTAGCAGAGTCTAGGCTCTCAACCACGACCATACCGCCACCGCCTGCAATCACAAAGCCGTCTCGATCTGCATCGTAAGGGCGACTGGCGAGTTGCGGCTTGTCATTATACTGTGTACTCATCGCGCCCATACCATCAAACATACAAGATTGTGTCCAGTCTTCTTGCTCGCCGCCGCCTGCAATCACGATGTCTTGCTTACCCAATTGAATCAGCTCCATGGCATGACCCACACAATGCGTTGAGGTCGCGCAAGCTGAGGCAATAGAGTAGCTAACCCCGCCAATCTTTAACCCCGTTGCAACGCTGGCTGATACCGTACTTGCCATGGTTTTTGGCACTGCCATCGCGCCGACACCGCGCAAGCCTTTTTCGCGCATTGCATCGACCGCTGCCGCCACATCGGCACTCGATGCCCCACCTGAGCCTGCTACCACCCCGATATTGGTATTGTGAGCAATATCTGTTAATGACAATCCTGCTTGCTTGATTGCTTGTAGCGCACTTAGATAGGCGTATAAACTGGCTTTTGACAAGAACCGTTTAAGTTTGCGATCGATATGCGAGGTATCTAGGCTATCGTCATCAATACTACCTGAGACACAGGCTTTAAAGCCTTTTTCTTGATAAATTGGATTAAATACCAAGCCCGATTTGCCTTGCTGTAGCGATTCGCTGACTGTGGCTAAGTTATTACCAATACACGAGATAAGTCCTGCCCCTGTGATTACAACGCGCTGCATATACCATTCCTTTTGGTTTAATCAATTGATGATAAATATCACGCTATTGTACCCCTCTGGATTTCACCTGCCTAGTTTTTCCCCAAAAATGTTACAAAATATTTCTTACGGCACAGCTATTTATCACGTTTACAGTTAATTATCTTGTCTTTACCAAAACTCGATATATGCGAAACACTCAAACAAATCGGCAAACGATATCATTGTGTAACGTCTCTTTACGCATTAAAGTTGAAAAGTGCGGTCACTTTCTTTACGCTGTTCAACTAAAGCATTATTTTCCAATAAAAAGCATAATATTAAGGATAACTCTCATGTCAGCCTCTACTTCTATTAGCCGCCGTGTCTTTGAAGCGCTGGGTAACAAATTAGCACAACTGAGCGCAAAAGATACGATACAAACCAAACCCCTAGCAGATATTGATTTTGATAGCCTTCAACAAGCCTTATCAAACGATAAAAACGCGTTTCATGAGCATATTCCCAAACTATCAAAAAAACTACTTGGTAAAACCCCATTTGGCAGCTATACCAAAATGGCGACCTCAATAATCCCCAAGACAAGTTTTGATAAAGCAACGGATGCGGTTTTTTCCCAAGTCGGTAAACTGGCGCAAAATTGGGCGAATTTTGATTTGGCGCGTGATGCGCGTTTTAAAGACACTTTGGTTGCTAGTGAGCGACAAGCCCTAGCCCGCAGTATTGGCGATCAAAACCGTGTTTTAGCCACGCTAGGTGGACTTAGTAACTTGGCGGGTTTACCCGGTATTTTGGTAGATACAATGTGGTTGTTGGCGGTGTGTTTGCGGACGATTTTCCAAATCAGTGCAATCTATGACCGTCCGTTGACGGGACAACAAGGTATCGCCATCGCTTATGAAATTTTAGCTAAAGTGGATCTCAATAAATTGCAAGAAAAGCAAACTTTGCTGGCAGGCTTGGGTATATTTGAAGCGATGACCGACCAGTCGATTGAAGAGTATAGAACGGCAGTACTTGCCGAAGAAGACAGCCAATCAGCGATGGGCATATTAACCAAACTAGAAGAACTATCGACGCAGTTTAATATTAACATTGAGCAGTTTAATTTCGGTTTTTTACATAAAGTCATTCCACTCACTGCGGTTGGTTTGGGTACGGCTTACAACAATATTATTATCAATGAAGTGATTGAAATTGCGATGTCGGTATTTGCCCCCGCGCCAAAGTTGACCCATATGACTGAAGAATAATTTTGCGCTCATATAACAAGGTAAAAGCTAGCTGTCTGGCTTTTGCCTTTTTTATTAGTTTTAGCTAGTGCTTATTAATTTAAGGCTAGTTACGATAAAGTTCGTTACTTTAAGTCATGTTACACAAACTTTTACACAACCCGTCAGCAACGTCACATTTTTAGTTATCAATATCAACGTTATTCACCAAATCTAAAAAGACCAATCCGCTTAAATTTGGCAAAATAGATTTAACAACGGATGACAAGCTTAATAACTAATAACGATAATAACCCCAATAAATAAAAGTAAAATGTCAGTACATCACGTTGTTAGTTTAAAAAAAATTATAAAAAAAATAAGAAATTTAAAAGTACAATTATTTAAAATTATCGTCATTAAATTGAATTTTTTGCAATCATTGAATAATAACAATAAGTAATAAATGAGCTAGAACCAATGCGTTGACTTTTAACCGATAATTTATTTAAGGTTTTCAAAGTTAACGCATTGGTTCTTTTAGTTTTAGTCTTTTTTATTTTAGTCTATTGTGATGTATATTCACAGTGTGTTAGATACTCTGTGCTCGATAAGCACGATGTTTGATAGTTTACCTTCCCCTACTTTTCTGAAATTTTTCTAAAAATCCCCATTTACATTATCCATCTGTATTTTCTAGGTGATTTTTTAGTTGATAAAACCAACAAAAATCTCTATAATACGCTGTCCTAAAAATAGCTTATCAGCGGTTTTTAGAGATTTTTTGACAACAAACGGGAGAGAGTGCCTTATGGCAACTACAAATCAATTAATTCGTAAAGGTCGCAATACCATTACTGAAAAATCAAAAGTGCCAGCTTTAAAAGCTTGCCCACAACGCCGTGGCGTGTGTACCCGTGTATACACTACCACACCAAAAAAACCAAACTCAGCGATGCGTAAAGTATGCCGTGTACGTTTGACGTCAGGTTTTGAAGTGTCAAGCTACATCGGTGGTGAAGGTCACAACCTACAAGAGCACAGTGTTGTACTTATCCGTGGTGGTCGTGTAAAAGATTTACCAGGTGTTCGTTACCATACAGTTCGTGGCGCACTTGACTGTGCCGGCGTAAAAGATCGTAAACAAGGCCGCTCAAAATACGGCGCAAAACGTCCTAAAGCATAATTTTAGCCGTTTTTTACCCCATTTTTTAACATTGTTTGCATAGTTGATTATAGTTTTACAATACTATGCAGTAAGGCTGGTGAAAAGCAACCGCTTAGCTACCAGACTACCCTGAATACACAAGGAAATTATCATGCCTAGACGTCGTGTCATCGCTGCCCGTGAAATCCTACCAGATCCTAAATTTGGTAGCAAAACACTTGCTAAATTCATCAATCATGTAATGGTTGACGGTAAAAAATCAGTTGCAGAATCAATCGTATACGGTGCGTTAGACCGTGTTTTAGAAAAAAACTCGGGCATTGACCCTGTACAGTTTTTTGAAGATACGTTAGAAAGAGTTCGCCCAATGGTGGAAGTAAAAGCTCGCCGTGTGGGTGGTGCTACCTACCAAGTTCCTATGGAAGTACGTCCCTCCCGTCGTACTGCATTAGCAATGCGTTGGTTAGTTGATGCGGCTGCAAAACGTTCTGAAAAATCTATGGCTTTACGTTTAGCAGGTGAATTGCTAGACGCAGCTGATGGCAAAGGTAATGCACTGAAAAAACGTGACGAAGTTCACCGTATGGCTGACGCAAACAAAGCGTTCTCACACTATCGTTTCTAATTGATACTGATTGCTATCACCTAGGTAGCAATTAGCTTATAATAAAATAGATAATATTGGGTGACTTGAAATTTGCAAATTCAGCCCAATATTGCATATTGAAAAAGAAGCTTGTCATGCATTTGTCATGGCAAGCTCTTATCATACAGCACTTATGTCAAGAGTAAGGCTTTCTTTTATCTAGTTGGTTGTCGATCTTTCAATCAAACGTTAAAACTAATTATTATTCATTTTAAGACATAACTGTTTATTGATAATGGAATAATTTTAATCTTTAGTCCTTAGGAATTAACTATGGCACGTACAACACCCTTGAATCGCTACCGTAATATCGGTATCTCTGCACATATTGATGCGGGTAAAACGACAACAACTGAACGTATTTTGTTTTATACAGGTAAAAACCATAAGCTAGGTGAAGTGCATGAAGGTGCTGCAACCATGGACTGGATGGAACAAGAGCAAGAGCGTGGTATTACTATTACCTCAGCGGCAACGACTTGTTTCTGGTCTGGTATGGGTCATCAATTCCCAGAGCATCGCATTAACATCATTGACACCCCCGGTCACGTTGACTTCACCATTGAAGTAGAACGTTCAATGCGTGTACTTGACGGTGCATGTATGGTTTACTGTGCGGTTGGTGGTGTACAGCCTCAGTCAGAAACAGTATGGCGTCAAGCAAACAAATATAAAGTACCGCGTCTTGCGTTCGTGAACAAAATGGACCGTACAGGGGCAAATTTCTTCCGCGTTGTTGACCAAGTAAAACAACGTCTTGGTGGTAACCCTGTACCTGTGGTTGTGCCAATCGGTGCAGAAGATACCTTTGAAGGGGTTGTTGACCTTCTAGAGATGAAAGCCATCATTTGGGATGTCGCTTCTCAAGGTATGAAATTTGAATACGCCGAAATTCCTGCCGACTTAGTTGATACCGTCGATGAATGGCGCAGCAACATGGTTGAGGCAGCGGCTGAATCTTCAGAAGAGTTGATGGATAAATACCTAGAAGAAGGTGATTTATCACGTGAAGATATCGTAGCAGGTTTACGTGCACGTACCCTAGCGGGCGAAATTCAACCAATGCTTTGTGGTACTGCGTTTAAAAACAAAGGCGTACAACGTATGCTTGACGCGGTTATCGAATTCTTACCAGCACCAAATGACGTTGATGCGATCAAAGGTGTGTTAGATGACAAAGCCGAAACTGAAGCGACTCGTGAATCATCGGATGATGCACCATTTGCTGGTCTTGCGTTCAAAATTATGAATGACAAATACGTGGGTAACTTAACCTTCGTACGTGTTTATTCAGGTGTTGCTAAACAAGGTGACTCTGTTTATAACCCAGTGAAAATGAAACGTGAGCGTATTGGCCGTATCGTTGAGATGCACGCTAACTCACAAAAAGAAGTGGATGAAGTTCGTGCAGGTGACATCGTTGCATTTGTAGGTCTAAAAGATGTAACCACAGGTGATACGCTATGTGACGAAAACAATATCATTACGCTTGAGCGCATGGAATTCCCAGATCCTGTTATTTCATTGGCAGTGGAACCAAAAACCAAAGCTGACCAAGAAAAAATGTCAATCGCGCTTAACCGTTTGGCAAAAGAAGACCCGTCATTTCGTGTTCACACCGATGAGGAATCTGGTCAGACTATCATCAGCGGTATGGGTGAGCTGCACTTAGAAATTCTTGTTGACCGTATGAAACGTGAGTTTAGCGTTGAAGCCAACGTAGGTGCACCACAAGTAGCTTACCGTGAAACGATTCGTAACACCGTTGAGCAAGAAGGTAAATTCGTACGCCAAACTGGTGGTCGTGGTAAATTCGGTCACGTATGGTTACGTCTTGAGCCACTTGACACGGCTGATGGCAAAGAATATGAATTTGCTGAAGAAGTGGTTGGTGGTGTGGTACCAAAAGAGTACTTTGGTGCGGTAGACAAAGGTATTCAAGAACGTATGAAAAATGGTGTTCTTGCAGGTTACCCAGTCGTTGGTATTAAAGCAACACTGTATGATGGTTCATACCATGACGTTGACTCAGATGAGTTGTCGTTCAAAATGGCAGGTTCTATGGCCTTCCGTAAAGGCTTTATGAATGCAAACCCTGTTCTACTTGAGCCAGTTATGAAAGTAGAAGTTGAGACACCGGAAGACTACATGGGTGATATCATGGGTGACTTAAACCGTCGCCGTGGTATGGTGCAAGGTATGGATGATATGTTTGGCGGCGTTAAACAAATCCGTGCGGAAGTACCACTAGCCGAGATGTTTGGTTATGCAACCCAATTACGCTCAATGTCTCAAGGTCGTGCAACCTACTCAATGGAGTTTGCAAAATACGCTGAGACACCACGTAACGTTGCTGATGAAATCATCAAAAAATTCACTCATAAAGATGATGACGAATAAATTTGATGGGCAATTTGATGGTTAAACCCAATCAAATTCTTCTATCCTATTCGACACTGAAAAAAATTATAAGTTAGCTAATTTGACCTGTTAAATTTAATGGGTCAAATTTTCATAACCTATAAGCGTTGATAATAAAGTAAATGACCTAAGACATTGGGTTAATATTAACAAAAGAGGATTAAATTATGGCAAAGGCCAAGTTTGAACGTACTAAACCACACGTTAAC
>NZ_DALZPU010000012.1:0-42659 GCF_032017465.1 Moraxella sp. CTOTU47616
AAGTCGATGACAACGTGGTGTTTGTCGAAGAGCGGAGCCAAATTCGCCCTGCAACGGCTGAGGAAAAGCAAGGATTAGCTTACAACGCTATTGCCGCCCAAGCGGACATCGAGCTTGCTTAATGGTTAACCATAGCAAAATGGCGCTAATTTAGCCTGCCATTTTCAATCAAAACAATGGAAAATTACTATGAATGAAATCTGTAAAATTGACGATATCATCCCCGAGACAGGCGTGTGTGCGCTGGTAAACGGTGAGCAAGTGGCTATCTTTCGGACCCATCATGACGAAGTATATGCCATGCATAACTTTGACCCATTTAGCAAGGCTAATGTCATTTCCAGGGGACTACTCGGTAGCTGTGAAATTGATGGACAAAAGGTACGATATGTCGCGTCACCTATGTATAAACAACGTTTTGACTTGGCAACAGGTAAGTGTCTTGATGATGAGCGAGTTTCGTTAAGATCGTATCCAGTTAAGGTCAATCATGGCGTGGTGTTTATTTAACTAAATGCCGACAATATATAAAGGGGTATAGAAATCATGCCCCTTTATCTTTACCCCAATCAAACTACACCACTAATTGTTGATAATATTGCCGACTGGCATTTAACTCATTATATAGTGATACGACTTCGCCCATGATCATCACTGCAGGGGAAGGCAGTTTGGCAATATTTTGTAGCGTTTGAATGGTATCAAGTGTCCCGATTAATACCTGTTCATTCTCTCGGCTGACATTGGAAATAATGGCAAATGGAGTATCGGCTGATTTACCTGCTTGCAACAAGCCTTGTGTCAGCGATGGCAAGGTATTTAACCCCATATAAAAAATCACCGTTTGATTATCGGCAAGCAGCTCTGCATATTGCTCATTTGGCGTGTCGGCCTTCAAGAATCCTGTCACAAATTTGACGGATTGCGCATAGTCGCGATGGGTGAGCGGAATATTGATGCTATTGGCGACTGCTAGCGCGGTGGTAATGCCAGCAATCGATTCACACGCCACCCCTGCACCAATCACGGTTTGCATTTCTTCACCGCCACGCCCAAAGATAAACGGGTCACCCGACTTTAAGCGTACAATAGTTTTGCCTTGTTGCGCTAGGGTAACCAATAAGCCATTGATGTCTTGCTGGGACATGCTGTGCTTGTGGCATTTTTTACCCACATAGATTTTTTCTGCCGTTGTGTTAAGTGCCAAAATCTCATCACTCACCAGATTGTCATAACAAATCACATCCGCTTGCAAGATGGTTTTATAAGCTTTGATGGTCAAGAGTTCAGGGTCGCCTGTACCTGCACCAACCAGATACACTTTGCCCTGATTTTGTACAGGTTTTGCATGTTTGGTGGTTATAGGAAGGTCAAAACGATTTTCTTTCACGGTGTCATGGGGAAAAAATTCAACACTCACAGGGCTACTGATTGAAGGCATAGCAGTTTTCCAACATAATCAAACAAGGTAATTTAAAAATGCAATTACCATGCCTAAATTTTAACTCATACCCTTAATCCTACCCTTAACTGATGAAATTATTTTATATCCTGTTAATGTGAATAATTTCCCAAAATTTGACCTATTTATCCTATGTCATTGAGTGAGTTCAACGCCAAATCAAATTCATTTTTGGTATTAAAATTTGCTAAAGTTATCCATTCATTCGGCAATGCAGCGGTTTGTATTTTTTTATCCGCCAAAAACTTCATCACTGCGCGCTGACCCTTATCCAAATAATCGTTTAATTTTATTAATAAATCCGTACGATACAAACCCAACAATGGATAATCCTTTTCAGCCTTTAAATAAATCACCGCCTCATTATCGGTTACTGCATAACGCAACTTATCAAAAACTTGATGGGCATGAACCAAACTATCACAGCTTATCACCAGTAAATAATGGTAAGGAGACATGACTTGATTCATGGCACTTGCCATGGCTGATAAAGCCCCTCCCCCTTTGCCATTTTGTTGATTAGGGAGATAATCATCAATGATTTTGACGGTTATATCATGGCATAAGCGCTTACCATTATCCGCCATCATCACAGGGACATTTAAGCATTTGGCATGACGAATATGAAAATCAAGCAAAGTCTCGCCATTTGGCAAGCTTAATAGCGCCTTGGGTGAACCAATCCGAGATGATTCACCCCCGCCAAAATCACCACTCCTGCCAATTTAATGGTCATGTTTTGGATTTTCACGCATCAGATGGGGCACAAAGTTACATGGACGGGTACGGTTGTCGAGCTGTTCTTTGATGATGCCTTTCCAGCCTGTGCGACAGGCACCCGAGGAGCCAGGTAAACAAAAAATCACCGTATTATTCGCCATGCCTGCTAGGGCGCGAGATTGCAAAGTTGACATGCCGATTTCATCACGAGATAACGCGCGGAACATCTCACCAAACCCTTGTACTTCTTTATCAAACAGCGGGCTTAGGGCTTCAGGGATTTGGTCACGGATATAAAAACCTGTCCCGCCCGTGGTAATGATAGCGTGAATCGCAGGGTCGGCAATCCATTGACTCACGATCGCACGGATTTGATAAATATCATCGGTGCGTATGGCTCGCTCCGCCAGAGTATGCCCTGATTCGACAAGGCTATCGGCTAGGTATTGACCAGAGGTATCTTCTTCTAAACTTCGGGTGTCTGATACAGTTAAGATTGCGATATTAAGCGCAATAAAAGGTTTTTCAGGCTTGCTCATTGGGGTTTCCTCATTATTTGATGGGCATACAATTTTATGGGCATATCAAATATTGCCATAGATTAGGCGTTTGTTATAGCGTTTTTCTTTGTAACGCATGTCTAGGCTGTCACTCTGTCAATTAACGCCCAGTGGTTGACTGCGTAGACAGGCATCAGCTTTGCGACGCTTGCACCCGTGCATTTATGTTAATCAACAAAAACAATATTACTCATCTTTAACTACCACGGGCGGACCCAGCAATAAATGCTCATCGATAAACTCATTCGCTGAATTATGCTCAGCAGACTCTGCCGTGATATACCATTGTTGATTACGGTACAAGGTCAATCTATCACGTGTCAGCCCTCGCCATAAACAATACATCATCACAAACACCACGATGGCAAACGGAAAGCCTGCAATAATCGCGACCGCTTGCAACGCAGATAACCCCCCTGCCACCAATAACACCGCAGCAATCACTCCTTGGCTCAATGCCCAAAATAACCGCTGGATTTTTGGCGGATTGGTATCGCCGCCTGCGGTGAGCATATCAATCACAAGGCTTGCCGAATCTGACGAAGTGACAAACCACAACATAATCATCACCACAATCACCAGCGTCACAGGCTTGGTTAAAGGATAATATTCAATCAGTTTAAAAATCGCACTACCATAATCGGCTTTGACTGCTTCTATCAGCCCATAATTGCCCATCAATTCCATATGTACCGCGCTGCCGCCAAAAGTGGTAAACCAAAAGAACAACAACAGCATCGGGATAAATAACACCCCAAAAATAAACTCTCTGATAGTACGACCCCGAGAAATGCGCGCCACAAAAATTCCCACAAATGGCGACCAACTCACCCACCATGCCCAATAAAAAATCGTCCAATTTGCCTGCCAATCCGTATTGCTATACGCCTCACTCCAAAATCCTAGTGGAATAAGTTGACTGACATAATTGCCGATATTTTCAATAAAACTATCGATGATAAACTGGGTCGGACCAAACAATAACATAAAACCAAGCAGCAACACAGTCAGTACAATATTGATATCGCTTAAGCGTTTAATCCCTTTATCCAGTCCCATCATCACTGATAACGTTGCCATCGCGGTAATAATTGCAATCAAACAAAGCTGTACCGGAATATTATTGGGAATACCAAACACATTGCTAAAGCCTGTGTTGATTTGCATCGCACCCAGCCCCAAGGATGTCACCACCCCAAACATCGTGCCAAACACCGCAAGGGTATCGACCACATGCCCCCATTTGCCATAGATTTTTTGACCAATCAATGGGTACAGTACCGAGCGAATCGACAACGGCAAGCCACGGCGATAATGAAAATACGCCAATGACAATGCCACGACACAATACAACGCCCACGCATGAATCCCCCAATGCAAAAACGAAATACTCATCGCTTGTTTAGCCGCTTCTACGGTTTCGGCTTGCCCCATCGGAGGCGACATAAAATGATATAACGGCTCTGCCGTCCCCCAATACAACAGACCAATCCCAATCCCCGCACTAAACAGCATCCCAAACCATGACAGTAAGCTATACTCAGGATGCTCTGTCTGATGGCCAAGCCGAATATCGCCATAACGACTCAAGGCAATATATAGGCTAAACACCACCGCGACATTCATTAAAATGATAAAAAGCCAACGAAAACGGTGGGTAATAAAAGACTGCAGTTGGTTAAAAACCTCACCTGCCAACTCACCAAATAACGAACCAAAAATAATAAATCCGACAATCAGCAATGCGGATGCAATAAAAACAGGGCGATTAACCCGAGGAAAAGGGCCGAATTTTTCGACTTTCACAGAACTCATAAAGATATCTTTTCATTAGATTAACTGGAAAGCAACCTTAACAAATTATTTACAATAATTCAAATTACAGCAAGATTTAACAGGGCTTATATATTACAAAAACAAAACTAAGTTTCTGATTATGAAGAATATATATCTTAACATACTGTAACATTTCAGTAGAGCCGAGAAAATAGGATTAATTAATTTTATTTAATAACCCAATATCATTACGCAGGGGTTGATTCAACATACATCATCGGTTTATCTACTTTAATTTGGTTAACTGACGCCTCGTCTGGATTGCTACTCCATTGGATAATCAGGATGATTTCAATGATGGGCTTAAATGACGGACTTAAAGGTAAAACGCGTTAAGGCGTTAGTGGATTTTTTGGTCATAACAAATAGCATAGATAATAACATAGATAGATGGTAAGCCCCCGACCATGTTACCTATCTCACCGAAAACCAAAGCGAGATAACACCCATTTTTTACCTATTTTTTACATAGACACTTTGTACATAAACACTCAATTTTTAGCTACGCCATTTCTAGTTACACCATCATCGACTCACAACATCAGACTTTATAAGTTGTCAATAAAATGCTCGTTTCGGTATTATAAATGCCTGAAATTTTGCGAATTTGTTCTAATACTTTATCAAAATTTTGTAACGTATCTGCCGTGAGCTCTACTAATAAATCCCATTTACCATTGGTTGTGTGCAGCTCATGAACCGCGGGATTAAGACGCAGCTGTTGAATCACCAAACTTGCCTTATTACCTTCCACCTGAATACTCATCCACGCTCGAATCAAATTTTTTTCGGCAGTCGGCTTCATTCGAATGGTATAGCCTGTGATGATACCTTTTTTCTCCATGTATTCAATACGCTTCTGCACCGTAGTACGAGACAGCTTTAGTACGTCAGCAATCGCGCTAATCGACAAGCGGGCGTTGTCTCGTAATAAACCCAGAATCTTTTCGTCATTATCATTCATTTTGACTTTTCCTATTAGCAATTTGCTCATTATGAATTAATTATAGTCACTTTGTAACTTTTTTATTGGCAATTTGATTGTCTATACTAATTAACAAGCTTTGAATATTTTTATATTCAGCAATTTGCCAATGAATACTTAGTGTTTAACACCTTTTATACATAGTTATTTCTACCATTTTTTTGATAAGGAAATCGTATGACCACGCAATCGAACCCACCAACCCGCCAAGATTTTGATCAATACATGGTCCCTGTTTTCGCCCCTGCTTCGTTTATTTTGGTTAAAGGCGACGGGGCAAAACTGTGGGCACAAGATGGCAAAGACTATATTGACTTTGCTGGCGGTATTGCCGTGAACGCTCTAGGTCATGCTCACCCTGTGGCGGTGAAAGCCTTGATAGAACAAGGTCAAAAATTGTGGCATATCGGCAACGGTTATACCAATGAGCCTGTATTAAAACTGGCGAAACAGTTGGTTGATCATACTTTTGCCGACAAAGTATTTTTTGCCAATTCAGGGGCAGAAGCCAACGAAGCGGCACTCAAACTGGCGCGTAAAATCGGGCTTGCCAAGGGTAAAAGCAACATCGTGGCGTTTGACAATTCATTCCACGGTCGTACGCTGTTTACTGTGGCAGCAGGTGGTCAACCAAAATATTCAAAAGACTTTGCCCCACTACCTGGCGGTATTATTCACGTGCCGTTCAATGATTTAGCGGCGGCAAAAGCAGTGATTGATGAGCAAACGTGTGCAGTGATTGTTGAGCCAATTCAAGGTGAAGGCGGTGTGTTGCCTGCGGATGCTGAGTTTTTACAAGGCTTACGTCAATTGTGTGATGACAAAGGGGCGCTGCTGATTTTTGATGAAGTCCAAACTGGCGTGGGGCGTACAGGGGCGCTGTATGCTTATATGAATACAGGGGTTGTGCCCGATATCTTGACCACCGCCAAAGCGCTGGGTGGCGGTTTCCCGATTGGGGCGATGCTTACGACGGATGAATTTGCCAGTCAATTTGCGGTTGGCGACCATGGCACGACCTATGGCGGCAATCCACTTGCCAGCGCGGTTGCAGGCGCGGTGTTTGAGTTTATCAATACGCCTGAGGTGTTATCAGGGGTCAAGACTCGCTCACAGCGCATCATTGATAGACTACACGCCATCAACCAAACCTATCCTATTTTTGAGACCGTGCGAGGTCAAGGGTTGTTACTGGGGGCGGTACTAAAACCTGCCTATGCAGGCAAAGCCAAAGACATCGTTACCCTTGCTAGTGAAGAAGGCGTGTTGGTCTTGGTAGCGGGTTTAAATGTCGTTCGCTTTGCCCCCTCGCTGATTATTAGCGATGACGAAATTGACGAGGGCTTAAACCGTTTAGCGCGTGCGATTGCTCGCTTTGTCGCCAATCAACCCAATGCCAATCAAGCCAATTAAGTCGATAGGTGACCGCTATGTTTATCGTTCGACACGCAAGCGTCAATGACTTGGATGATATTTTTGTGTTGGCAGAAAAATCGGGTATTGGTATGACGACCCTGCCTGCCAACAAAGAAGTGTTATTAAGCCGTCTTAAACGCATCGAAAAAACCCTCAAAGGCGACGCCAAAAAGTGTGAGCAAGGCTATTTGTTTGTGCTTGAAGACACCGACAGCCAAAAAGTCGTGGGACTTAGCGGGATTGAGGTGGCGATTGGGTTGGGTGATTCGTTTTATACCTACCACGTCGGCAAACAGGTGCACTCTTCACAAAGTCTTGACACCCATAACATCATGAAAACTTTGATTTTGGGCAATGATTTGACGGGCAGTAGCGAGCTTTGTACCTTGTTTTTGGACGAAGACTACCGCCAAAACCACAACGGCAAATT
Organism: Moraxella sp. CTOTU47616; assembly: GCF_032017465.1. NCBI lineage: Bacteria > Pseudomonadati > Pseudomonadota > Gammaproteobacteria > Moraxellales > Moraxellaceae > Moraxella > Moraxella sp. CTOTU47616. The sequence goes on from NZ_DALZPU010000012.1 coordinate 7,410, forward strand.
ATTGTCAAAAATCCGCTTTTTGTTTATCGCTGCCTTTTCGCAGTATTTTGAAGAAAAATTGATTGCTGAAATGCGCGGCTATTCAGATGAAAACGGGCGTTCACCGTTTTGGGATGCGGTGGGTAGTCATTTTTTTGATATCGATTTTGCCGAAGCTGATTATCTTACAGGCATTGGCAAAAAAGCCTTTATCGCTGAGCTGATGCCCCGCTTCCCCATTTATGTGGACTTGCTGACCGCTGAAGCCCAAGCCGTCATTGGCAAAACCCACCCAAAAACTTTGCCTGCTAGTAAAGTCCTAGAAAGCGAAGGATTAAAGTATCAAAATTATGTCGATATTTTTGATGCAGGTCCGACCTTAGAAGCCGAAATTTGCAATCTTCGAGCGGTGCATGACAGTCAGCTTGTGACCGTCACTATTAGCGATTCAACCGCTGATAACCCGTCTGATACTCAGCCATATTTGTGTGGCAATGATAATTATTTGGACTACCGAGCGTGCTTGCTTGAATTACCGAGCGAGCTTAACGGCGCCCTATCGTTGACCACAGAACAAGCCAAACAGCTTCATCTCACAGACGGTCAGAATGTGCGAGTGTTACCGCTCAATCCTACGCGTTAATGGGTTTATAAAAGTCGATTAACATTAGGTTAATTAACATCAGCCTAACAGCACCGCGTGACCGATAAAGCATTTTACCCAACTATTTATAGTTTTATAAAAGCTATGTTTTTGTAAAAAATGGCAATCAATCATTTAAGGAAGATAAGATGACAACCGTTGACAACAAACGCCCAAACAGCCTGCAGGCGACGCTACTTATTAATGGTGAATGGGTCACAGCTCACGGTGACGTGTGGCAAACAACCAACCCGGTGAGCCAAGCGGTGATTTGGCAAGGCAACGCAGCGACGGCGGAGGATGTTGAAGCGGCGTGTCAAGCGGCGCGTCAAGCGTTCCTCAGTTGGGCAAAAAAGCCGATTAGCGAGCGAATTGCGATTATCGAACGCTTTGCCAAATTGCTAGAAGACAACAAGACTGCCCTTGCCGAAATCATCAGCCAAGAGACCAGCAAACCCCGATGGGAAACCCTCACCGAAGTACAATCGATGATAGGTAAAGTGGCGATTTCGATTCGTGCTTATCACGAGCGCACGGGCGCGAGCGAAACCAAAATGGCAGATGGCGTGGCATCCTTACGCCATCGCCCGCACGGGGTACTGGCGGTGTTTGGTCCTTATAATTTTCCAGGACATTTGCCCAATGGTCATATCGTCCCTGCCTTGATTGCAGGCAACACGATTGTGTTTAAGCCCAGTGAGTTGACCCCATGGACTGCCGAAGCAACCGTCAAGCTTTGGCAACAAGCAGGTCTGCCCAATGGCGTTATCAATCTGGTGCAAGGCGGACGTGACACAGGCGTGGCATTGGCACAATCCAAGCACATCGATGGTTTGCTGTTTACAGGCAGTGCCAACACAGGCTATCAATTACATCAGCAGTTGGCAGGTCGTCCTGACAAAATCCTTGCCCTTGAAATGGGTGGCAATAACGCCTTGATTATTGATGACTTGGATGACAGTGAGCCAGACAGCCTAGATGCGGCAGTGAATTTAACCATTCAATCGGCGTTTGTCTCGGCAGGACAGCGTTGCACCTGTGCCCGTCGTTTACTGGTCAAAAATGGCAAAGCGGGAGATGCGTTTATTGAACGCTTGGTTGATGCCAGTAAAAAACTGGTAATTGGCGAATGGGACGCTAAGCCCCAGCCATTTATGGGCGGCGTGATTTCGCTAAAAGCTGCCAACGATATGCTAGCTGCCCAACAAAAACTCATTGAGTTGGGGGCAAAACCGCGGTTAATCATGCGGTCTGTTAAAGACAACAGCAGTCTATTATCACCTGCGATTTTGGATGTGACCGATGTCAAAGACATCCCTGATGAAGAATACTTTGGACCCTTGTTGTGCATTTATCGCTACAACGATTTTGATGCGGCGTTGCGTCTTGCCAATGACACGCGGTTTGGGTTGTCGGTAGGTTTGGTATCGCCAAAGCGTGACTTGTTTGAGCGTTTATTGATGGAAGCCCGCGCGGGGATTGTCAATTGGAACAAGCCTTTGACAGGGGCATCGAGTGCCGCACCGTTTGGCGGGGTTGGCGCATCGGGTAACCATCGTGCCAGCGCGTTTTATGCGGCTGATTACTGTGCGTGGCCGATGGCGTCGCTTGAGAGTGAACAATTGACTTTGCCTGAGAAATTATCGCCAGGGGTTGTGTTGTAAGTTATCAAAATATTATCGAAGCGAATTTTTTTAAATTAATCACTGAAGTTACGCACCGCTAATAGCCTTAAGCTGGGCAAAAGCCGACTGATTAGCAGAAATTAGTAACTTTGTACGCAAAGCGAAATGATTTAACTTGGTTTTGATTTTCAAACACTCAAGCTTAAACACCGCATACATAGCTAAAAACATATGATTAAACCGAGCCCTTTGGCTATGAGCAGGCGACTTACCCAAATTGGCATTTTGCTTTAACGACTTATGATACACTTCAACCTGCCATCGTTTTTGATAGCCGTTGATAAATTTATCCTTGTCGCATTGCAAATCTGAGCATACCAGATATAACACCCCTATACTATCGTCCTTGTTTGTAAAGACTCGGCGTAATAACAAGACTTCATCATGATAGTCATTTAAAAAGCCGTGAACAGGGGTATTATCGGGTAGATTAGATTCATCAATACGTACAAAGTTACCTTTTTCTCTATCATCAGGGGTTAAAGTCACTAAGCGATTTGACTTTAACGCAAAGATGAAATGCTTGTTAGCTTTACGAATATGTTTGAATGTCGCTTTGGCTGAAAACCAAGAATCGGCTAATACATAGTCGAATTTGACTTGGTTTTTGATTGCGCTATCAAACATATCAAGCAGTCGCTGATTTTTGGTTTTATCACTTTTACGTTTAACCTTGCCTTTGTCATCGGTAAAGACATTGGGTTTGGTGATGATGTCAAAGCTTAAGGGTATGTCGATATCTTTGCGATGATACAGACAGTTAAGCAGGTTAATGCCTTTAACATTTTTGTTTTGGGTGTGGTCGTAGTGCCAGCAGTTGATGTCGTCGACGCTTGTGTGTGGTTTGGGCTGTATGGTGTCATCAAAGATGAGATAGCCGATGGCATTGGGTGTGGCATTTTCATGCTGTCTTAGCATGGGTTTAATCAGTTGCCATTGTTCTTTGGCGGTGAGTGTTTCACTGTTTAGAAAGCGGGTGATGCTGTCATGGTAGATGCTCCCTTGTAGTAGATTGGCAAGTCCTGTGGCGGTGGTTTGCCCAAAACTTGCGATGAGGTAGTCGCTGTAGAGTTCTATCATGTCTTTGTTCATTTATTTACTCTCGCTGACTGCTTTTTTTGTTATGATAGCGCTTTTTTAAAGGGCTGCGTAACTTCAGTTAATCATAGGGATATAGGGATGTCAAAAACAGGATATGAGGTCAATTTTGATGGCTTAGTGGGGCCGACACACCATTACGCAGGGTTGTCGTTTGGCAATGAAGCTTCAACCAGCAACCGTAACCATGTCGCGAACCCAAAACTTGCCGCCAAACAAGGCTTAATCAAGATGAAAGCCTTAGCAGATATGGGGCTAAAACAAGGCGTGATTGCCCCGCAAGCTCGTCCTCACTTGCCAAGTCTACGCCAACTGGGCTTTAGAGGCGATGACGCCAATGTGATTCGTCAAGCGATGACAGTCTCGCCTAGTTTGCTGTCTAACTTGACCTCAGCGTCTTCGATGTGGGTCGCCAATGCAGCAACGGTTTCACCGTCAGCCGACAGTTACGATGGGCGGGTGCATTTTACCGCCGCCAATCTCAATAACAAATTTCATCGCTCCATTGAACATGACACTACAAGCAAAGTGCTCGCAGCGATGTTTAACAACCCCAATCACTTTGTCCATCATCCTGCCCTGCCGCTTGTGGCAATGTTTGGCGATGAAGGCGCCGCCAATCACAATCGCTTGGGGGCAAACTATGCTGACCCTGCGGTACAAGTCTTCGTATATGGTCAGCAGTTTTTAGGCGGTGACATTGCACCCAAACGCTATCCTGCCCGTCAGTCGCTCGAAGCCAGTCAAGCCATCGCCCGCTTGCATGGGCTAGATGCACAGCGAGTCGCTTTTATCCAGCAAAACCCCGATGCCATCGACCAAGGCGTGTTTCACAATGATGTGATTGCAGTGAGCAATCAGCAAGTATTATTTTGCCATGAAGCCGCTTTTGTCAATCAAGCCCAAGCGCTAGATGAGATTCGCCGTAAGATGGCAGGCATTGAGCAAGAATTGATTGCCATTGAAGTGCCTATCAATCGAGTAACAATAAGCGATGCCGTGGCAACTTATCTGTTTAACAGTCAGCTTTTGACCCGCCCTGATGGTGGCATGACTATTGTCGTGCCTGAAGAATCTCGTCAGCACCCAGCGGTATGGGCGTATTTAAACGACATGATTGCTATGGGTACGCCGATTGATGATATCAAAGTGTTTGATTTACGAGAAAGTATGCGAAACGGTGGTGGTCCTGCGTGCTTGCGGCTGCGGGTCGCCCTCAACGACACCGAGCTACAGGCGGTCAATCCACACGTGTTGATGAATGATCGATTGTTTGAGCGTCTAAATCAATGGGTGGATAGCCATTACCGTGATTCGTTAAGCCAAGCGGATATCGGCGACCCTGCGTTAGTACAAGAGAGTTATGAGGCGTTGGATGAATTGACCCAGATTTTGCAGTTAGGCTCGGTGTATCATTTTCAGCAATAAAATTGACCAAGGTTTTATCAAAGGATAGCTTGTTATGCCAAGTTTTTTGCAAGACGTGTTAAGCCGAACACGCCCCACCACCAAAGCCGGGAAAATCCACAATATCACTTGGCAATGGCTGGGTGAAGGTGTGGTGAGTATTACCCCTGCTACTTATGACAAATCGGTGGTGATTTCGGCAGGGATTCATGGCAACGAAACTGCCCCAATTGAGATGTTAGAGCAGATTTATCAAGATATATTTGCAGGTGAGTTGACGGTCAATAGCCGATTGCTGTTGATTTTGGGCAATCCTGAAGCCATTCGCCAAAACAAGCGTTTTATCGGGTTTGACATGAACCGCTTGTTTTATCAGTCGTATCAACCAAACAAAACCTCGCTCACCTCTCAAGAAGCCCTGCGGGCAAAATTACTTGAGCAATGGGTTGGCCAGTTTTTTGCTACGGTGGATAAGCGCCTTCCTCGTTATCATTATGACTTGCACACCGCGATTCGCTCATCGCTGTTGCCCACATTTGCGTTATTTCCCTATCCAGCAACCGCGGTGGATGATTTTTTGCTCAGCAGCCTAGCGGCAGCAGAACTTGATGCCTTGGTGTATCACAATACCAAAGGTGGTACGTTCACCCAGTTTAGTTGCTCAGCGCACCAAGCGTTTAGTGCCACGCTAGAGCTGGGTAAAGCCAAGCCGTTTGGGCAAAATGATTTGCGGCAGTTTGCTTCTATCGACCGTGTGCTCCGAGCGATCATCAGCGGTCAGACATTACCCACTCGACAAACAGCTGCGATACGGGTGTTTGATGTCAGCGATTCTATCATCAAGCAAAGCGATGAATTTGTACTATATGTCGAGCCGACTGCCCCTAATTTTACCGCCTTTGAAGCAGGCACACCGCTTGCCACTGATGGCGGTCAGACCTACGTAATGCACGATGGCACGGCTTATATTTTGTTTCCCAATCCCAATGTTGCAAAAGGACTGCGCGCGGGTTTGGTATTAAAAGAGCGAATGGCTGTTTAGCTACTCACTTTTACTAGGAAAAACTATTTACCCATTTCAACTCATGTATTCATTTGTCAAAGCCAGTTTTTAAGGTAGGACTCAGGGATATTGTTTTTACAGGATAACTTATGGAACGGACGCCAAGTTTAACCCACCGCTTATTGCGCCAAAAACCCATCGACCAATTGGTGGAGGAAACCCGCCAAGAAGGCAAACATCTTAAACGCTCGATTTCGTTGTTTCAGCTTACCATGTTTGGGGTGGGAGCAACGATTGGCACGGGTATTTTCTTTGTATTAAGTCAACAGGTTCCTGTAGCAGGCCCTGCCGTGTTGATTTCTTTTATCATTGCGGGGATTACCGCAGGTTTGACCGCACTGTGTTATGCTGAACTTAGCTCGATGATTCCTGCCTCTGGCTCGTCGTATTCCTATGCCTATGCTACGCTTGGTGAGGGGGTGGCGTTTTTGGTGGCAGCCTGTTTGATTTTGGAATACGGCGTATCAGCGGCGGCGGTGGCGATTGGCTGGAGTGAGTATTTAAATAACTTGATTGTCAATGTGTTTGGTGTGCATTTGCCGAGTTGGATGCTGTCTGCACCCCTACAGGCGGACGGTATCGCCTGTATTTTGGCGGTGATGGGGGTATCAATTTGCCTGCGTCGGTTTTGGTGTTTTTGTGCTGTGTACTGTTGATGCGTGGGGTGGCGGAGTCTGCCAAGGTCAATGCCATCATGGTAGTGGTCAAGCTTGCGGTGTTGGTGCTATTTATCGCCATTGCAAGCAGTGCCTTTAATGCAGGCAATCTCACACCGTTTGCCCCACATGGCATGGCAGGGATTGGGGCGGCAGCAGGGTCTATCTTTTTTACCTTTATCGGGCTAGATGCGGTGTCTACCGCTGGCGAAGAGGTCGAAAATCCGCGCCGTAACCTGCCATTGGCGATTATTGCCGCTTTGTTTGTGGTGATTACTTTCTATATTTTGGTGGCGTTGACTGCCCTAGGCGCTCAGGCTCAAGGCTTGTTTGAAGGACAAGAAGCGGGCTTGGCGGTGATTTTGCAAAACATTACAGGCTCAAAATGGCCCGCCATCGTGCTGGCAGCAGGGGCCGTGGTGTCGGTGTTTTCGATTACGTTGGTAGTGCTGTACGGTCAAACTCGGATTTTGTTTGCCATGTCTCGAGATGGACTTGCGCCCAAGATTTTTCACCGTGTCAATCAACGCACTCTGACGCCCAATGCCAACACCTTGATTGTGGCGATCATTGTATCATTGATTGCCGGTTTTATCCCTGCTGACGTACTGTGGGATTTGACCAGTATGGGCACACTGATTGCCTTTACCGTGGTGTCGATTGGGGTGATTTTGCTACGCTATCGCATGCCCAATGCCCTTCGTGGCTTTAAAGTACCGCTGTTTCCTGTACTACCGATATTAAGCATTTTGGCGTGTTTGTATTTGATTTCAAGCTTAGCTATCATTGTGTATGTGATTGCAGGGATGTGGGTAGTCATAGCGGGCTGTTACTACTTTTTTGTGGCCTCAAAAAATTCAGCATTAGAAAAACACTCAGGGAGTCGAGTATGAAACTGTTAGTCGGTTATTTGGATAACGCAGTTGGCAAAGATGCGTTAAAACTTGGCATAGTATTGGCAGAAATGCTAAAAAGCGAGCTCGTGATATGTCAAATTTTGCCCAAACCTGCCAAAGCCAAAAAATCCTCCAAAGTCGATGAAGAATATCACCAGTTTTTGCATGAAGAAGCCAAAAAGTCATTGGACAAAGTCAAACTTGAAGTACCTAGCCACATTGATGCACAGTATGTGATTCGTTGCGCTGAATCCCCCGCTCAAGGTTTGCTGCAGACCGCCAAGGATATGTACGCCGATATCATTGTCATCGGCAGTGACAAAATGGCACTCAATGGCGAATTTATCTTAGGTAAAGTGACGCAATATTTGCTCAATCATGCGACGATACCTTTAGCACTTGCCCCAAAAGGATTTCATAAAAATCATGGATTTAGTGAGAAAATCACCCGTTTAAGCTGTGCAGTATCTGGCTCAAAAAAATCTTACGAACTGGCAGAAACTGCCGCAGAATGGGCGGCAATGTTTGATGTGAAGCTGCGGTTTGTCACTTTTGGGGTACGAGACACGGATATTACGCCTACGGCAGCAGGGTTTGATGCAGAGAATATTATCATCAACGAGTGGCGTGACCAGCTTCAAGCAGGTTTTGACCACGCTACCGAACATTGGGAAAGCGAGGTGCCAATTAGCCTAGAGATTGGCGGTGGTGATAATTGGAAAAAATCTATTCGCTCGGTGACGTGGTCACCCAATGAAATACTGCTGATTGGCTTTAACAAACCTGAAAAACTCAAACATTTATTCACCAGTCACGATTTTGACAAAATCGTGCGCTATGCTTTTGTGCCTAGATTGGTTTTACCTCGACTCGATAAATAACTGAAATAAACAAGAAGAAATCACCATGAATACTAAAAAAAATGTCACTACCGCAACCCTTGCCGCGCTCGACATGGACGACATCAAGCAATTTACCCACAAGTATGTGAGTGACAGTCCAGTACTCGACAAATTTGTGGATAATTATTACCAAAACAGTCAGCAACACTTTGGGCAAGGAGCGGACAAGCCCTTGACTAGCGAAACCTTGGCAGGGATTGCATTAAACCATTTTAGCCTATTACAACGCCATCGCTTGGGAACCCCGCAAGTGGCAGTGTTTACCCCCGATTATGAAAGCCAACACTTTCACTCAGCGCACAGCGTTATTCAGATTGTGGCATCTGATCGTCCGTTTTTGGTCGATACCTTGCTGATGAGCTTAGAGTCGATGAATATCACCGTACATCGTTTGCATCACACCATCATGGCAGTCAGCCGTGACGACACGCAGCAAGTGATAGATGTCAGCGTCAGTCAAAGTAGCGACACCAAGTTTATCTCATTGATTTATTGTGAAATTTCTCAGCAGTCAGCCGACAGACTTGCTGAGATCCAGACGGCGATTTTGGATAAAATCAAAGTGCTTGATAAGGTGGTCAATGATTGGCAAGCCATGCGACAAAAACTGATTGATGTCAAACAACAACTGGCAACTAGCCAGCTACCTGCCCAACAACAAGCCGAAATTCCCGAAATTCAAGCGTTTTTGGATTGGATTTTAGACAATAATTTTATCTTTTTGGGGTATCGAGAATACCATTATCGAGATGAAGCCGATGGCATCGAAATTTATCAACAAACCCAAACAGGGCTTGGGCTACTTGGCGATGACCATGATAATAAAACCTCTGATATGCAAGCCGCTAGCACCCAAAACCTAGATCATGAAAAACCGTCTGAGAGTTTTAACCAATTGCCAAAAACGTTGCGAGCGTTGGTGAATGAACCGCAAGTATTGTTATTGTCAAAATCTCGTCATTTATCGCCTGTGCATCGCCCTGCGTACATGGATTTTTTGGGGATTCAGCAATTTGATGACAACCGCAAAGTGATTGGTGAACACCGTTTTGTTGGCTTGCTTACCGCCAACGCCTATCAATTAAGCGTCACCCAAATCCCCATGCTTCGTCAAAAAGTCGCCAGTGTGCTTGCAATGGCTCATTTGCCGACCAATGGGCACGCTTATCACAAGTTTCAGCATATTTTGAACACTTTGCCGCGCGATGACCTGTTTCAAGCCAGTAGCGAAGCCCTGTATCCGATGGTGATGGGTATCGCCAATTTACACAACAAACACCGTCTGCGGTTGTTTGCCCGTATTGACCATTATCAGCGCTTCGTGTCGTGCCTTATTTTTGTGCCACGGGATAAATTTAACACCCAACTGCGTAGGGCAATTCAACAAATTTTGCTTGATGCCTTTGGCGGTGAGTCGTCACAGTTTAAGGTCGATTTTGATGAGTTGCATCATGTACGTCTGCACGTACACGTTCGCACCCAGCCAGAAAATCTCAATCACATCGACATAGATACCCTACTACCGAACCTTGAGGAGCAACTCAACAAGTCCATGCAAGGATGGGAAGATGAAGCAAGACAAGTGTTTGCCGATGAACTGGGCGAGGCTCAAGGCACGCAGCTGGCGGATAACTATCTAAGAAGTATTCCTTTGGCGTATCAAGAAGATTACACGCCCCGTGTCGCTTTACAAGACCTCAAACGACTCGATAGCATCGCTACCCAGCAAGCCCTACCGATGCGCTGGTATCTGTATCAAAAGACCAACGAGCCTGCCCAAAACCTGCACCTCAAAGTGTATGGCAAATCGCAACCTGCCACCTTGTCACACATTTTGCCAATTTTGGAAAACTTTGGCCTAAATGTCATCAGTTCTCAAAGTTATGAATTAGAAAATTTGGACTTGTGGATGCAGGCGTATGTCTTGCAACTGAAACACAGCGCCGATGCCGCCAATATTGATATGGGAGTAGTGGCAAAACAGGTTGAAGAAGGGCTTGGCTTGATTTGGCAAGGCGCTATCGAAAATGACAGCCTAAACCAACTGATTTTGACGACCCCACTCGATGCTTATGAAGTGGTGATTCTGCGAGCCTTGAGCCATTATATGTTACAGGCAAAAGCCCCATTTTCATTGCCTTATATCAAGCAAACCTTGATTAAATACCCACAATTGTGTGTCAGCTTTGTACAACTGTTTCATGCCAAAATGCGTCCGCAAGACGCGGTATTAGCAAGTGAAGTGATGTCTGACCCTACTTTAACCGTGGAAAATATTGAAGCAACCATTCAAGACACGCTTAAATCCGTGCAGACGCTCGATGAAGACCGTATTTTGCGTTGGATACTTGATTTACTGCATGCTTTACTTCGTACCAACTATTATCAGCGTGACGAACAAGGCGAGCGTAAAGACCGCTTGTCGTTTAAATTCTCTGCCAAAGACATTCCAAATTTACCAAAACCCAAGCCGATGTTTGAGATTTTTGTGTATTCGCCAAAAGTTGAAGCCGTGCACTTGCGAGGTGGTAAAGTAGCTCGGGGTGGACTGCGTTGGTCAGATCGCATGGAAGATTTCCGCACCGAAGTGTTGGGGTTGGTCAAAGCCCAAATGGTAAAAAATGCCGTGATTGTGCCGGTGGGTTCAAAGGGTGCTTTTATCGTCAAAACCAAGTGGATGAAAGACGGACGAGAAACCTATATGGCAGAAGGTGTGCGTTGTTATCAGACATTTATTCGAGGGCTGCTTGATATCACCGATAACTTGGTTGATGGTCATGTCGTACCGCCTGCCAATACCCTGCGTCATGATGGTGACGACCCATATTTGGTCGTTGCGGCTGATAAAGGTACAGCGACGTTCTCCGATATTGCCAATGCTTTATCGGCTGAATACGGCTTTTGGCTAGGGGATGCCTTTGCATCGGGTGGTTCAGTCGGTTACGACCATAAGGCGATGGGTATCACAGCAAGAGGGGCGTGGGAATCGGTAAAACGTCACTTCCGAATAATGGGCAAAGACATCCAAAACCCAAACAATCCTAGTCATCAATTCACCGTGGTCGGTATTGGCGATATGGGTGGCGATGTGTTTGGCAATGGGATGTTGCTATCGCCCAATATCAAGTTGTTGGCAGCCTTTAACCACTTGCATATTTTTATCGACCCAACCCCTGACGTGGCGGCAGCCTTAAGCGAGCGTGAACGTCTGTTTAATTTGCCCCGCTCAACATGGGACGATTACAACAAAGCCTTGATTAGCCAAGGCGGTGGTGTGTTCTCTCGTCAAGACAAAGCAATCGCCATTAGTTCTGCTATGAAACAAGCATTTACCATCGAAGCCCACAGCCTTACTCCTGATGAATTAATTCATGCCTTACTAAAATCACCTGTTGATTTGATTTGGAATGGTGGTATCGGCACGTATGTCAAAAGCACCCAAGAAAGCCACGCCGATGTTGGCGACCGTGCCAACGATGCGGTGCGGATTGATGGGCATGAACTGCAAGCCAAAGTGATTGGTGAAGGCGGTAATTTGGGCATGACCCAACGTGGGCGCATTGAGTTTGCTCAAGCAGGCGGACGACTCTACACCGATGCCATCGACAACTCGGCAGGGGTTAACTGCTCTGACCACGAAGTAAACATTAAAATCTTACTCGATGGTATCGTGGCACAAGGCGACATGACCGTCAAACAACGCAACGAACTGCTTGCCAGTATGACCGATGATGTCGCAAAGCTGGTGTTGCGTCAAAACTATCTTCAGCCGCAAGCCATCGAACTATCCGCCATGCAGGCAACCGCCAATCTTAGCTTACAACAAAAATTCATGCAGTATCTTGAAAGCGAAGAGCGCTTAGATAGAGCGATTGAATTTTTGCCAAGCGATGAGGAAATCGCTCGCCGTCAAAAAGCGGGACAAGGCTTAACCAATCCTGAGCTGTCAGTGTTGTTGGCGTATGGCAAAATGTGGGTGTATGACCATCTGTTAGAATCCGATGTCCCTGATGATGGTTACTTTATTCAAGAAATGCGAAAATATTTCCCCACGGTGTTGTCTGAGCGATACTTTGAGCAAATGCAGCAAAATCCATTACACCGAGAGATTATCAGCACTTATTTGACTAACAGCTTGGTCAATCGCTTAGGTATCGAAGATATCTATCGCATGGTCGATGAGTTAGGTGTATCGATTTCTAGTGTGGTCAAATCCTATAGCGTGATGCGAGATGTGTTTGATATTTCGCAGTATTGGCAGTTGTTTGAAGCCCTAGACAATCAAATCGACTCACAGCACCAGCTAACCCTTGAGTTATGCTTACGTCAGGACTTGACCCAAAGTATGTACTGGCTGATTCAGCAGTTTGGGGAAGACTTTGATGTGACTGCGGTATCGACCCAGTTGTCCGATGGCATGGCAAGCTTGACCCGTCAAACCTTTGACAATCAGCCTCGTACCAGTTACTTTAGGGATTATCTCGATAAACTCACCGCCCAATACAGCGATATCTCGTTATTGCAGTCGCATTCTGCAACCTTGCCTGTCTCACCACAGGTGCTGGATGCGGTATGGTTTGCCAAGAAAAATAGCCAAGATGTCGAGCAAGTCACGAAAGTTTACTTTAAGGCATATGAGCTACTGCATATAGATTGGCTATTGATGCAAGTTGAATCCTTACCACAGACTAGCTACTGGGAACGCCGCGCCGCTCATGCCCTGCGTGAAGATATCATGACCACGTTTCGCCGTTATGTCAGTCAGTTTTTAGCACAGCCTGACCCACTTTCAGCGATTGAGGCGTTTGCTAGCCAACGTGGCGATACCTTGGCAGAATTGGTACAAGCCAAAGAAGGCGATTTACCCATTACCTTCGCCATTTTGTCAGTGTTGGTCAGTCAGTTAAAAGAAGGCATTATTGACTAAACTTGTAATCTCTCAACACTAAAGAGGCATAAAACAAGAGCCTTAAAAAACTGGCATACTGAGAATTAGCTGTATATACATTCTTCGGTTTTATCAGTTTTTTTAGGCTTTTTTGCTAGTGCTCAAATGTATCAACCTAGTTCTATGTTAATTCTATGAGAATTTAGTCTCGACATTGGGCATACGTGAGTGTGCGTTATCTTAAAATTGCTAAGTTCAAGTAAGATAACATTGCATCCTGACATGCTACGACTTGCAAGGTCGCAAGCCGTAAGCCAAAATTTTTGGTCACAAGCGCTCGCTCACGTTAGTTTTACTTAAATATTAAAAATAGGTATCTTTTCAACTTAACAATCAAAATCAATTTTCCCAATCACATCAAAATAAAAATTCATAAAACAATATATTTTTTAAAATCAATAACTTAGTAAAAAATTTAAGCCAAAAAAAACCTCAAATCAGGGGAGATTTGAGGCATAAAACTTTAAAAATTTCGTTTTTAAATCCACTAAAATAAGTGGCGCAGCGGACGGGACTCGAACCCGCGACCCCCGGCGTGACAGGCCGGTATTCTAACCAACTGAACTACCACTGCACGGTAGCTGATGACGACGACCCAAACTTGTCAAATTGGTGGGTCGTGACGGATTCGAACCGCCGACATTCTGCGTGTAAGGCAGACGCTCTACCAACTGAGCTAACGACCCATCGTCTGTGGTGGGTATTATAGAGAATTTATTTTTGCTGTCAACGATTTTTTTTGGCAAATATTAAAATTTTTTAAAAATTTTGCTGAGCATGTCATGTGGCTGTCACATAAAAACCCTATCATACCTACATGGCCAGCAAGGTCATAGCTAACAATAAGAATAATAAGATAACAATAATAACAATGTCTCTATCGCTTGTCACCCAAAGGATTTAATTCCCCCAATTAAATCCTTTTTATTTTTTTCTATCACGCCTTTTCTCACTTCTGCGCCAGTAGTGCTTTGATATCCGCTTCAAGGTCTTGAGGGGCTTTGGTCGGTGCAAAACGATCTACGACTCTGCCGTGTGGGTCAACTAAAAACTTGGTAAAGTTCCATTTAATGGCGTCGCCCAACATACCTTTGCCCTGTGGCTGTGATTTTAAAAACTGATACACAGGATGGGTGTCTTTACCATTGACGTCAACTTTCGCCATCATCGGAAAGGTCACGCCATAATTGATTTGGCAAAACTCACTAATTTGCGCTTCATTGCCGGGATCTTGCTGACCAAATTGGTTGCAAGGAAACCCCAACACCACCAATCCTTGGTCTTTGTAAGCTTGGTATAGCTTCTCTAAGCCCTCAAACTGTGGGGTAAAGCCGCATTTGCTTGCGGTATTCACAATCAATACGACTTTACCTCTAAGGGTGTCAAAATCAAATAGCTGACCCCGAATATCGGTCGCGGACAATTGGTAAAAATCTTCCATAGTAAATCTCCTTATTGTTAGTTAAAAAGTTGTTAGTTAAAAAATTGTAAGTTTTTCTTGCATTATTATGCTGACAAGCGTAGTTTATCTATTGGCAGTTATCCGCCGATATTTATACTGTAGTTTTGTCAGTATTTCTGACAAACCATTGATAAAATTCATTGATATTCAAATGGAATTCCCCCGCTATGCACACTGACGCTAAACTATCGGCTGGACAACGCTTGACGCAGCTGCGTAAAAGCAAAGGCTTGACCACTGCTGAACTTGCCGATTTAATGACCCAAGCTGGTGCTAAAGTTAGCCGTGCCGCGATTTCTAATTGGGAGCGCGGCTCCAATGGCATCGTGTCCAATAAACTGCCTGTGCTTGCCAGTCTGTTAGGCTGCAGCGAAAGCTATTTGCTATCGGGTACTGGTGTGGAAAGTCATAACGTCAACACCCAAGCGTTAGCACCGCATATACTCAATGACACTACTGTAGCACAAGCATCAAGCGATGCCAATCAAGCGAACCCGTGGCAGGATCAAACCACTCAACCGACGATGCCTGCTACTACCAATTTTCAACCCAACCATTCTAAACCTAATCCCAAACCCAACCCCAAACCTAATCCCAAACCTAGTAGTGATGTATCTACCATGAAAACTTTGAACAAATCCAACAAACTGCAAAACGTGTGCTATGACATTCGCGGTCCTTTGCTACAAACTGCCAACCGCATGGAGACACAAGGTCATAAAATCATCAAACTTAATGTCGGCAACCCTGCCCCATTTGGGTTTGAAGCGCCGCAAGAGATTTTATCAGATGTGGCGATGAATTTGCCCAATGCGATTGGCTATTCAGACTCTCAAGGGATTTTTGCCGCGCGTAAAGCGATTTTGCAGTATTACCAAGCCAAAGGATTGTTAGAAGCGGTAGACGTTGCTGATGTGTATCTGGGCAATGGTGTCTCTGAACTGATTGTGATGACCATGCAAGCGTTACTGGATGATGGCGATGAAGTGCTGATTCCTATGCCTGACTACCCGCTTTGGACAGCGGCGACGAATTTGGCAGGGGGTAAAGCGGTTCATTATCTGTGTAATGAAGCAGACAACTGGCAGCCAGATATTGCCGATATCGAAAGCAAAATCAATGAACGCACCAAAGGCATTGTGGTCATCAACCCAAACAACCCAACAGGCGCGCTTTATTCTACCGAAAATTTAAAAAAAATCGTGGCACTGGCAGAAAAACACGGGCTTGTACTGATGGCGGATGAGATTTATGACCGCGTGCTGTATGATGATGCCGTGCATGTACCGATGTGCACCCTTGCCAAAAACTGCTTGGTTATCTCGTACAATGGGTTGTCAAAGTCGCACCGTATCGCAGGTTTTCGCTCAGGCTGGATGATGTTATCGGGTAAAAAACACCATGCGGCTGATTTTATTGAAGGGTTAACCATGCTATCATCGATGCGGCTGTGCGCCAATGTCCCTTCACAATAC
Source organism: Moraxella sp. CTOTU47616 (assembly GCF_032017465.1). Lineage (NCBI taxonomy): Bacteria > Pseudomonadati > Pseudomonadota > Gammaproteobacteria > Moraxellales > Moraxellaceae > Moraxella > Moraxella sp. CTOTU47616. The sequence continues at coordinate 23,624 of NZ_DALZPU010000012.1, forward strand.
GCGATTCAAACGGCGATGGGTGGCTATCAAAGTATGCAAGCCTTGACTGCACCAACCGGTCGCCTGTATCAGCAGCGCAACATCGCTATCGAGCGCCTAAACGCCATTAAAGGTATCTCATGTACCATGCCACAAGGGGCGTTTTATTGTTTCCCAAAAATTGACCGTGAGATTTATCCAATCGAAGATGATATGCAGTTTATGATGGAATTATTACTGCAAGAAAAAGTCTTGATGGTACAAGGTACGGGCTTTAACTGGCATGCACCTGACCATTTTCGCGTGGTATTTTTGCCCAATGCATCAGATTTGCATGAAGCGATGGATCGACTTGAGCGCTTTTTTGCCACAAAACGCCAAGAATATGGCACTGATTAATGTTTCATTGAAACAAAAAACCCCGACGATTCGGGGTTTTTTATTGTGAGCAATTAATTACATAAAGCTGTTGAGATAAAGCCCTTGTGATTAACCCAGTAACTCCGTTAAAAATACGGCGATGATACCAATCGGTGCGACAAATTTTACCACAATTTGCCAAATAGTCCATTTCATGCCATCGAGCCCCAATTCACGTTTTACCGATTCTTGGTTGATAAACCAGCCGATGAGGATAATGGTACCCAAACCAATCAAAGGTAGCATGATTTTACTGGACGTATAATCTAGCGCGTCAAAGATACCTTGTGGGATGTCTTTACCGTTTTTGTGGATAGTAAATACCGCAAAATCAGACAATTTATTAAATGACAATAACGCAAGTACACCCACTGCCCACGTTGCCACTGCCCCTACTATCGTGCAGATTTTACGGCTCATTGGGGTTTTTTCTTCCAAGAATTCGACAATGGGCTCAAGAATTGAAATCGACGACGTCAATGCCGCAAAAGTCAATAACAAGAAGAATAAAGTACCCACCACCACACCTAGGCTCATTTGACCAAAGGCGATTGGCAGGGTCACAAACACCAAACCGGGACCTGCCGCTGGATCCAGATGATTGCTAAATAAAATTGGGAAAATCGCAAGACCTGCCGCCAATGAGAAGATAATATCCCAGATAATCACCGTACGCGCGGTTGCCAATAAATCAACATCTTGTTTTAGGTATGAACCATAACTCACCATGATCGCCATGCCCAGTGACAGACAGAAGAACGCATGTCCTAGCGCTGCCATCAGTACTTTACCCACACCAACTTCCTGCATACGCTGCAAGTCAAACTTAAACAAAAACTCTGCGCCTTTGGCAAAATCCATATTAATCGCGTTATATCCCACGATAAATAATAGGATAAAAGCCAACGCAGGCATCATGATTTTCGATGCTTTCTCGATGCCTGCTGATACACCGCCTGCCACAATTAGCGCCGTCAAGCCCATAAATGCCGTGTGCCACAACGTCATTTCGGTTGGATTGGCTAACATCGTCTCAAAAATTTTGCCTGTGGCATCGGCATTGAGACCACCAAATGCATTGATACCCGCTTTTAAGGTGTAATTAAGCGACCAGCCGCCAATCACACTATAAAATGACAAAATCATAAAAGCGGCTAAAATACCAAAGTAGCCAAGCAGACTCCAAGCAGGTGACGTGTTATTGGCTACCGCCGCTTTGCGAAAACTTGCCGCTGGGTTACTTTGTCCACGGCGACCAATCAGCCATTCAGTGACCAACACTGGAAAACCAATAAGCGCGATACTGATAATAAACACGATAACAAATGCCGAGCCACCGCTATCGCCTGTCATGTAAGGAAACTTCCAAATACTGCCAAGACCGACCGCAGAACCCACGGCAGCCATCAAGAACCCAATCTTTGAGCTCCACTGGGAATGAGACAACTTGTGATTAGTGCTCATAATCCCTCCCTAATCGAATGTAAATAAATGAAAAAATTGCAACGAGAATCTTGCAGTATGTAGATTTTTCATGAATCAATAGTTAATGTCAAACTTTCTTTTCATAAAACCCAACCAAAAGTTATACAAGCAAGTCATTATTTTTTTGCAGTTATATAAAATATAATAAAATCAAATATTTACAATAGTTATTTTTAAAATTCATTAAACGCAAATTATTTTTATACTAAATATTACTTTTTGGAATAAATAATTTTTTACCTATTTGATGCCGAATTGTTGGCAAAACCAAGCGGTTAATGTCAACGGTTTAAACTTGCACAATTGTGGGGATTTTAATAGCAATTTTTTGCCATTAAAGGTAAAATTTCATTCTTAAAAAAATTGCACATCCAAACGTGTTGACCGTTCGCAGAATGATGACAAGGGACTTATTGATGACGCAGCCTTATAACGTGTTATTCCTATGCAAGCACAATGCTAGCCGTAGCCTAATGGCAGAAGCGATTTTGAATAAAATTGGCGGTGACCGTTTTGTAGCCTATAGCGCAGGCGTTGAGCCATCCACTAGCGCGCATCCATTCACCCTCGAGGTATTAAAACAAGAAGGTTATGACGTCACAGGCTTAGCGCCCAAATCCGTCAAGCAGTTTTTACAAGACAACGCGCCAAAGATTGATTTGGTGATTGGGCTGTGCAATTCTTTACAGCAACATGCGGACATTGATGGCAAATTCCCGTTAACCGCACATTGGCATATCAATGATACGGACAGTGTATCAGCCGATAGTGATGTGGAAAAAGCCGCCTTTAGTCAAGTATTACGCCAACTCTCTCAGCGCATCCATTTGTTGACAAACTTGCCCGAAGATAAAATCGAGCATTTGGCACATCCACCAGCCGATACCTAAAATGCCGATAAACGATTGTCCGTAAAAAAGCCCAGCTGTCTTGGGCTTTTTTTGTTTGTCTCATCTAGGTTTGTATCATACAAAGCTCAGCTGTCCATATAGGTATGGATGATATCTATGAATGCACTTTTTGCTGCATTAGCGCTTCAATCGCGGCCGTTGTTTTTGGCACATCACGGGTAAGAACCAGCGGCTCACCCTGGGTAATGACCACATCATCCTCAATCCGAATGCCAATACCCCGATATTTCTTGGGTACCAATGCATTGTCATGCGCAAAATACAAGCCTGGCTCAACGGTAATCACCATGCCTTTTTCAAGCTTTCTGGGTTTGCCGTCGTCGCCAGTATAGCGCCCTGCATCGTGCACATCTAAGCCAAGCCAATGCCCTGTGCCATGCATATAAAACGGCAAGTAGGCTTTATCGGCAATCAACTCATCGACATCGCCTGTCAAAATCCCTAACTCAATCAAGCCTTGGGTTAATACTTTAAGCGCAGTTTCATGATGGATTTTGCCATGCTCGCCTGCTTTTAGGCTGTTGATGGCGGCGATATTGGCATTTAGCACAATATCATACACCTGTTTTTGCACGTCGCTGAACTTGCCACTCACAGGAAAAGTACGGCTAATATCACCTGCATAGTGTTGGTATTCGGCGCCCGCATCTATCATCACCAAGTCGCCGTTGTGCAGCGGTTGGTCGTTTTCGACATAGTGCAAAATATTGGCATTGTCCCCGCCAGCAACGATACTATTATAAGAGGGTACGCAGCCGTATTGGGCAAAAGCATAGTTAACTTCAGCTTCCAGTCTGCTTTCATTCCCTTGATTTTTCTGCATCAAGGGTGCCACACTTTGCATGGCGCGAATATGCCCGTAAGCACTGATTTGGGCGGCGACTTTCATGCGTGCAATTTCAGACTCATCTTTTATCAGCCGCATTTCATTGATAAGGCTGTCAATATTGGTGATGGTATCGACCATACCTTCCCCGCGCTGCAGTTGCTTGGCTTGATTAAGCCAGCCAATCAGCTCATTATTAAAGCGGGCAAACACGTGTTTTTTACCAAAAATTAAGGTCGGCATCACCTCATCAATTTTGCCAATGGCAATCGCTTTATCCACGCCAAAATCTGCAGTTGCACCTTCAAGCCCTACGCGCTTACCATCCCAAATCTCACGTAGTTTGTCTTTTTCACGTAAAAATAACGTGTAGTTAACGGCATGGTCAGTTTTTTCCAACACCATGACGGATTCTGGCTCGGCAAAGCCCGTCAGGTAGAAAAAACTGCTGTCGGCGCGGTATTTGTACTCAGCATCGTTGTTGCGGATATGAGCGGGTGCGGTTTGCAAAATCGCAATGCTATTGTTTGGCAAGGCTTCAGCAAGTTTGGCACGGCGTTTGGCAAATTGGCTTTGGGGAAGCTTGGGCAACAACTGTATGGTTAATTGATTTGACATGATATTTCCAGAAAATTTAATGGCTGTCACAGCATTGTTGAAGAATTTGCTGTAAGAAGCTTTCGCATTTTGCTAATTGGTTTAGACTGACAAATTCATTGGCTTTATGGGCATTGCCAATATCGCCAGGTCCGCAAATCACCGTCGGAATGCCTGCATTGGTAAACTGCCCGCCTTCGGTGGCATACGCCACTTTATGGCGCTGCTGTTCATCCACCAAATTTTCAATGAGCTGTTGCAAGGCTTGGCTATCTTTATCGGTCATCGCAGGGACATTTTCGTTGCGAGTTAGCTCAATGCCCGTGTCGCTGTCAATGGCGTGCATCTTAGGCTCAAGGGTTTTGATAAAGGCGCGAATCGGCTCAATCACTTGGCTTTCATTCATGTGCGGCAAATTACGGTAATCAAAGGTGAATTCGCACAGGTTAGGCACGATATTGGTTGCTGTACCGCCGGTAATAGTGCCGACTGACAAGGTCGAAAATGGTACGTCAAACGCCATGTCTTGGTCGTTACGTTGTTGCAATTGTTCGGCAAGTGTATCAATAAAATTGATAATTTTGCTAGCATAGCTGATAGCATTGACGCCTTGCGGGGTCAGCGATGAATGTACTGATTTGCCATGCACGCGGCAGCGATACACTTGGATGCCTTTATGCGCGGTGACCATTTTCATCATGGTCGGCTCACCGACGATACAGTAGTCGGGCTTAATCCCTTGCGCTTTTAAATCTGCAAGCAGTAATGGCGCACCCAAACAACCTACCTCTTCGTCATACGACAGTGCCAGATGAATCGGTTTGTTGAGCATCCTATCGCGGCTTGCTTGCACCACAGTAGGCAACAGGGTTAAGGCACAAGCAATAAAGCCTTTCATATCACAAGCCCCACGCCCGTATAGCTTATCTTCAATAATGGTCGCCACAAACGGATCGGTATCCCATGCCTGCCCATCAACAGGCACCACATCGGTATGCCCGGAAAACACAAAACCCCCTGTCGTTACGGTATCACCCTTACCCATCGCAGGGACAGTCACAAAGAGGTTGGCTTTGGTATTATCGGCATTAAAGGTCAAACGTGGCGACAACCCCAACTGCTCACAATAGCCCGCCACATACTCAATCAATTGCAAATTGGAGTAGCGACTGACAGTGTTAAAACCAATCAGCTTTGTTAACCAGTCTACGGCGTTGGATGGATAGCCCATAGTCGTTCCATTTTTCTCAAATTTTAAACCATTAAAACACCCTATCAGGGTAAATCTAGTCGAAATAGGGTATTAACATCAACTCGGCTTTTTACCTGTCATGGCATCTATAACCATATGGGTAACAAAATCATCATTGGTATCTTTTTCTGCTTCCCAATCGAGTTCATCATCCCGTAGTTGCTCAATAAAATCCAAATGCTCCTCATCAATCTCTTGGGCTTTGCCCACAGGGCGATTTAGCGCAAATCCTGCGATGAGCGGCAACTTGGCGACTGATTTACGCACTCGCCCTTGTGACACACTCACAGGAATCATGCGCACAAACTCAAGTAGCTCCATATATTCAACTTCGCCTTCAGCATTGTCTGTGCCTTGCAGCGCCTCATCATACGCATCAACCCGCAGCGCGCCGATTTTTGCCAAGTCATTAAATAGGCTATTTTCTTCCGGGCGTAGCGCACTATCGGTGACGCCAAAGCCTGTCAAAAAGCCATTTGCCCAGTTCTTAAGTGCCATCAAACGCTCATAGAGTGGATGGTCATCATCGGGCAACAACGGCATAAACTGATAGCTATCGGCATCATCGGTTAACACCGCCACCATATCCTCGCCTTCTTCGGTCACTATCTCTAACGCTTTTGGCTCAAGCTCGGTAAAGCTCAGCTCAGTCAGTAGCAGTTGCCACTCTTGCTCGGTTGGCGCATCACACACACTGAGCACCCCTGAGATTAGCCCATGTAACTCACTAATGGTGACGTCATGCCAATCCTCAAATGCTTGTGTCCAATCCTGCCAACCCGAAATATAATCATCCATCGCTTTACCCTTTTTTCACAAAAAATTATATCAACACTGAGATAATACTAGCCTTAATGCGGTCAACTATGGCATTATTAAAGTGGTAAAATAATATAAGTATCACTCAAATTTTAAGCCTTCACGCTATAGTTATACCAAAAAAACCTTTTGCTATTCATGTCAACGAGCGCCCATCACGTCGCTCTTGATGATTTACTTGATTATTCACTCGATTACTGACTAGACATCATATCATGAGCACCCTAATTGACCAACTGACCCAGCTACAAACCGCATTGACTAAGCTTCGCGACAAATATCAATTCGCCAGTAGCGAGCTAACCCGTATTAAAGCACAGCCAACTATTACCGCAGACCAACTGCAGGCGGTACAAGCTGAGCTCGATGCCAGCAAACAACTGCAGCAAAATTTAGAACAACAACTTGCCAGACAAGCCGAAGAGTATCAAGCACTCGAGCAGCGCTATCAGTCACTTGCCGAATCTCACAACATGCTAAGTACCGAATACGAACAAACCCAAAACCAATTACAGATTTTTACCGCACAAAATCAAAAACTGATTGAAAAAAATCGCGTTGCGGCAGAGCATACCAAGCTTGTGTTAGAACGCTTGGCAAAAATTGACAGCGAAAACTAACCCGCCTCTAGTTAAGCCAGCCTTAGTAATGTTTAAAACATTTGAATACGTTAGGAAAATCTTATGGCATCTGCCCAAAGCATTAAAAAAGTTGATATCCTGATCAATGGTCGTAGCTATACCATCAACTGCCCAGAATCCGAAGAGCCTGCGTTGCAGCGTGCGGCAAGCTATATTAACCAGTTTATGCAAGAGGTACGCCGCCAAGCGCCTCAGCTACCACAAGAAGAATTATTGGTACTGTGCGCGTTGACGTTGTTTGAAAAATCAGAAAACTTACAACGCTATCAAGAAAACGAAAGCCAAGCGCAAGACCTGGTGGGTAAAATGTTAGAAGACGTTGCGCGTTTTGCCTAACTTATTTAGTGTAAAATAGAATTCGACTAATTTTGAGCGCGCTGGTAGTGTTTGCCAGCATGAAAATCCGCTTGGTGTTCTTGATTACAAAAGAACTTATCCCCTTCTACAATCCCTCGCCACTCTGCTAACGTATGATGGCAAAAATCACACGCTCGCAGCTCGGTACTCTCGCCTGGCTGCGGCTGTAAATAACCTTGCGGTGGTCGCGGATACATCCATTTCATCCCAACCCAGCTAAGCCCCATAATCACCAAAACCACAAAAATTGCGGTAAACATCGCTTCACCTCATTGCCTAATGAACGAATCATCGTTGCCAATTAAGAATTATGACTGCCTGTTAATTAGCATTATAAGGTTTGATTATACTGCAAAAAATCGCGCATTGATGGGTTATTCGTGCTATGTTTAGGCTAATTTTACCAGTTGTAGCATTTTTCGGTTGTAGCATCTAAAGATTGCAATTGTAAACATATCATAAAGCGATATAATGTAGAATAATTTTATCTTGTAATGTCATCGCTGTTGCGACCCATAATTATAATAGCGGCATGATGCTTGCCTACCGTTCTAGACGGATACGACTAAAGGGATGACCCCATAATAAATTTTTACTGAAGGATTTTTCATGTCACACCTTGATTTAACCCCAGATGATAGCGTACCAACGCAGCTGCCGAGTGAGTCAATGGCCGCCGAAGCTACTACGCCAAACCAACCAGCAAACCCACAGCCAGTTTCTCAAAAACCTGCTCAGCCAACTTCTCAATCAGTTTCTCAGTCAACCTCTCAGTCATCAAGCCAATCGACTAGCCAAGCAGATTCTATGGTGGGGCTAAAAATTGCGGTGGCACAGCAGCAATTTATTGTCGGCGATGTCATCAATAATGCCAAAAAAATGGTAGAACTGGCTAAAGACGCCCGTGACAAGGGGGCTAATATCATTGTCTTCCCTGAGTTATCACTGCTGGGTTATCCGCCTGAAGATTTGTTATTACGTCCAAGTCTTGCCTCACGTGTGAAACTTGCTTTTGAATTGCTCTACACGGTCAAAGACATCGTGATGCTAGTGGGTTATCCGCACATTGACCCCAATGGCACATTTAACTCAGTGGCTATCATTCACAATGGTCAGCAAAAAGGCTTTTATCACAAACAATGCTTACCAAACTATGGTGTGTTTGATGAACGCCGCTATTTTAATACCGGTCACAACCAAGTGTTGTTTGACTATCAAGGTCTGACCATTGGACTACTCATCTGTGAAGACTTATGGCAAGACGCTCCCATTCGCGCACTCAAAGAAAAAGGTGCGGAAATCATCATCAGCCTCAATGCCTCGCCCTTTGAGCAAAACAAGCAAGAACAACGTAAGGCTTTATTAAAAAGTCGTGCGACTGAATACAATATCCCGATTGTGTATGCCAATAGCGTGGGCGGTCAAGATGACTTGGTGTTTGATGGCGGCTCGATGGTCGTCAACGCTCAAGGTAAAATCGTGCAAGAAGCGCCAAGATTTTTGCAGCATACCCTGTATGTGGTTGCTCGTCACGATGCCCAAAGCGGTCAAGTGATATTATCAGAACAGCGCAAATCACCGCTTGCGCTCAGCCAAATCGCTGAAACTTATCAAGCGCTGGTTGTCGGCTTGCGTGATTATGTCAATCATTCTGGCTTTAAAGGCGTATTGGTTGGGTTGTCAGGCGGGATAGACTCGGCGCTCACGCTATGTATCGCGGTCGATGCACTGGGTGCAGATAAAGTTTATGCAGTCATGATGCCCTATGAGTACACCTCGCAAATCAGCCTGCAAGACGCGCAGGCGCAGGCGCACCGACTCAACGTGTCTTATACCGTGTGCCCGATTCATGCCGCTGTTGAAGGCATGCGCCATACGCTAGAGCCGATGTTTAGCAATACCACCGCCGACACCACGGAAGAAAATATCCAAGCCCGTGCGCGTGGGATGATTTTGATGGCATTGTCCAACAAATTTGGTCATCTAGTCATCACCACTGGCAACAAATCAGAGATGGCCGTGGGCTATGCGACACTATATGGAGATATGGCAGGCGGATTTGATGTCTTAAAAGATGTGTATAAAACCCAAGTATACGCCCTCGCCAACTATCGCAACCGCCTAGAAGAAACGCCGGTGATTCCTGAGCGTGTGATTACGCGTCCGCCTTCTGCCGAGCTTCGCCCTGACCAAAAAGACCAAGACAGTCTACCTGATTATGATACCCTCGATAAAATGCTGGAGCTGTATATCGATCGCGACTTTGGGTATGATGCGATTGTAGAAGCCGGTTATGATAAGGATGTAGTGAAAAAAGTACTCAGCATGGTAGACCGCAATGAGTACAAACGTCGTCAAGCGGCTATTGGCACCAAGATTACCCACCGCGCCTTTGGGCGTGAGCGTCGCTACCCACTCGTCAACCACTGGTCGCTAGAGTTTCCAAAACTCTAATTTCCAAGATTCTAAGGTTGGACAACATAAAAGGACTGCGATTTGGCAGTCTTTTTTTTATCTGTCGCAAAGCATTTATCACAAAGCATATATCGTAAAGCTTGCACGACAGTTATGTCACTGTCACATCCAAATGCAAGCTTTCTTTAATCTCTTCCATCACAATCAGACTGTGGGTTTCTACCGCCGCTGGCAATTGTTTTAAGATATTGCCTAGTAACTTGCGGTAAGAACTCATCTCTTTTAGCCGCGCTTTGACCAAAAAATCAAACTCACCCGAAATCAAATGACATTCCAGTATCTCTGGAATTTCTGACAGTTTTTTGCTCACTTGCTCAAAGACATCACCTGACTTGGTGGATAACTTTATCTCCAAAAATACCAACAAGCTTTTATTGATTAAATTGGGATTTAACCGCGCATGATAACCTGTGATAATACCTTCACGCTCCAGCCGTTTAACTCGGTCTGAGCAAGGCGTGGTTGATAGGTTAACTCTAGCAGCCAATTCGCTGATAGAAATTCGGGCTTGCTGTTGCAAGATTTCAAGGATTAAACGGTCGGTACGGTCTAAAGTACGCATAGCAAAATGAAAACCCTGTTTTTTGATGATTGACATGATAAAACCGATAATATCAGCAAAATTCTAGCACAAAAACAGCAAAATTCACTGCAAAACTTTACTTATACTAGCAAAATTAACTGATAATTAAGCAGATATTGGGGGTGGGTATGCGCGTATTGGTACTGGGTAGTGGCGTGATTGGGGTGACAAGTGCCTATTATTTAGCCAAGCAAGGTGTAGAAGTCACGGTGATTGACCGCCAAGCAGGTGCCGCACAAGAAACCAGTTTTGGCAATGCTGGGCAAATCTCCCCAGGCTACTCTACCCCTTGGGCAGCCCCTGGTATCCCATTGAAGGCGGTTAAATGGTTATTTCAACAACACGCCCCTTTAGCCATCAAATTAGATGGTAGTCTGTGGCAGTTACAATGGATGCTACAAATGCTCAAAAACTGTAATGCCAAGCGCTATGCCATCAACAAAGAGCGTATGGTACGAGTGGCAGAATACAGCCGCGACTGTCTGCAGCAGTTGCGTCAAGACACCGGCATTAGCTACGAAAACCGCTCACAAGGTACCTTACAAGTTTTTCGTAAACCCGCCCAACTAGAGGCTGTACAGCAAGATATTAAGGTGTTGCAAGATTCAGGCGTGCCTTTTAAGCTGATTGACAACAGCAAGGCGTTGGCTGATATTGAGCCCGCGTTGGCAAATGCCACTGATAAGCTGGTTGGTGGATTGCATTTGCCGCATGATGAAACAGGCGATTGCTTTTTGTTTTGCCAAGCATTAGCGCAACAAGCCAAAGCGCTAGGGGTGAATTTTTTATACAATCAAACCATCGAAAAACTGGTAGTCGACGCTGGGGCGATTAAAGGGGTGATAGTAAATGGTGAGTTATTAACGGCAGACCAGTATGTATTGGCGTTGGGCAGTTATTCGCGGGCGCTTTTGCAACCGCTACAGCTTAATCTGCCTGTATACCCTGTCAAAGGCTATTCACTGACTGTACCGATTATCAATGCTGATTTAGCGCCCCAATCAACGGTGCTTGATGAAACCTATAAAATCGCCATTACTCGCTTTGACAACCGCATTCGCGTGGGCGGTATGGCAGAATTAAGTGGTTTTGATGTAACGCTAAACCCCCAGCGCCGTGCTACACTCGAAATGGTCACGCAGGACTTATTCGCAGGCGGTGATTTGCCAAACGCAAGTTTTTGGACAGGGCTACGTCCGATGACCCCCGATAGCACGCCCATCATTGGCGCGACTCGGTATCGCAATTTATTTTTGAACACAGGACATGGCACATTGGGTTGGACAATGGCGTGTGGCTCTGGCAAATTAATTAGCGATTTGGTGCTCGGCAGAACGCCTGATATTCGCATTGATGGCTTATCATTACAGCGTTATGCCTAGTATCTATTCTCTTTCAGAAATACCTGTAAATAGCATTTGAAAAGACTATGCATAAATAACATTTATCCATTTACAAGTACAAGGAAAACACCATGACCGCACACATTCAACGATTCGATAGCAATGACTATCTAAGTGAAATTACCATTTTTAACCACGTGGTGTACCTCGCAGGACAAGTGCCAAATACCGACACTGCCGATATCCACACACAAACCAAAGAAGTGCTAGACAATATCGACGCCATGCTCGCCAAAGCCAATAGCGACAAATCACGTCTGCTAACTGCTCAGATTTTTATCAAGGATTTGGCGGATTTTGAGGTGGTGAATAGCATGTGGGGCGACTGGCTAACCGATTGCCCAAAGCCTACCCGTGCGACAGTCAAAGCTGAGTTGGTTAATCCTTTGTGGAAATTAGAAATTGTCGTAGTCGCAGCGCAAAATACCATAGACTAAATAAACCCATAACCGCTCAAAACGTTAAATAAAAAAGGTGCATAAATCGCACCTTTTTTATTTTGTCTAACCTCTACATTAATAGCTCACGTTTACCACTTTTGGTCATGCCGCTCACCAAGCCCGCCTCTTCCATGGCATCAACAATACGTGCTGCGCGGTTATAGCCGATACTAAATTTGCGCTGAATGCTTGATGCAGAGACTTTACGGGTTTCGAGCAAAAACGCCACCACGTCATCATACAGCGGGTCTTCTTCGCCATTGCTAGATCCGCTAGCATCGCCACCGCTTGGCGCAGAGCTTAGCTCAAAATTATCAAACATATTATCAATATAATTAGGTGCGCCACGCTCGCGCCATGCATCACATACACGGTTGACTTCCGCATCGCTGATAAAAGCACCATGTACACGGTTAGGCTCGATTTGACCAGGTCCTAAAAACAGCATATCCCCATGCCCAAGCATATCCTCTGCGCCACCGGCATCCAAAATGGTACGCGAGTCGACTTTTGAGTTGACGCGAAGTGCGGCACGGACGGGAATATTGGCTTTAATCAAGCCAGTAATCACATCCACTGAGGGGCGCTGGGTCGCCAAAATCAAATGAATCCCTGCAGCGCGCGATTTTTGCGCCAAACGTGTAATCAATTCCTCCGCTTGTTTGCCCACCTGCATAATCATGTCGGCAAACTCATCCGCCACAATCACAATTTGTGGTAACGGTTTTAATTTTGGCGCTCTATCTTGGCTGACACTGTCATTGGGTCGCCACAGTGGATCCAGTAACGGTTCACCACTTTGTTCGGCTGCCATGACTTTTTTGTTGAATTCATCAAGCTTACGCACTTTGAATAATGACATCAGCTGATAACGACGTTCCATCTCAGCCACACTCCACGCTAGAGCACTGGCTGCTTCGGTCATATCGGTGACTACGGGGGTGAGCAGATGCGGAATATCGCCATAGTTGGCAAGCTCGAGCTGTTTGGGGTCAATCAAAATCAATCGCAGCTGCTCTGGTGTGTATTTGAGCAGCATTGACAATAACAGCGAATTCACCAACACTGATTTACCCGAACCTGTGGTACCTGCTACTAGCATGTGTGGCGCTTTGGCTAAATCCGCAATAATCGGTCTACCTGCAATATCTTTGCCCATTGCCATGCTGATTAAGCCATCGGGGTCTTGATAAGCTTCAGTTTTCAGCAGCTCGATGAGTCGTACCATTTGGCGCTGCGGATTGGGCACTTCGATACCGATATAAGGTTTACCTGGAATGACTTCTACCACACGCACCGATGCCATGGATAGCGACCGAGCCAAGTCTTTGGCAATACCTGTTACCTTGCTTGCTTTAAGCCCTGGCGCCAGCGACACTTCAAAGCGTGTCACCACCGGACCCATTTGCGCATTGACCACTTCTGCTTTGATATTAAACTCTTGTAGCTTGATTTCTAACAGCGCTGACAACTGCTGCAACTGTTCGCGGCTGTAGCTTGGCTTGCGGTCAGGGTCAGGCAAATCAAGCAGCGATAACTCAGGTAACGGGCTTAAATTGGCACGATAAGCTGCGGTTTGCATGGCACGCGATTTCTGACTAAATAGGCTATCGTCATTGATATCAAGCGGCTGATTGACCTGAGGCGCTGCGGGCTGTTCGATTTGGTCGAGTAGCTCAGACTCCACTGACCGACTATGGGTCGGTATTGAAGACGTTATTTGGTCGGTATCAATCTCGTTACCAGCAATCTGGGTGACGGCTTGCACTGGACGTGCTATTTGGGTTGGCATCGGACTTGCTGCAGGGGTTGAAAATTCCGCTCCCACAGATGCGGTGGCATTGTCATTTGGGGCATTAGCGCTATCTTGCGCTGGGGCTTGTCGCATACCCAATAACGATGCGACTGAGGTAGGTGGTGTTTCAATACCTTCTGCTTCAACGCCTTCTGTCTTAATGCCCTCGAATGGTGGCTCTAGTACAGGATTTTGTGATAATTCATATCCAGCATCTACGCTATCTGCTAAATCATCCAAATTTGACAACCCAATAGCCGCGTCCTGTCCAGCCATCTCTCGACTAGTCATAGGCTCAGAGATTCGTTTATCTGCTAGCTCACCTGTGCCTGCGGCAAACATCATAGATGCGTCATCGATAGTTGGCATAGCTGGCGATACGTCTACACTATCTACACTAGGCTGCTTTGTCTGAGTTGGCTCAGTGAGTTGCGAGTCTACCTGTATCGAATGAGGTCTGTTTAAGGTAGGCATTTTAAACGGTTTTTTAATGATTTCACTTTGCAGTTTTTCATCCAGTTTTTTGGTCAGCTTGGTGTTTGCCACATAGGTTGAGCTGACGGGTTTAAATGGATTGGTGGCATCGTTTTCTTCGAGCCATTCATAATCTTTGATTTCACTAAAACCCGTTTCATCCAAAAACGCATCGAGTGGACTGCCAACAAATGCCTCATCATCCGCTAGACGACTACTGTCGTAAGCCGTTTGCTCTGCGTCATGGGAGGCTAAAGGCAAAGGCAGTTGTGCGGTGTCGTTTGGTTTTGCTTGGCTTGCTTCTTGAGCAGTCGCTTTGAATTCAGTATTGGTTTCTTCTTCATCTGCGGCTTCAGCGTGTAGGCGGCTGCGAATAGCTTGACCCGATAAAATCTCATGCCAATGTAAATCAAAGGTAAACGTCACGGTGATCGCAATAAACACCAATAAAAACAGCAAAGTCCCCCAGTAGGTTAATAAACTACTAAGCCCGTTGCCCACGATTTGCCCTATCATGCCTTGCGCCAACCAGCCAAACGACAACACGCCTGTCAGCCCTGCGGTGGCAATGATTAAAAAGATATAACCCAAAAAACGTAACAAGCCATTAGGCTCTACGTCATGGCGCCATACATTCCAAGCTTCATAACAGGCAATAACGATGAGCCACCAGCTTGCCGCGCCCAAAAACGCATACAAAATATCAGCTAGCCACGCACCACCCGTGCCTGCCAAATTACTGACTTCATTTGCCGCACTACTGATATGCGACCAACTAGGATCATTGGCAGAATAACTGATGAGGGACATGACTAACAACAATGCTACGATTAGCCAGATAATCGTAAGCACACTTTGACGAATATAATAAGACAACGCAATTTACCTTTGAATTTGAACCTGCTTTGGATAAGCCGTAAGCCAACGCTTTGCTGCGCCATGACTGACTGATAATGATTGTGAAAAAACAATGATTTTGGGGAAACGTTGATTAAAATCACCCTTTTAATCGACTATCATATCAAATCTCAGTGGTGCGTTGCTGAGCTTTTTTTGCGAAAAATTGCTTTGTTAAATCGGCCAATTCAAGCCCCATGATAAATGCGGTTTGAGCCAACAAAGCCGAAAGTTAGGGTATTTTTTGATAACGAGCTAACGCCATTTTTGAGCGTTGCTTGAGCGTTGATTTCGCGATGAATCTGTTATAAAAATAACATTTACTTGCTATTTTCGATGTTAGCCCCTATCTTACTTATGAATCAAAAATTAGCCTATTTTATTATTTAGTTTATTATTCAGCGATTGTTAGGAAAGACGTATGTCAGAAATCATCCATCACCAGCTTATTATTTTGGGTTCAGGTCCAGCGGGTTATTCTGCCGCCGTGTATGCAGCGCGCGCCAATTTAAAACCGGTCATTATCACAGGTATGCAGACTGGCGGGCAGTTGACTACCACCACTGAAGTTGATAACTGGCCGGGCGATCCACAAGGCTTGACAGGTCCTGACTTGATGGTACGCATGCAAGCCCATGCCGAGCGTTTTGGCACCCAATTGGTGTATGACCATATCAACCAAGTGAACCTAACTCAGCGACCCTTCACCTTAGTGGGCAATAGCGCCACTTACACGTGTGACGCACTCATTGTAGCGACAGGGGCATCAGCGCAATACTTGGGTCTCGCCTCTGAACAAAAATTTATGGGGCTTGGCGTTTCTGCCTGTGCGACCTGTGATGGGTTCTTCTATCGCGGTAAACCTGTGGTGGTGATTGGCGGTGGGAACACAGCGGTTGAAGAAGCCTTGTATCTATCAAACATCGCAAGCCACGTCACCCTAGTGCATCGACGTGATAAATTAAAATCAGAAAAAATTCTGCAAGACCAATTATTTGAAAAACAAAAAAATGGCAATGTGACCATCGAATGGAACAGCCAAGTCAAAGAAGTGGTGGGTGATGACGCAGGCGTGACGGGTGTGGTGATTGAAAACCTCCAAGACCAATCTACCAAAACCATCAACGCCCCTGGTATGTTCGTGGCGATTGGGCACAAACCCAACACCGATATTTTCCAAGATCAGCTTGAGATGAATAATGGCTATATCGTGGTCAAAAGCGGTCTAGATGGCAATGCGACAGCGACAAGTGTCGAGGGCGTGTTTGCTTGTGGGGATGTGGCAGATCATATCTATCGCCAAGCGATTACCTCGGCAGCTACGGGTTGTATGGCGGCGTTGGATGCAGAAAAATATTTAGATATCGTCAATCTAGCGAATGCCGATACCACGGTATCAGCCAACACCACTGCTGTTTAGCTAATGCCTTGAACAATGCCATTGCCAAATCACCACCCATTACAACGCCCTTTAGGTTGCCGTTATCAATTTCCCGACCCGATGGCGGCAGACCCTGACGGTGAAGGCTTGATTGCGCTAGGGGGTGATTTGGCAGCTGATACCTTAGTGTGTGCTTATTGCCAAGGCATGTTCCCGTGGTTTAATGAAGGCGAGCCCATCGCTTGGTGGTCGCCTGACCCGCGCTGTATTATTTATCCTAGCGATTTTTGCGCCAGTAAAACCCTAAAACGGCGTATCAAAAATGCAGGTTGGACGTTTTCCATTAATCTTGCCTTTGCTGAGGTCATTGCCGCCTGTGCTGATACCCGCACCTATGCCCAAGCTTCTGCATCAGCCACTTGGATCAGCCCCGCTATGATTGAAGCGTATACAGCGCTCCATGCCGAGCAAGTCGCTTACAGTGTCGAGATTTGGGATGATGATGAGCTGATTGGTGGTCTCTATGGGCTAAAGCTAGGACAAGCATTTTTTGGTGAAAGTATGTTTCATCGAGTCACAGATGCGTCTAAAGCGGCTTTTTTTGTGCTAATGCAGCTGTGTGCACATTCCCAATTTGCTTGGGTAGACTGTCAGTTACCTAACCCACATTTGATGCGTTTAGGTGCCTCCATCGTACCCAGAGCCGAATTTTTAGCTGGGCTCGCGCAACAATTAGCGCTACCTAGTATTGATTGGTCATCGATTTGCGGTCAAAAATTACCACTCAATCAACTGTTAAATGAGGATTTTATGACTTATTACCTACCTCCAACTACGCAAGCTTAGGTAAGTTCAAGGCATTTAAAAGCACCAATGACGTTAAAACCACCCCATCCTCCTACCAGTCTAGCATTGACCAGCCAATTGACGCCGCTGCATCAATGTAGTTATTTGCCCGACCGTGCAGCACGTTTAGAACTGATTGAATTAGCAAAGGATGAACGTTTAGATACGCCTATTTTTTCTCAGTTTTCACGGCTCGGGTATCGGCGTAGTGGACAACATTTATATCGCCCTGTATGCTTTCATTGTCAACGCTGTATCTCTACGCGTGTAGTAGTTAACGAGTTTGAACCCAATCGTACCCAGCGCAAACTGTGGCAAAAATCGCACGAGATGGATGTGGTAATTACGGCTTGTGATGATGCCGATGAATCACATTTTATGCTATATGCTCGCTATATCTGCGCTCGACATAGTGATGGCGATATGTATCCACCCAATTTACAAGGGTTTAAACAGTTTCTACAATATAGCTTTACCCAGTCATTTTTTATGGAGTTTTGGCTTCATGATGAATTAGTCATGGTGGCAGTTTGCGACCAATTAGATGACGGCATATCCGCGGTATATACTTTCTATGATCCCGATGCAGCCATAAATAGTTTGGGCACCCTTGCGATACTTACCCAAATTGACTATGTTAAACGTCTTGGATTACCTTATTTATATTTAGGTTTTTGGGTACCAGATTCGGATAAGATGGCGTATAAATCGCGTTTTTATCCCAGTGAGTTATTAATCAATCAACAGTGGCATCGCTTCGATGAGGTTGTCACAGCCGCGCAAGTTGAGCCAATGCTTCAACAGGCGATAAAAGCGCATTATCTAAACATGTGGAATACTACTTAGCATTTAATTTAGCATTGAATTTGCGCTGCATAATTAACGCATGGGTTTTGGTCATGTCATGATTATCGTAGTAATTCTTGCGAACGGCAATCTGTTCAAACCCATGTTTTTGATAAAATGCAATGGCAGTATGATTATCTTCTCTTACCTCTAATAGCACCCGCTCGGCACCCGTTGCTTGGCACATTTGCGCCATAGCCGTTAACAATTGGCTTGCAATACCTTGCTTTTGATAATCGCGACAAGTCCCAATTTTTAAAATCTCTGCATCTTCAAATATGTGGCTGTAAAAACAATAGCCGACCAATCGCTGATTCAACTCGTCTGTCGCATAAATTATATGGTTAAATGGCTGCGCCAGCAGGGAATTGATTTGCGCAGCCGACCAAGCATCGTAGACAAATAGCTCGGATTCAATTTGTGCCAGCTGCGCCAGTATATTGTCGGCACCATTATCTTGTGTACTCGTCTTATCTAACTTATATATCTGTATTGCAGTCATAATTTATTTCCATAAAAAAAGAGCCACCGAAGTGACTCTTTTGTATGCATATTAACGATTAGTCGTTAACTTTAGCAACAACACCCGCACCTACAGTACGGCCACCT
>NZ_DALZPU010000013.1:0-18673 GCF_032017465.1 Moraxella sp. CTOTU47616
TAATCGATTATGTGGCTTATCCTAGCATATTTTTTAATCGTGAACAGGTTCTTAGTAACTTAACCTCTCTAACTTAGCTTCACTATCTTGGCTTCACAACAATAATAGCTGCAAAAATTATAATAGCAGCCCAAATCATTATGTATGATTGGGCTGCTATTACATTAATTTGATAATAATGCATATCGCTCATGTACTAACTTGTAGGTTAGCACATCTGATAGCAGTGCTTTTTCTTAAAATGCTTTTTTTAAATAGCGTCTTCAACACCTTCAATAATAAAGGCGCGATAATTTGCCCCTTTTAGACGATGTTGTAATGCTTCTTGATAGACGGGACTGTTATACCAGTCTCGCGCGGCTGCCATATCAGGAAAGCGTAAAATAACAGCGCCTTCAATCTCATTGCCTTCAAGCACTTCTAAGTGACCATAAAAAGCCAAGGGTGTTAGCTCACGACCTTCACGAGCAAGCGGCGCTTTTTGTGCATATTGCGCCAGTTCCTCAGCGTCCGTAGTTTGCTCACGGGTAAATACCACATACGCAGACATGGGCTACTCCTTATTTAACAATTCAAGGAGTGCACTGGCGGTTGCAGCAGAAGAAGCAGGATTTTGTCCAGTAATTAGTAAGCCATCTACTTGGACATACACTTGCCAGTCACCCGCTTTAGAATAATGACCACCTTTTTCTTTGAGCATATCTTCGACTAAAAACGGTACAACTTCGGTCAATCCTACTGCTTCTTCTTCAGTATTGGTAAAACCTGTCACGGATTTACCGCTGACCAAAGGCTTGCCATCACTGGTTTTTACATGACGAAGAACACCTGGGGCGTGACAAACTGTAGCAACGGGTTTTCCTGACTCAATCGCTTGTTCAATCAGAGCAATTGAAATCGGATCTTCTGCCAAATCCCACAAGGGACCATGCCCGCCTGGGTAAAACACGGCATCATAATCAGCGATAGAAATTTCGCTAAGTTTATGGGTCTGTGCCAACGCTTGCATTGCCACGGGATCTGCTTCAAAGCGATGCGTGGTTTCAGTTTGTGCATCGGCTAAGTTACTTTTTGGGTCTAGCGGTGGCTGTCCACCCTGAGGTGACGCTAGGGTAACTTCAACACCCGCATCAATAAAGGTGTAATACGGTGCTGCAAGTTCTTCTAGCCAAAAACCTGTTTTCTTACCAGTATTGCCGAGTTTGTCATGTGAGGTCAGAACAAGTAAAATTTTCATGTTATTTTCTCTGATAGTTTTTAGAATTTGGGTTATTGCTACATGAGCACACTAGGAAGTCGTGTGCGCAATGTACAAGATGCCGAGCAAATCAATCCTTCATTTAATAGCATTGAAAAAGATTGCGCGACTGATATCTAAGCAAACATTATCTGTCCAACAAACTTAAAAAATTTTTCAATACTGCAAATACTGGTCAACGCTAGTCAACACTGGGATTTTGCTGTCATCATGACGTCACTATACAGAAAAATAGACCAGTCGTCTATTTATTTGTAGTGTAGATTTATTGATAGTATAAATAATAAAATTTAATCCATCGGGAAAAGCAGTTTTTGTAAGTAAGATAGCTAGCTTAAAACTTGGTAACGATTAAAGCCACAGGGCGATATGATGGCACGGTAAGTAATTAAATGGCACAAAGTCTAAATTTGCACACTGCTTGCTATCAGAAAGTTAAGAAAATATTGTAATTGGATATGTGTAGTCAAATAACCGTCAATGAGACAGTATGAGATGACCGATTAGCTAAGTGACTGATTTAAGTGAATTGATATAATAAAGAGCTGCTTTTTAATTAATATTTTAGGCAGCTCTTTAACAGGCTTAGGCTCAAGAGAATTGGGCTTACAAGACTTAAACTTAATAAAATTAGGCTTCAATCTAAGCTGGTAGTTTACTTGCCAACACATCTACTTTTTCAATAGAAGGCGGTTCTGAAAATAGTTCATCTGCTTGAGCCATCAAAGCGGCAGCAACCTTGCCCGATAAATGAGCCTCGCGACCTGCTTCATCAGGGAATGCATCAAAAATACCAAAGGTTGAAGGGCCAAGGCGTAGACCAAACCATGCAACTGTGGCAGGTTCTTCATTGACGATAGGCAGACCAGCTTTTAGGAAATCTTCTACTTGTTGTTCTTTACCTGGTTTAGCTTCAAGACGGACATATAAAGCGGTTTTAACCATCACTAATACTCCAATATTGACTAGCCGACATTGACTAGCATCAAAATTGAGTCTAAACCACTGTTATATTCATGTCAAACGGCTTTACCGCATAGCTTTGTTGTATAAAGGTTACATAAACATTTATGCTTTAGGTCGTGGGGAATGTCTGTATCAGCTTAAATTTGATACTGATATTACTTCCTTTATGCTTGTGCTTTAACTATAACCTTGCTTTAACCATAACAAAGAAACAAGCATAAGTGATAAGGTGTAAATGATGTTGCACTCGCCACCTTTGATTGGGTACACTGGTACAACAATAAATGACGGCATTTTACCAACGGCTATTTTTGGCGAAAACACAGGCGCAAAAGCTATGACCTTAACTAGCGCCCTTGACCTTGCACCTTTAGCCTAGCCTAGCGTAGCCTCAGAATATCCACTATTTTTTATTAATTCTATCAGATTAGGCTGACTGACCTAAGCCAGCCTGTCTGCAATACACTAAAAACACTGCATTTAATTAAACTAACCCGCTATTAAATATACTATGACAAAAGGACAAATCCATGAAAGCCGTATCATATGTTATCAATAACCAGGATGATTTTAAAAATTCATTGGTAGATATTGAAAAAGCGAAGCCTACGCTTAAGGAGCGTGATGTACTGGTAAAAGTTCAGGCAATCTCTGTAAACCCCGTTGATACCAAAGTGAGAAAAAATTCGTCTGAAGCAAATAATCGTATTTTAGGTTGGGATGCCGTTGGGGAAATTATCGAAGTTGGCCCAAAAGTTACCTCGTTTAAAGTAGGAGATTGTGTTTGGTATGCTGGCGATTTAACCCGAGATGGTAGTAATGCTGAGTTTCAAGCAGTCGATGAACGAATTATCAGTCTTAAACCAATTACAGTATCTAATGCAGAAGCCGCAGCCTTGCCATTAACGGCTATCACGGCATGGGAAATGCTGTTTGATCGGTTTCAAATTTCAGAAACAGACGTTGGCAGTATTTTAATTATTGGTGGTGCAGGCGGTGTAGGATCAATCGCTATTCAGCTCCTAAAAGCAAAAACCAATCTGACCGTGATAGCAACAGCTTCACGTGAAGAAACGAAATCTTGGGTAAAATCACTGGGTGCCGACCATGTCATCGACCATAGCAAAGATTTAAACGAACAAATCGAAGCACTAGGTATTGAAAAACCAAAATACGTCTTCTCTACCAATCATACAGACACCTATATCAAGCAAATAGTTTCTCTGATTGCACCACAAGGTAAGCTTGGATTGATCGATGATCCACAAACCTTTGATATTATGCCGTTTAAGACTAAATCTATTTCTATCCATTGGGAGTTGATGTTCACCCGTTCAATGTTTGAAACCGATGATATTGAAAAGCAAGGTGAATTGCTGCAACAGGTTGCCCAGTTAGTTGACCAGCAAAAAATTAGAAGTACGCTTAACCAAAATCTAGGCAATATTAACGCTGCAAACTTGGAAAAAGCACATAAGCTGCTTGAATCAGGTAAGTCAAAAGGCAAAATTGTACTAGAAAACTTCTAAAACACACCTTGTAAAACTCATATTTTAAAACATATCTTGGGTAAAAAGCCCCTTAAAGTAACTCACCAAACGGCTGGCGGAACGAAAACTGCCAGCCGAAATCACTCATCATCTTGGCTGTGCCAATATGCCAAACTCAATAACTAAAACGATAATCAATAAAGTACTGCCACTAAGATGATGACAAGCCATGCCATCAATATAGAGATGACAGAAATCAACGCGGCTTGGGTATATTGATGGTTCATACAGTTATTCCGACACGCTAATACGCTTTATGAATCTAATAAACTTTGCGTATAATTTTCGATACCCATCGAGGTCATTAGTTCCATCTGCGTTTCTAGCCAATCAATGTGCTCTTCACTCCCGTCTTTGAGTTTGACCAATAATTTGCGAGAGACAAAATCGCTTTTCTGCTCACATAAAGCAATCGCATTTTTGATGATGTCAGTTTTTTGATACTCTAGTTGCAAATCACAACGCAAAATTTCAGCGACATTTTCACCGATTAAAATTTTGCCAAGCTCTTGCAAGTTTGGCAGCCCATCTAGCATTAAAATACGCTCAATGAGGTCATCTGCCCATTTCATCTCATGAATCGACTGATGATACAATTTTTCGTTAAGTTCACTCAGTCCCCAGTTTTTGGCGATACGTGCGTGTAAGAAGTATTGGTTAATAGCAATCAATGCCTGACCCAAAACTTGGTTTAGCGCTCTTAGAATTTCTTTATCGACTTGCATAATGTTTACCTTAGTTGCCTTATTGCTTTGTCGCCTTATTCAGAGATGTCACCGAGCTGAGATTGCAGATAATTAGGTAGTCCCATCATATCAATCAGTCTTAACTGCTGCTCTAACCAATGCGCATGGTCTTCTTCGGTATCGACCAATTGGGCGACCAAAATCTCACGGGTTACATAGTCTTGCTCTTGCTCACAAAGCGCAATGCCGTCTTTGAGATGTTGACGAACCGTATATTCAAGCTGCAGATCGGCTTGTAGCATACTTGGCACATCATGACCGATGTTGATATCGGCAACTTTCATATTGGGTGTGCCTTCTAGCATCAACACCCGATTGATTAAGGCACGCGCATGATCGCTTTCTTCTTCCATTTCATGATGCATACGCGTATGAAGTTTTGGATAATGCCATTCATGATACATTTGCGCATGAATAAAGTACTGGTCACGAGCCCCCAGTTCACCACTAATTAAGAAATTTAGATAATCAATAACAGCTTGGCTGCCTTTCATGGGTATATCCTTGAAAAATGAACAGAAACAAAGGTTGGGTATTATCTGAAATACTAAATTAAAGTGACGTTAAAAACAATTCACCGCAGCAAATAATTTACAATATTTGTCAGTCGCTCATTTATCGGGATTAATGAATAAGCTTAGGTGTGTACGCTAACAGCGCATTAGGCAACATTAATACACTAGGCAACTTCAATAAATAGGTGCGTATAGTTATTGATGCTCTGGGCGTACTCTTCGAGATAACCTTCAATCATTGGCTGACAGCCACCACAGCAAGTAGCCACATCAAGCTCAGCTTGTAGTGCTTCTAAGCTGTCATGACCTTGTTCAATGGCTGCTTTGATTTGACTTTCTTTGACGGCATTACAGATACACACAAACATACGCACCTCGTTGATAAATTTTCTTATATAATAATGATAACTATTCTTATTATCAATAAATATTTTATCAATCAGGTTATTCACTGACAAACGCAATTTTGGTTAGCTTGTTTTCGCTTGCTATTGCTAGGATTTGCGCGACGGTATCATATCGACTGTCTTTATCGACTCGCAGCTGAATGCTTGGGGTCTCGCTTAATTTGCCTTGTTCGGCAAAGCGCGTGTTTAATTGCGCCAAACTGATACTGACATCATCCCAAAAAATCTTGCCATCTTTATCAATGCTTACTTGTATCACTTTGGGCGGGGCTTCATTGACTTGTGCTGAGGTTTTGGGCAAATTTAGCGGTACACTGGGATTAATTACCGTTGCCGTCACCAAAAAAATAATCATCAAGACCAGCATGATATCAATCAGTGGAATCAGATTGATTTCATTCATGCCTGTCGAAGCGTCATCACCGAGTTGAAATGCCATAAGTTATTCCCTGTTTATCTATTTATCTGTTTAGCGATGGGTCAAGGTTAGGCGTTTTTCAGCATTAAGTCAGCGGCGTTAGTTTGTTGCTTGGGCTGCGAGCTGGTTTGTAAATGGGGTTGAGCGGCTAAACTAGTTTGCGTAACTTGGCTGGAAGAATTCATCAACACGTTGGCAAGCAAGGTATGCGCCGTGTCATTCGCTTGGTGCATGGCTTTGCGATTGATTCGTACTATGACATTGTACATAATGACTGCAGGAATGGCTACCGCAAGCCCAAGCCCAGTCATAATCAAAGCCTCCCCAACCGGTCCTGCGACTTGACCAAGTCCTGCTTGACCTGACTTAGCAATGCTATCTAAGGCATGAAAAATCCCCCACACGGTACCAAATAGCCCAATAAAAGGGGCAATGGCAGCGGTCGTGCCAAGGATATTTAAGCCCTGCTCACTGGCAAAACGGTAGCGATTGAGCTGTTGCAGTAACTGCTGCTCAGTGACCAATTTTTGATTGTCTAGGGATAAGGTGGCGAGTTGAGATTGCTGTTGGTAAATTTGCTGAGTCAAATCTTGCGACACTGTCTTAGCAATTTTTTGGCTATTTAAGATACGTAAAATACCTGTAATCCAAGACAGCATCGATAAAATAATTAACACAAAAAATAACGTCTTGGTCACTACATCTGTATATTGCCAGTAATTTGCAAAATCCATAATCATTCCTATAACACGATAAATATAAAAACTAACTTTAAATGTTAGTATAAATGATAATCATTATCAACAAAAATATTAAAAATTAGGCTTAATTTAACCAGCGACTTTACAATAAAATCCAACGACTTTAATTTAAGCAAATTTAAAATCTAATAATTTTAAAATCAAATGACTTTAAGATAAAGTAACTTTAAAATTAAGTAACTTTAAAACCTCATACTTTTTTATCTTCGCTTTGTGTTAGCTTTACCTTGGGCAAAACTAGCACAAGGTTATTGATAACCTACAGTATCGAGTAGGATGAACACCTTGCGCAAAATGCCGTTTTCGGTTACACCGATGAAGACCCTAGGCAATTGTCTTGATACCCCGCCAAACCTTGTGGAAGTAGGGCGAGTAAAAAATTGGATTTTGGACATAATTAAAATTTTTCTGCAATATTTTGTGAAAATATTAAACCGCAATGGGCAATCCATCATGCTGATGGTTATCACCCATTGAGTTTAAAACTGATAACTTAGCGCTACTTTGACATTGCGTCCCATGGCTTTATCACCCGTATTGGATACGTGCTCATAGTAGTAGGCATCTGTAAGGTTATACACGCCAGCATCCACAGTTAATTGTGGTAAAGTGCTTGGACGATAGCTACCAAATACATCATAGGTGGTAAAACTTGGCAAATCAGCCATATCAGTAGCGCTGGTGCGACGCGTTAAACCTTTGACATGGCGGATGGCGCTTCCAAGGCTGAATTTATCATTAATGTCATAATTAAAGCCAAGGTTTAACTGATCGCCTGAGTCTTTATTGAGTTGGTAACCTTGCTCAGTTTCGCTTTTGGCATGGGCATAGCCTGCATTCAAGCGCATATTATTTAGCCGATATTTTGCGCTCAGCTCATAGCCTTTGACGGTAGTCTCGCCGGCATTGATGTAGCTAGCACATTGCCCGTCTGTCACTGAGTTACCTGTGGTACAGTCAATGCCTGTTATGCGGTCGATTTTATTGTCATACTGGGTATCAAAGACTTTGGCGGTCAGCGACATACTGTCTTGACTGTCAAACACCCCCTGAAAACGGCTACTGATACCCAGCTCTGCATTTGCGCCTGTTTCTGCTTCGAGGTCTTTATTGACGAAGGTTTGTCCAGATTGGTGGATGGTTTCTGGCAAGGGTGGTCCATTAAACAATTGGGTATAACTGGCAAATAAGCTGTGGTTTGGCGTCAGTTTAAATTCCCCTGCCAATGCGCCCGACACTTGATTATAGTCGTCACTGCTTAAGCGCTCTGACGGCTTATAATGGTCAAAGCGCACGCCAGGCGTCAGCGCAAATCGTCCCAACTCGATTCGGTCTTGTAAGTACACCCCTACGCTGGTAGCGTCTTCTGTGATATCACTACTCTCTAACGTCGCTGATTTTTTATAGCCTTCTACCCCATAGTTGAGCGTATGTGTCAAAGCATGGTCACCATGATGCTGCGTCAGTTGCTGTTTGATACTTGCCGTCATGCCATCGGTTTTGCCTGACGTGGCTATACGCATGGGGGTCGTTCCGCGCAGTCCTTGCGACAGCGCTTCATTGGTTAAATGATAAATTTTGCTGTTTAGCTCAAAATTGCTATGCGGTTTATACTCATAACCGAGTGCATAGGTTTCATTATTGGTGTAGCCAGGGTGAATATTAGCGGGTAAATTGGCTTGGTAGCCGATATTGGGGCGAAACGGATAGTTGCCGTCATTGTCATAGCTTTGGTAACTGGCAGTAATTTTGTGACCTTCTGCTGGCATCACATTGACTTTGGCTAGTATATTTTTGATAGTAATATCATCACCTTGGATGTGGTTGCCTTTGCCATCTTCACCGCCATCGCTGTCACGCTCACTATAAGACACAATCATGTCCAACTGCTCATTGGGTTTGGCATAGGTCGTTAGACTTCGTTGAAATTGCTGATCGTTACTGGCATAGCCCAGTTTAACCTTTGCCCCCATTTTTTGATCAGGTAGTAGCAAGTCCTGTGCATCCACCGTGGTAAACGCCACACCGCCACCGATGGCATTATTGCCCAAAGTCACCGAGTTATTACCCACTGACACTTCTGTTGTTTTATATAAATCTGGGTCAAGTCCACTAATCCCGGCATGGTGAAAGCCGCGCGTTTCCGGTTGGCGCACCCCATCCACGGTGATTTTTAAGGCACTGCCTGCATTGTCTGAGCCCAAACCCCGAATATAAATATGCTGGTCCATCCCCGAAGTGCCACCGACATTCACCCCAGCAACCGTCGGTAAATATTGATTGAGTAAATCAGCTTGCTGTACCTTGACTGAGGTCTCATGGCGGAAATTCTCAGTCTGTTTTGCTGGGGTATATTGACGGGCATTAAAAGTAATGGTCTGCAAGGTAGTGACGGGTTCTGGCTCACTCGCTGTTGCCAACGGTGAATAAAGGGTGGTTAATACACACAAACTTAAATAGCGCAAAGCACCACGCGGCGGTAAACTAGCATTGGCAGTATTCATAAAATCACTCAGATATATAAAAAAAGAGAAGCGTTACAAAGCGGCAAGAATAATATAAATGATAATCATTATCAATTAATTTTTTCAATTATTTCCCTTTTTTCGAATATCTAACGCTAGTTATCAATAAGTAATCAAGTAAAATCAGGCAACATCAAGCGAAATGATAAAGTGGCTTAAAGTTCGCCCAATAATCCTTTCAACAAGTTATAACAATTTCACCCCGCTAAAATTTTGCTAATCTCTCCTAGACAGGAGCCACAATTGGTGCCTGCTTTGCAATGTTTACCAACCTCAACGACGGTTTTACAGTGATATTTTTTTATTGTCTCAACAATGGTATTTTCACCCACTGACATACAAGAGCAAACAATCCGCCCTGTATCAATAAAACCCGTGGCAGGTTTGCCCATTAGTAGCCATTTACGCGTATGGTTATCAAGACTTCTGCCAAATTGGCTATCTAGCCAGTTATGGGTGGGTAGTTTATGCTCGTGGGTGCTCAAAAATACTAGCGCATGGACTTGCCCATTTTGCAATATCGCAAGTCGTAAATCCTGGCTAGTGTTATCGGTATCAATATGTTGATAATGGATAATATCAAAGTTGTAGGCTTGCGCTGGTTGATAGAGCCATACACTTAACTGCTGTTGCCAATATTGCTTATCAAACCAAGTTGTCATGGCCGCAGACTGATTATCAATGGCAAAAAAATACTGGCTACTGTTTGACTGGCGATTACGCACCCAATAAGTCATATCTGGCGATTCGAGCCAACTGAGCAGGTTTTCATCACAGTGTTTATCAATCAATAACCATCCAAATGCTTGCATGGTTAGCTTTTGCAGCCTGACAGGTTGGTGCTTGAGCTGCGGTTGCTGTGAAAAGGGGTCATGATGATTGCTGATAAGCTTACCGACACGCGCATTGGCGGCAAAGTGTTGATTCCAGTGCATAGGTATAAACACATCGCCTTGGCGTTGTTTTTCAGTCACATCTGCCCGCACTAAGATAGTACCATTGGGACTGTTAATTTGCACAAAATCGTTATTTTGTACACCCAAAGGTTTGGCGTCACTCGGGTGAATCGCAACCAGTGGGTGCGGTAAATGCTGATTGAGCTGTGGGGCAATCCCTGTACGGGTCATGGTATGCCATTGGTCACGCGAGCGACCTGTGTTAAGCACTAGTGGATATTGCTCATCAGGCAATGACTTGGGTACTGCAGGATTAACGGTGACAAAATGCAGTTTTTGGGTATCAGTATAAGTTGTGCCGATAGTGGTGTGTGCGTCTTGTTTTTGTAGTCCAAAATAATGCGGTTGACCCCATTGAAACGGTGCCAAATTATCATACTCGTTTTGGCTAATATTGGCTAAATGACTGATATTAAAACTTCGACTATCTGTATTTTTTTCACCGCCATTCTTCTCGCCACTAAGCCGAGCGTGTTCGGCAAACACTTGGTAGTCGTGGGTGTAATCAAAACCCACAAAACCCATTTTCTGTGCCACTTGGCTGACTATCCACCAGTCGGGCTTGGCATCAGCAAATGGGGTGACTAAGCGGCGCTGGCGAGAGATACGGCGTTCGCTGTTGGTGACCGTGCCTGATTTTTCACTCCAGCCTTGCGCGGGCAAAGCCACATGAGCAAAGTCGAGCGTGTCGCTGTCTTTTGAGCAGTCAGACACGATGACCAGTGGGCATTGCTGTAACGCCATGGCAAATTTGTCTGCTTCTGGCAGACTGACCACAGGATTGGTCGCCATAATCCAAATCGCTTTAATTTGCCCCTCCAAAATAGCATCGGCACATTGGGTTGCCTTGATACCATCTTTACCACTAATACTAGTCGGTGCTTGCCAAAAGTTGGCTACTGTTTGACGATGGTCGCTGTTTTTGAGCTCAAAATGACTGGCAAGCAGATTGGCTAACGCCCCGACCTCTCGCCCACCCATGGCATTGGGCTGTCCTGTAATTGAGAATGCCCCTGCCCCTTCATAACCTAGTTTGCCTGTATAAAGGTGGCAATTGATAATGCTATTGACCTTATCAGTGCCATTACTGGCTTGATTGACACCCATGGAGTAAAAACTCACGGTTTTCTTGGTAGTGGCAAACAATTGGTAAAACTCGGTTAAATCACTTTCGTTGACACCGCAGATTTTGGCAACTTTTTTAATCGTCCAACTGTCACTGGCTGCAAGCGTATCAGCAAGATTGTCACAATGCCTGAGATAATCGTGATTGGCATAGCCGTTTTGGTGCAAGTAATTGAGTAGTCCGACAAATAAATGGGTATCTGTGCCGGAGCGAATCGGCAAATGCAAGTCAGCAATCGCGGTGCTGTCAGTGGCTCGCGGGTCAATCACCACGATTTTTTTGTTGGCATTGGCTTGTTTGCTGGATTTTAACCGACCAAATAAAATCGGATGACACCACGCCATATTCGAACCGATAATGATAAATAGGTCGCTGTTTTCGATGTCTTCATAATTACAAGGCACTGTGTCCGAGCCAAATGCTCGCTTGTAGCCAGCCACCGCTGATGACATACACAGTCGAGAATTGGAGTCCAAATTATTGGTACCCAAAAAACCTTTGGTAAATTTGTTCGCCACGTAATAATCTTCGGTGAGCAGTTGTCCCGATACATATAGCATAATGCTGTCGGCGCCATATTCATCAATGGTCTGTTGCAATGATTTGGCAACAAAATCGGTGGCGGTATCCCAATCGACTGGCTTGCCATGAATCATCGGATGTGCCAAACGGCGGTCACGATCTAGCGTATCGCCCAACGCTTTGCCTTTGGAGCATAATTTGCCAAAGTTGGCAGGATGGTTTGGATCACCGTCAATGCTGACGTGTTGGGTGTTCTCATCAATCGTCGCCAACACGCCACAGCCAACACCACAATAGGCACAGGTAGTCTTGACTTGGGTCAGGGGAGATTTTTGTAGTGCTAAATGTTGTATAGTTGTTGTCACACGTTAACCTTTTACTATTTTTAATTTCTATCAGTCAGATTAGCCCGCCAGCAACTCTTCACAAAACGCTTTGCCAAACAGTAATTTATCTTTGATGGCTGAAATATCTTGTTGGTTTTGAATCAGTTCAAAAAACCAACCGCCCTCTTGTACATCACCATATAGCACTGCAGATAAAATACGGTTGTCTTTTACGGTGATTTTTTGATAGATGCTATGGCTAGGGTCTTGATAAATCAACTGCTCGCAGTCGTGACTCACATCGATATCACCTGCCGAAAATAGTGCCACGCCCGAGACCTTTAGTTTGGTTGCTGTTGGTTGTATGCTAAACACGGGCGAGATGCTGCCTGGCTGCTCGTTTAAGGTATGTAGCAGAATATTGGCTTGCTCATACACAGGTGCGACGAGCCCAAATAGTTGGTTGTCAAACTGTACACACTCACCAATCGCATACACGTCTGGGGTATGGGTTCGCATTTGGTTATCAACCAAAATCCCCCGCTCGCAAGTGATACCGACCTGTTGCGCAAGGGCAATATTGGGTCGCACGCCGACGGTCATGATAATGCAATCGCTGTCAATGGTTTTGGCAGGGATGGATGTGTCGACATTATCCGTGTAAGTCAGTCCAGTGACCTGGTTATCCTTATCTACACAAATCGCTTGGGAGTTGGCGTTGAGCACAAACTCAATACCTTTGTTTTCAAAGTAAGTTTGCAGTAAATCGGCAGCGGTTTTATCCAGTTGGCGATTGAGTAAATAGCCTGCCCCATGTACCACAGTGACTTTCGCTCCCTGTTGCACCAAAGCATTGGCAGCCTCAAGACCGAGTAACCCACCGCCGATAACCAAGCATTTTGGAGATTTTTTGCCATTATGATTGGTTTTTGCGATATCTAGCATAGCATCCACATCGGCTTTGGTACGAAAACCCATGACGCCTTTTGCGGTATGGTTGGGCAATGGCAAAATAAATGGCGTTGAACCTGTGGCAAACACCAATTTGTCATAGTCGATGGTTTCGCCGCTGTCGGTGATGACCTGATGAGCAGCAAGATTGATATCGCTAACAGTGCAGCCTGTCTTTACAGTGATGTTATGGTTGGCGTACTCCTCTTGAGAAAATAGATAAATCTCAGCGAAGCGTTTTTCCCCTGCCAATACAGGCGATAGCATAATACGGTTATAGCCTGCATATGGCTCGCTGTTGATAAGCGTGATGGCAAACTCATCTTGACTTTGCTCGCCTTGGCTATCAATCCCCAGTCCGCTGTGGGCACTCAATCTGCTTTTGGCATACTGCATAGCAAAGCGTGTCCCTGCCATCCCTGCCCCTATGATAAGAATGTGTGTATGTTGCATTGCTTGGCTGACCTTGCTTATCCGACCCGATATTTAAATACTTTAAAATTTAGCACTTTAGAATCTAGCACTTTAAAATTTAATAATTCAAAATTTATGCCAACCGTTTTAAGCGGTTGTTTTTTACTGTTTTCTATGATGTTTTAAATTTTGGCTTTTATTTGCCGGACAGTGTGATGGATGTTAACCACTCTTTGAATTTAATCTCTTTAACTGTGCATGACTGTTTGACGGTTTTTAAAATATTTTTAGACATTTTTTTGCCTATTTATTTGCATTATTTTTTCACCTTATCGATTACTTACCAAAATAGTGCAGTACGGCGTCAAATTTTTATGATTCATACTAATCGGTGAAAGTTTTATCACAGCAAAAAATAGCTAATTGATGGGTCATCAAAAAAATTATTGTAAAAACAAAAGTTTATGATAATGGCATAAATATTGCTTTTGCCTTGTTACCGTGAACCGTACAGGCTTACTTAAAGGAGAAGCAGATGCCCCAACGTTTACCGCTGTTTGCTATGAAATTACCCCGTATCAAGGTGTTACATTACACCTGGTTTGCTTTTTTCGTCACCTTTTTAATTTGGTTTGCTCATGTGGCATTGATGCCAACTATCAAACAATATTTTCATTTGAGCGATGGACAAGTCAAAGCGATCTTGATGCTCAATGTGGCTTTGACCATTCCTGCCCGTTTGCTAATCGGCGCGATGGTCGATAGATACGGCCCCAAGCGTTCGTATAGTGCTGTGTTATTGATTAGCGGTTTTTTGTGTTTTGTGTTTGCTTTTGCCCAAAGTTTCCAAATGCTGGCGATTGGGCGGTTTTTGCTAGGTTTTGTCGGTGCAGGATTTGTGGTTGGGATTCGTTTGATTTCAGAATGGTTTCCTGTCAATGAAGTCGGCTCGGCAGAAGGGGTGTACGGCGGTTGGGGCAATTTTGGGGCGGCAGTAGCGTCGATGTCGATGCCGATTCTTGCCTTAGTGTATGGCGGTGCAGATGGTTGGCGGTATGCGATTGCGACAACAGGCGTGATTGCGATTGTTTATTCGGTCATTTTTTATCGTGGTGTCAGTGATACACCCAAAGGCGCGACTTATTTTAAACCAAAAAAATCAGGCGGTTTGGAAGTATCAAACAAGGCAGACTTTTACTTTTATGCGGTGATGATTTTACCGGTTTATGCGATTTTGTTTTTGTTGGCGTGGCGTTTGTCACCTAGCGGATTAAAATTATTAACCGCTAATCAAACCATGCTGGCATATGCGGTGGTGGCGGTGCTTGTAGTCTATCAATATATCAAAATCTGGTCAGTCAATAAGCATTTATTTGATACATCTCGCCCTGCGGTAAATCCAGAATATGGTTATCAGTTCAAACAAGTGGCGATTTTAGACATGGCGTATTTGGCATGTTTTGGCTCTGAGTTGGCAGTGGTGTCGATGTTGCCGCAATTTTTTATTACCAACTATGGTGTATCGCATACTTTAGCAGGGTTGACTGCAGGCTGTTTTGCGGTGATGAATTTATTTGCTCGTCCTGGCGGTGGTTTTATGTCCGATGCGGTCGGTCGTCGTAAAGTATTGATGATTGCATTGGCAGGGCAAACGGTGGGTTATCTGCTAATGACGCAAATGACTAAGTTACCATTGGCGGGTGCAGTGGCAATCGTGCTGCTTACTTCTGTATTTGTGCAAGCAGCATGCGGTGCAGTGTACTCAGTGGTTCCGCTCATTCAACGCCGTATGACAGGGCAAATTGCTGGTATGGCGGGTGCGTATGGTAACGTAGGTGGGGTGTTGTTTTTGACTATTTTCTCTATGGTATCGCCAACAGGATTCTTTATTACCCTCGCGATTTTTGCAGGGATTGCCTTTATTGGCGCGACCTTCCTGAGCGAGCCACAAGGACATATGGTCGAGGTGCACGAAGATGGCACGATTGAGCGAATTGCGATAGCGTAATCGCTCTTTAAATCCAACCAAAAAACAGTCGACCAGCGGACAAGGAAGTCTAGTTAGTAAGGCAAAAAAGGGTGTATGCCCTTTTTTCATTTTTGCACAATGCGTAGCAACTGTGCTAGTAAGGAAAAACCCATGTCAAAAGCCATTCAGCAAAATACCCCCAGTTTTCAATCCTTGCCGCAACTGCTGACCCGTGCTGCTAGTCATGCAGGGCGCAAAGCGGAAAACCAAGACACCTTGACGGTGCAAACGCTGGTGCCGACAAGGGATAGCAGCGCCGCTCAGCTTGCATGGCAAGTCACCGCTTTAGCTGACGGCGTCAGCAGCTGCGGACAGCCAAAGCTCGCCAGTCAATGGGTGATTGATACGCTGATCGACCAATTAACCATGCACCAAGCTGACATGGTGACAACCCCAGTTACTAGCCCTGTGACTAGCGATTCATTGAATAACAACAATGCCGAAACGCTGGCGCAAATGCTCACCAAAAGCGTGCATATTATCAATGATTTTTTGTATTTTAGTGATCACCATGACAGCTTTGATTCAGCCTCGCAGCGGTATTTGCCCAAATTACTCTCAACCTTATCTGGGCTGCTGTTTACCGAGCCTTTATTATCCGAGCACTCGGCAGTGTTATTCCACACGGGCGACAGCCGTATCTATCGGCTACGACACAACAAAATGCGCATACTCACCCAAGACCACAGACACAAACGAGGGCGAGACAAAGGAGCCTTAGCCGCTGCACTTGGCGCAGATGCCCATGTAGAATTACAACTCGCCCAAATTGATGTGTTGCCCGAAGATGTGTTTTTGATAATGACCGATGGCGTGTATGAATTTATCGGTGATGATGAATTATTGTTACTCACCCAATCGGCATTGGGCAAATTGTTGGCGCTGGATAATTCCACCACCTTCGACTTAGAAAATTTGCCAGAAACTTTGTGCCAAGTGGCATTGGAAAATGGCAGTAACGACAATGTCAGTTGCGTGATGATAGCCGTCTTGCCAAAAGTTGCGAGAATTTTGGCGAATGCAGATTTTGACAAAGCTGACCTTGCCGAACATACAGACAATCGTGATGCCGTTACCCGTTTACGGATTCCGCCTGTGCTGACTGTCGGCGACAAGCTTGATCATTTTACCATTGACAAAGTGGTGCAAAACACCCCACGCAGTAGCGTGTATTTGGCAACTGATAACACCGCTGACACAGCCGATAATCAGCGTATTATCAAAGTGCCGTCTGCCTATTATGAAGACGATAGCGGATTTTTACGGCTGTTTTTAAAAGAAGAAAAAATAGGGTTAAGCCTCAATCACCCAAGCTTACTAAAATTTTACCCCAAGCCGATGAATAGCCAATATCTGTACCATGTCACCGAATTTTTGCAAGGCATGAGCTTGCGTGAATTTATCGACACCCAGCCGCCCTTATCGGTTGCCCAAACCTTTGCTATTGTCAATCAAATCGGTATGGCGCTGCGAGCCATGCACCGTAATTATCTACTCCATCAAGATATCAAGCCCGAAAATATCATGCTGCTGCCATCGGGTCATATCAAGCTCATTGACTTTGGTTCGGTTGGCTCGTTGCTCTTAAGAACTGGGCATACACCGCCTGTGGGCGATTTGCATTATATTGCCCCCGAATATTTTAGCGATGCACCAAAAGGGGTGTATTCCGATATTTTCTCGCTGGGTGTGGTGACTTATGAGATGCTGACGGGGCTACAGCCGTTTGATGTCGATACCTTGACCACTGCGATGACCGCCCAAACTACCCAAAAACTGGCGTTCAAAAACGTGCGGCAATTGCGCACGGATTTGCCATTTTGGGTCAATGACGTGCTGATTCGTGCGCTGCAAGCAGATAGCAACCGCCGCTATCAGAGCATTGGCGATTTTCTCACCGACCTTGACCCCAAAAGCCATGCTGATGATAAAGCCAAGCAGCCGCTGATTGATAAACATCCTGTGCTATTTTGGCAACTGGTCAGTGGCATATTAGCAGCGCTGTTGCTCATCACTTGGTTACTGGTTGGGTTAAATCACTAAAATGTGAGTTATTTTTCTTAATAGACAATTAACCTATATATTTTAACCCATTGAAATTTATAATTAATTTAAATATTGGCATAAAGTTTGCTTATATAACAGTATAGAAAAACTTGGGATAATACTCGCCAAAAGCCAATCATTATCCTAGTCAAAAAGCCAATGTTTCGTTAGAAGGGATAAATACATGAAAAATCTTATCGTCGTCGGTAATGGGATGGTCGGGCACCACTTTATCGAAAAAGCGATTGAAAAACGCCTACACCAAACTTACCAAATCCATGTGTTTAGTGCTGAGAGTCGCCCTGCCTATGACCGTGTCTATTTATCCAGTTATTTTGAACATAAAGACGCCAGTCAGCTTAATTTAGTGGATCTGGCAAACTATGAGCAAGCGGGCATTACTTTGCATTTGGGTGAAGGCGTCGCAAGTTTTGATGCGCAAACCAAAACCCTTATCACCAGCAAGGGCAACACCTTAGAATTTGAAAAATTGGTGTTAGCAACAGGCTCGTATCCGTTCGTACCCCCAGTACAGGGCAATGACCATGCCCACTGCCATGTGTATCGCACCATTGATGACTTAGACGCCATCATCGCCACCGCCGCCAATTCTCGAGTACAGCGTGGCGTGGTTGTGGGTGGCGGTCTGCTCGGACTTGAAGCCGCAAAAGCCTTGGTCACTTTGGGGTTAACCACGTATGTGGTCGAGTTTGCTCCACAATTGATGGGCGTTCAGCTTGACGCTGCCGGTGGTGAGCTGCTGAAAAAGAAAATCGAAGACTTGGGCGTCACCGTTTTGACAGGCAAAAACACCCAACAAATCATCGACAACCATGATGATGATGCCAGTTTTTTAACCATGCAGTTTGCTGACGGCACTTTGCTCGATACCGACTTGATTTTATTTAGTGCAGGGATTCGCCCTGAAGATACCATTGCACGAGATTCTGGAATCAAACTTGGTGAACGTGGTGGAATTGCCATTGACGATATGTGTCAAACGAGCGAGCCAGATATTTATGCCATTGGTGAATGTGCGTTATGGGACAACAAAATTTATGGGCTGGTTGCTCCAGGCTACACCATGGCAAGCGTGTGTGCGTCACAAATAGCAGGTGAGCATGACAGCCTATTTGACGGTGCGGACATGAGTACCA
>NZ_DALZPU010000014.1:0-14565 GCF_032017465.1 Moraxella sp. CTOTU47616
ATTCTTTCTAAGCTTCGTAACTTGTTTTACTTATTTGTAAACTCTTCGTCGCTCAGTGGTGGCGTATTATACGTGAATTAGAATGGGTGTCAACAGGAAAATATAAATAATTTTAAAATAATGGCTAACTTTCTTTTATACCGATGATTTCATTCATATTTTAACTGTTTAAAAAACTCAAATCTTCTTCTGGACGCTGGGTAAATACTTCACAGCCGTTTTCAGTGACCATCAGTGTGTGTTCCCATTGGGCAGACAATTTACGGTCTTTAGTAATTACCGTCCATTTATCGGGCAAGGTTTTGGTTTGCCATACACCTTGGTTAATCATTGGTTCAATGGTAAATGTCATGCCTGTGCTCAGTTGTAGACCGGTATTTTTTTTACCATAGTGCAGAATTTGTGGTTCATCATGGTATACGTCACTAATCCCATGTCCGCAATATTCTCTTACTACGCTAAAACGCTCGGGTTCAGCCACCGCTTGAATTGCTGCGCCAATATCGCCTACATAGGCGCCATTGCGAACGGCTTTCATCCCTGCATATAGTGCGTCTTGGGCAATTTTGCAGATACGCTGCGCCATGATAGATCCTTCACCGATAATCCACATTTTTGAAGTATCACCATGATAGCCATCTTTTATCACTGTGACATCAATATTGACGATATCGCCATCTTTTAGGATACGACTGTCATCGGGAATACCGTGACAAACCACATGGTTGATTGAAGTACAAAGCGTATGCTGGTAGCCATGATAGCCGACATTGGCGGGAATGGCTTTTTGGACATCGACAATATAGTCGTGGGCAAGCTTGTCTAATGCCCCTGTCGTTACACCTTCTTTGACATATTCATCTAACATCACTAAAACGTCGGCGGCTAATTTACCAGCGACGCGCATTTTTTCAACAGCTTCAGGGTTATTTAATAGTGTTTTCATACAATAATTATCTGATTTTGCAAAAATTTAAGAAGACGTATTATAGCCCTTTTCGCCTTTTTCACAAAACTACTATTTGTTTAAACAGTTGTTACTTGAATTTTGGACGGGTTGTAACTATTGTGATGTTCTACAATGACAACAAGGGTTAGGAACGTCTATGGCTAATTCAATTAATATCGATACACAGAAGTATGTAAGACCGTCTGAAGCTGAAATTAAGGCAAATCTGAATGATGAGCAATATTATGTGACACAGCAAAACGGCACCGAACGTCCTTTTAGTCATGAATATGATCACCAATTTGAACGTGGTATCTATGTGGATATTGTGAGTGGTGAGCCGCTTTTTAGCTCATCGGACAAGTATGACTCAGGTTGTGGTTGGCCCGCCTTTAGTAAACCGATTGATACCGCAGTAATCAATGAATTATTTGATGATAGTCACGGTATGCGACGTACTGAAGTGCGTAGCCGTGTGGGTGATTCACATTTAGGTCATGTATTTAATGATGGTCTTCCTGAGCTTGGCGGCATGCGTTATTGCATCAATGGCGCGTCGCTACGTTTTATCCCTTTAAATGAGATGGAACAAGAAGGTTATGGTGACTTAATCGGATTGGTTGAATAATTGCCATCTGCATTTGCTAAAACATATAGCTTAACCACATAAAAATATGTTAAAATAGCAGTTTGTCATTTTATCTTGAAATGGCAGATTGCTTTTTTATTTACTAACATGACACACACATTGCTATTTTCAAGCTAACAAACTTGATAAGAGTTAAGCTGGGTGTTTGCAAATTTGATTAATTAAAGTCCTGTAGATTTTGATGCGTGTTTGCAAATCGGCTTAATCGGTAATGTGGAGGCATAACCCAACTTTACTTAAGGAAATCTCATGGCGTCAGCTAATCCTACCCAAGTTTCAATGCGTGATCTTTTAGAAGCCGGTGCACACTTTGGTCACCAAACTCGTTTTTGGAATCCAAAAATGGGCAAATTTATTTTTGGTGCACGTAACAAAATCCACATCATCAACCTTGAGCATACAGTTAAAGCGATGAACGAAGCACTAAACTTCGTTAACCGTGAAGCAGCACGTGGCAACAAAGTACTATTTGTTGGTACTAAACGTGCGGCAAGCAACGTTATTAGCGAACAAGCGGCTCGCGCTGGTATGCCGTATGTTGACCATCGCTGGTTAGGTGGTATGTTAACCAACTGGAAAACCATCCGTCAGTCAATTACTCGTTTGAAAGAATACGAAAAACAAGCTGAAGATGGTACGTTTGCTAAGTTAACCAAACGTGAAGCGTTAGAGCGTACTCGTGAAATGGAAAAACTTGAGCGTGCGTTAGGCGGTATCAAAAACATGAACGGTTTACCTGATGCAATTTTTGTGGTTGACGTTGACCATGAAGCGATTGCAATCAAAGAAGCAAAAAACTTAGGTATTCCTGTCATTGGTATCGTTGATACAAACTCAAACCCAGATGACGTAGATTATGTCATTCCTGCCAATGACGATGCGATTCGTGCGGTAACGCTATACGTATCAGCGGTTGCAGATGCAATTATCGCTGGTAAAGAATACGCGAAAACTCAAGGCGGCAAAGCAGCAAATCAAGAAGAAGTAACTGAAGCACCAGCAGAAGCTGCGGCAGAATAAGGGTTACCGCAGTATCATAGCAGCGCATTGCTTAAGTTGTTATGATACTGTCATCAAAATTTTATAAACTAACTTTGATGGGTAAACACAAAATTAGTTTATAAAAATTCGAATTTGTAGCGTAATATTAAAAGGGCAAAAATCACCAATTTTTGTCCTTTAATCTCCAACTGTTTAGACAATAAACAACCCAATTCTCATCTATAATGATAATCAATTGAGGTATCTCATGGCAGAAATTAGTGCAAAACTGGTAAAAGAATTACGTGACCGTACAGGTCTTGGTATGATGGAATGTAAAAAAGCCCTGCAAGAAGCAGACGGCGACATCGAAACCGCAATCGACAACCTGCGTAAATCAGGTCAAGCAAAAGCTGCTAAAAAAGCAGGTAACATTGCTGCTGATGGCGCTATCATTATTGCCCAAGAAGGTAACAAAGCCTTACTACTTGAAGTAAACTGTCAAACTGACTTCGTGGCAAAAGATGCCAACTTCACCGCATTTGCAAACAAAGTAGCTGAACTTGCGCTTGCCAATAATACCACTGATGTAGCGGCTATCTCTGCATTGCCATATGGCGATGGTCAAACGGTTGAAGAAGCCCGTGTTGAGCTCGTACAAAAAATCGGTGAAAACATCCAAGTACGTCGTGCAGAAGTGATTGAAGGTGACAACCTAGCCTCTTACCGTCACGGTATTCGTATTGGTGTAGTGGTTTCTGTTGAAGGCGGTAATGCAGACACCGCAAAACACGTAGCGATGCAAGTTGCGGCCTTCAACCCAATCGCGGTTGATGAAGCGAATGTACCTGCTGATACGCTAGCGCGTGAAAAAGACATCATCGAAGCGAAAGCGAAAGAATCTGGCAAACCAGACGCCGTGATTGAAAAAATGATCACCGGTGGTCTACAAAAATACTTGAACGAAGTGACTTTGTTGAACCAACCTTACGTTATCGACAACGAGAAAAAAGTTGGCGATATATTAAAATCTGAAGGTATGACGGTTAAAGCATTCAAACGCTTAGAAGTGGGTGAAGGCATCGAGAAAAAACAAGAAAACTTCGCTGAAGAAGTGGCAGCAGCTCAAGCAGCAGCAGCTAAATAATAAGCGACAACCGCTAGGTTGTAGACTTATTAAAAATACCCCATAAATTTGGGGTATTTTTTTGTCTAATTTTTTTTTTAAATTCAAAAAAGCGAGTTGAAGGCTCGCTTTTTTATGTGAAGCGATTATTTGTAGATGAAGCGATTAATTGGCTGCGGCTAACGCTTGCTCAAGGTCAGCTTTGATGTCCTCAATATGCTCAATACCAATGGATAAACGAATCATGTCTTCGCTGACACCTGCTTTTTGCAACTCTTCAGCATTTAACTGGCGGTGCGTGGTAGTGGCGGGATGGCAAGCAAGTGACTTGGCATCACCAATATTGACCAGACGGGTAATTAATTGTAGCGCATCAATGAATTTCGCCCCTGCTTCACGGCCGCCTTTTAACCCAAAGGTTAGAATCGCTGATGGCTTACCACCAAAGTATGTTTGCGCAAGCTTATGCTCTGGATGGTCGGTTAATCCTGCGTACTTGACCCAAGCCACTTGTGGATGATGGTTTAAAAATTCTGCCACGGCTTGGGCATTTTGGCAATGTCGCTCCATACGCAAGGCTAACGTCTCTAGCCCAAGCATAATTTGCCAAGCATTCATTGGGCTTAGTGCCGCACCGGTATTACGTAAGGGCGCAACGCGTGCACGTGCAATAAACGCCGCAGCACCCATGGCTTCGACAAAATTGACACCATGATAGCTGGCATCTGGGGTATTTAAAATCGCGAAACGTTCTTTGTGAGCGCCCCAATCAAAT
Source organism: Moraxella sp. CTOTU47616 (assembly GCF_032017465.1). Taxonomy (NCBI): domain Bacteria; kingdom Pseudomonadati; phylum Pseudomonadota; class Gammaproteobacteria; order Moraxellales; family Moraxellaceae; genus Moraxella; species Moraxella sp. CTOTU47616. The sequence goes on from NZ_DALZPU010000014.1 coordinate 4,481, forward strand.
TTGCCACTATCGATAATCACACCACCCACCGACGTGCCCGAACCACTCACATATTTGGTCAATGAATGAATCACAATATCAGCACCATGCTCAAATGGACGGCACAATGTTGGCGTGGCGACGGTGTTATCAATCACCACAGGTACACCTTTGCTATGAGCAAATTCGCTAATTTTTGCGATATCTAGCACATTACCCAATGGATTGCCAATACTTTCGCCAAATACCAATTTAGTACGTTCATCAATCAAATCAACCAACGTCTCTGGTTGGGTATAATCAAAGAAACGCACTTCGATACCTTGACGTGGCAACGCATGAGCAAATAAATTGTAAGTACCGCCATACAAAGTTGATACTGAGACGATGTTATCGCCTGCCTCACATAGGGTTTGGATGGTATAAGTAATCGCCGCCATCCCGGATGCCACTGTCAATGCGCCGATGCCGCCTTCTAACGCTGCCATACGGGCTTCAAGCACCGCGTTAGTTGGGTTCATGATACGGGTATAGATATTGCCGGCAACTTTCAGATCAAAAAGGTCAGCACCGTGTTGGGTGTTATCAAAGGCATACGAACTGGTGTGGTAGATAGGCACAGCGACAGCTTTGGTGGTCGGTTCTGGTTCATACCCTGCATGAATGGCGAGCGTTTCTAGGCGATGCGGTGGGCTCATACATATTCCTTGAATTTAGTTTAATTAGCAAAAAAATCTCTTTTGCATTGTAACGAGTTGCTAATAAGTTTTGCAAATTCACAATAGAGCATTATTGGAACATTAATGCTGTTTTTTGGAATATCGATTCGTGGTGAATTGGCGTCTAAACGCCCGCGTTTAACATACATATAAAACAGTACGTTGTAAACTATAGCTAATGGAATTTTTAATTTTTTATAGATAATTAATCAGGCTTGCTCGGCTTGTTCATTGATTAAATATTCAGTTAAATTTAACATCTCTTGATAGGAATCAAGCTTAAGGATAAAGCTCGTAAAATCATTGGTTTGAATATGAGATAGCCGAGTTAAATGTTTTAGCTCATACACCAAACTATTGACAACATCATCATATTGTTTGAGACGTAAAACTTGGGTATCATCTGCTAGTGTTTGTGTCACTGTTAGCAAGGTCTTGGCTTTTGTCACTAACTGCTCTTTGTCCAATACCTGCCCATATAAGGTATCCGTTATGACCGCAACAGTGGCTCTTTTGGTGGCAATAAAATCATCAACTGTTTGCGTATCTAAACTTAATAGATAGACGGCACGACTGATAAATTTATGGTATTCATCTTTTACCTTATCGATTTGCTTTGTTAAAAGCACCGTTTCGGTAATATCTACCACGCTGACAAATAAATGAATAGATTTTTTATTCGCGCTTTTCACCACCCGTAAAAATTCAAAATGCAGGTATTTCTTGTTGGTAACGCCTGTTTCATCTAAAAAAATCAACTCGACTGTTTTAAGTGGGTTGATATCTTGAATCAACTCTTCATCCACGTTGGATTGGTACAGGTAATTGATAAAATGCTGTGTCGCTCTGATATCTTTTTCGCTGACCATATTTTGTAGCAGCTGGGGTAATGTCAGCCCAGCTAACTGCTTGCGCCCCAATAACTGCTCTAGTTTTTTGGAATAATGCTCACCAATGACCATTTTATCATCGATGAGAAACAAGCCTTTTTTGACTGTGTTCATGATATCGCGCATATCGGTCTGCGCTTTATCAATCGCCACATCATCGTGATACATGTGTCTGATGGTGTAATGGATAAAAAAGATGATATAGGCTATCAAAGCAAAAAAACTGCAATAGGTCAAATAGCGCGAATAATCTGCGGTACGGTAGGTGTCATTGAGATAAGTGTCATAGCCAATATTCATCAACGACCAAATTTTGGCTTGGTTATGATAAGCAAACTCAGCCAATTCAACTTTGCCTTTTTCATCTTGCTCAGAGACTTGCGCGATTCTTTGGCGATAGTCTTGCCAAATAATGGCAAATTCATCCATCGCCGTTTCTTGCTTTGGATAGCGGGACAACTGTGCCATATAACCGTCTAACTCAGCCGCCTGTTTTTGTAAGGTCTGAATGATTTGTTGACTATCGTTGTGAGGCGTTACTGTTAGATGCTGCGCACTGGTTGCTATCTCAAGCGTCAAATCACTGATGTTGCCAATGATATCCATATGCTGGGTAGACTGGGTTAAAAAACGCGCAATGTATACATTGATAATCACGAATGATAGCACAAACAAACACAGCACCACTAAGCTTTGTAAAAGAAGCCGATACCTTTTGGTACGCACCATATATTGAAACAAGCTATCGTTATTGCTGACTTTCACGTAATTACCCTAGACCAAGATAAATTAGAAAAGATAAATTAGAAAAAATAAATAATAGATAAAACCCCACCGTTAAATACACAATCTACCAAAAGCTTTGAATCTGGTTATATTGGTTATACTGCTTATACCATCATAAACCCTAGAAAGCGATTCAGACAAAAACACCCTTAAAATAGTATCAAATACGCGTAAACTCGTCTGCCAATTTAGTGAAAACAAGCGTAAAAGTATCTTTGGCTTGTAAAAAAACCCATAATGACCGTTGTCAGTATGGGTTTACCCAATGATATTAAAGCAGGCGTATTAAAGCAATAGTATCGAAGCCATATGATTAAAGCGTTAACTCGTGTCTAAATTAGCTTATAGCTGTAACTCACTGATATCTGCAACCGTTAAAAATAACCCACGCACTTTTTTTAGCAACGCCAACCGATTGGCTTTGAGGTTAGCATCTTCACTATTCACCATCACCTGCTCAAAGAAGTCATCCAATGGCTGCTGCAGTGTGGCTAGCGATTGTAAAATCTGGGTGTAGTTGGCGTTGTCAGTGTGTTGGTGGGGCTCAATACTTTGCGCCGCAGTTTGCACCGCTTGATACAATGCTTTTTCGGCAGGTTCTTGTAAATAAGCCGTTTGTACTTGGCTTGCAATCTCACCCTCAGCCTTGGCTAAAATATTGGCAACACGTTTATTGGCTTCGGCAAGTTGTTTGGCGGGTGGCAAATCACGGAAGGCTTGAACTGCTTTGATGCGATGGTCAAAGTCCATTGGCACTTGCGGTTGTAACGCCTGTACCGCCATAATTGTATCCACGCTCACGCCTTGGTCTTCATACATGGCACGGTAGCGCGAATTAATAAACTCCATCACTTGTTTAAAAGTTTTTGGTAAGTCGTCAATTTTGCCTACATAACCCAATAAAGCTTGCTCAAGCAAGACTACCAGATTTAGTGGCAGTTGTTTCTCAATCAAAATACGCAGTACCCCAATCGCCGCACGGCGCAGACTAAACGGGTCTTTTGAACCGGTCGGGGCTTGGTCAATGCCAAAAATACCGACCAGCGTATCCAAACGGTCTGCTAATGCCAGCGCCGTTCCAATGTTGGTCGCCGGTAATTTATCACCGCTAAATTTTGGCAGATATTGCTCTTCGATTGCCGCCGCCACCGCTTCTGGCTCTTGGTTTAAACGCGCATAGTAAGTCCCTGCCACGCCTTGTAATTCTGGAAATTCACCCACCAAGGTACTGGCAAGGTCTGCTTTTGACAGCAAGCCTGCCCGTGCCGTTTGCTCAACGTCTTCGCCAATTTGGGTAGCAATAAAGGCAGCTAGCTTGGCAATACGCTCAGATTTTTCCCAAATTGTCCCTAACTTATCTTGGAATACGCGGGTTTTGAGATTTTCAGTCAGCGCAAACAATGGCTGTTTTTGGTCTTGTAAAAAGAAAAACTCAGCATCAGCAAGGCGTGGACGTACCACTTTTTCGTTACCGGCAATCACTTGCGCTTTATCTTTACTGTCGATGTTACTGATAAAGATAAAATAAGGCTGTAATTTACCTTGGCTGTCAGTCAAACAAAAATATTTTTGATCCGCCTGCATGGTGCTAATCAAGGCCTCTTGTGGCACTTGTAAAAATCGTGGCTCAAAGCTTGCGCGTAGCGCTACTGGATAATCGACCAGCGCAGTAACTTCATCAAGCAAATCTTGTGGTACGATAGCAGTCGCGCCTACTTCATCGGCAAGCTGTTGGACTTGCGTTTTAATCTGTTGTTGGCGTTTGTCAAAATCAGCGATAACGTGCGCCTCGGCAAGGTTTTGCTCATAGCTGTCCGCCGTGTCAATTCTAACCTTATCAGGATGATGGAAACGATGTCCAAGACTATAACGACCCAATTCAACGCCCTGCGACCCTGTCTCACCCGACGTTAATCCTTGAATCGTCGCTGGCAGTACTTGGTCGTCTTTGAGTAGCACCAACCATTTGACAGGGCGAACAAACTCAGAACGCTCTGCGCCACTGCGCATGCGTTTGGCAATCGGTAACTCATCTAAGGCTTTTTGAAAAATATTCGGCAGTAACTCAGCCACTGGCTGACCGATGACATTCATTTCGTAGCCGATATAATCGCCTTTATCACCTTTGATGGTAATCAAATCCTTGACGTCAATACCCAAACCTTGGGCAAATCCTTGTGCCGCTTTGGTTGGGTTACCGTCCTTATCATAGGCAGCTTTGACTGCAGGACCGCGTTTTTGTTCGATTTTATCGGGCTGTTTTTCACTAATTCCTTGAATCTGCAAGGCAAGGCGACGCGGGGCGGCAAAGCTTTTAATGGTATCAAAGCGAATATTGGCATCTGTTAGTGATTGGGTGACATGGTCGCTAAGTGCATCACGCAATGTTTTTAGATTTTTTGGGGGCAATTCTTCGGTGCCAAGTTCAAATAAAATAGTAGACATGCTAAAGCCTTGTTGATTCAAATAAGGTAAATATAGGCGATTATAGCAGAAATTTAAGCCATAAAAATGCCCCATCAGCGGGGCAAATCAAGAAAACCGTCAGCGCAAAACGAAAATTAAACTTATTGGCTGGCGCTTGCCGAAGTCGTTACAGCGGTTTTGGCGACTGGCGTATTAGCTGCCGCTTTTGGTTTGGCTTTGGCAGGATTGACCACAAAGTTAATGCCTAACAGCAACAGCGTCACCCCTAAAATCGGGCGCAATTTTTTCTCAGGTAATTTACTGCTCAATAATGTGCCTACAATAATGGCAGGAATCGCGCCAATGAGCAAAAAGGTCAGCATGTGAAAATCCACACTGCCTGACAGCAAATGTCCGAGGCCTGCGACCAAGGTTAACAGCACCGCATGTACCACATCCGAGCCGATGATACGAATGAGGGGTAATTGGGGAAAAATTAGCACCAGCGCCATGACGCCAAATGCCCCTGCCCCAACCGATGATAAGGTCACTACTACCCCGAGCAATATGCCCATCAGCACCAATTTATATTTAGGGATTTGGGAGGTGAGACTGTCAGTTTGGTCATTTTTGCGGTATTTGTCAAAAAACGCTTCGATACGGTTGCGAAAAATCAGCGAAATCCCAGTAATGGTCAACATCACGCCCAATATCAAGGTCATGATTAGTTTGATGGCGTTGATATTACCCAAGTAAGTAGCGACGAGATAATTGGTGACAATGGAGGCTGGAATACTACCAATCGCTAGCCATAGCACGATTGGCCAAACGACATTCGATTTTTTAAAATGTACCACCCCACCAAAAAACTTGGAAATAGCGGCGTATAGCAAATCGGTGCCGACAGCAATATGCGGCTCTACTTTTAGCAGTAAAATCAAAATCGGCGTCATCAGTGACCCACCGCCCACGCCGGTCACACCCACGCAAAATCCGACAAAAATACCCGCTAAAATAAAGTTCCACTCACCGCCCCTTGTTACCTGGCTTACTTGCTGCGGCTATTGTAGTAGAATAGCGCGTCGTTGCCCTGTGGCGATTTTTGATATAAATATGCGAGATTAGAATATTCTGATAATTTGATATTTTTTATTAGCGTTGATAACAAAATAATCAATAAAATAAGGCAAGAAAAAAGGCAATAGAAACTATCTATTGCCTTTTTCAATTTTGCTGTTCAAAAAAATTTTTTCGTCGATGTGGTGAAACTATTGTGATTTATCCGCTTCTTTCATCTATTGTTTTGAAATAGCTTCTTTTGGTAGATATTTTTCTAACGCATCCGCTTTATGTGCGTCATCTGCCAATGGGAAGCCCAATTTGGCGCGCGTTTCTACATAGCTTTGTGCGACCTTACGTGCCAATGTACGCACACGCAAGATAAAGCGCTGACGCTCAGTGACTGAAATCGCCCCACGCGCATCCAACAAGTTAAAGGTATGTGACGCTTTGAGTACCATTTCATACGCAGGCAGCGGCAAATTAAGACCGACCAATTTATCGGCTTGGCTTTCATAAAAATCAAATAATTCAAACATTTTTGCCACATCGGCATGTTCAAAGTTGTAGGTTGATTGCTCTACTTCGTTTTGGTGGAACACATCGCCATAGGTGACACGACCAAATTCGCCATCCGTCCATACCAAGTCATACACACTGTCCACGCCTTGGATATACATAGCAAGTCGCTCAAGACCGTACGTGATTTCTCCTGTCACTGGGAAACACTCAATACCACCGACTTGCTGGAAGTAAGTAAACTGGGTAACTTCCATGCCATTGAGCCAAACTTCCCAACCAAGTCCCCATGCGCCAAGCGTTGGTGATTCCCAGTTGTCTTCTACAAAGCGGACATCATGCGTTAAGGTATCGATGCCAATTGCTTTGAGTGACCCCAAGTACAATTCTTGAATATCAGGTGGATTGGGTTTGAGTACCACTTGGAACTGATAATAATGTTGTAAACGATTTGGGTTGTCGCCATAGCGACCATCTGTGGGACGGCGTGATGGCTGCACATAGGCAGCATGCCAACGCTCTGGACCTAATGCTCGTAAGAAAGTGGCGGTATGAAACGTGCCTGCACCCATTTCCATATCATAAGGCTGTAACACCACACAGCCTTTTTCTGCCCAATAATTTTGCAAAGTTAAAATCAATTGTTGAAACGTCATCATACGAGAATTACCACTATATAGTCGGTGATTAGGCAAACCGTGTTTATCAAAATAGTTGTCCGGTTAATTTTGATAAAGCGTCAGTTTTTTTAATTAGTCACATTAAAAATTTAAATTTTTTTGCGTCGCAAATAGCACTTAAAATAGGCGGTACAATTGCCGAACGATATTTTTACTTAAAACGCCCAAAATAGCAAACTTATCCAATTTTTCAGCTACAGGTATAGCAATGGTTATTGAGTAAATTAATTGGCTGGCAAAACTACAAAGCATTAAAACAATATACATTTCGCGACAAATCAGTTACCGCATTTTAGCACTTTTTTACTAGATTTACGAAAATTCCTGTTACCCTTGAACAAGTGATTTCGACGATTGATTATTGCCTTTTTTTAGCCGGTTTTAGCCATTTTAATCGCTTTTTTTTAAGATAAATCAGCCAAATTTGATACGTCATCCATTGTCGTTTTAGTTGGGTTTTGACTTTTAATTTTCATCTTTTACCGCCATAATAACCTATACAAGCTTTTACTTAATTTATTTTAAGTAATTGTTTTTAATAACTTTTCATGAGGTCAACCATGCTTATTTCGGCAAGTCTATTATTAGCTGCTACGTCGTTAACTTCTAATTGGTTGTTTTTAATCGTTCTAGTGACTGTCGGTATGCTAGCGATTGCGTTTACCCCTTACCGTTTTGTATTGGGCTATTTTATGTTGGGCATGGTGTACTGGATTTCGGTGGAAGGGCTGCATTGGGCAGTCGTCACGCTGTCATCATTGACTGGCACGGATGCGTATGTGGCGGCAATTGGCTTATCGATGATTCCCATTGTGATAGCGTTAAATGGAAAACCCAAGTTTAACAAAGCCGCAAATCAAGCTGCTACTAACCAAGCCATGTTAAAAAGTAGTGTCCAAATGAGCGCCGGTCATCGTCCTGTGGTATTAGAAAAAGATACCGATTTTCATCAAAACTTTGTTCGTCATGCCTCCGTGTTTGACTCAAAACACTAATAACAACCCTATCCCCTTATTGCTAATTAGTAGCAAGTTATTTAACCCATCATGTTGATGGGTTTTTTATGCGCTTTAGCTTGATAGAAGCTAAAATATTCACTGTCTAACGCTGCTTAAATACACAAATCAAACGCTTTGATTACAAAAAATGATACTGATATGTTAAACATTACTGTAACTTGGCATCGATGACCTTATAATATATCGTATAACAAAGCTATTAAATCTTTTTTAATAGCGAATTATAATTTCTTTGAAATGAGTGACTTAAGCATCGTCATTTATTTCAAGACCTTGCGTATTGCAATATCTATAAAATCTATAATTTTGGAGGACACGTATGTTATCTCAATTAACCCAAATCAAATCAGATCCCCTTGACGTATTATTGTTTGCCGTTGGCTTGCGTCTAACCCAACTTGCCAAAATGGGCGATGACAAATTTAAAGGCTTATTAGAAAACCGTAATTTTACCATTCAACTCGGCAGCGACGCGGAACAAACGTCACGCTATTATGAGATTAATAACGGTACTTTTAGCCAACATGCAGGTCCAGCCAAAGAGCCAACATTGACGATTACCTTTAAAGACTCAATGACGGGTGTGAAATTGCTCACTAAAGGTGAGGCGACGGCATTTATGACGGGCATCCAAAATGGTGACTTAAAAATGTCCGGTGATTATTCACTGCTGATGTGGTTTAACCAAATCGCAAAATTTATTGTGCCAAAAGTACCTGAGCCACTTAAACCTGTGGTTGAACAAGCAAAACCCTTGATTGAAAAAGCCACACCTTTTGCTAAAGAACTTTGCAGCAAAGCCCTAGCAATGATTGGGGGCGCGAGCGCGGGTAAAGCATCTGGTAGCAGCAAATACTTTAATGAAGCCAACACCAAAGATGTCAATGCTGACAGTGATTCTGAAGCTACGAGCAAATTAGACACCCTTAAGGCGAAAGCGGCTGAAATTAAAGATGATGCGGTGGAAAAATTTGATGAGCTAAAAACCGAAGCCAAAGAAAAAATCGATGCACTCAAAGAAGATGCGAGCGGAAAATTAGCGGATATTAAAGACACCGCTAACGAAAAACTTGGCGAAACCAAAGAAAAGTTGGATGAGGTTAAAGCGCAAGCGGCTGATAAAATTGATGACGCTAAAGAAACTGCCACTGAAAAGCTTGATGAAGCAAAAGCAGCCAAAGATGATAAACTTGCGGATGCTAAAACCAAGCTTGAAGACGTCAAAGACCAAGCAGCTGAAAAATTAGCCGATGTTAAAAGCTTGGCGGGTGAAAAACTAGATGATGCTAAATCAAAGGTTGAGGAATTAAAAACCCAAGCCGATGACAAACTAGATGCGCTAAACGATGAAGCCAAAGAAAAAGTCAGCGAGGCAAAAGATAAAGTCGAACAAGCTAAGCAAAAGCTGACCGATGAAACGACGAGTGATTCTGATGCATCCGATAATAAAGCCATCGAAGAGAAGTATGAAGCGGCTAAAAATACTACTAATGCTCAAGATAGTACGGCAGATGATGATAGTATCCGTCCTGACAACGTGTTTGCCAAATCAGCCGATAATGACAACTTAACGCCTGCGCTGCGTAAATCTGCTGAAATTGAGGCAAAGCATGCGTCTGATGAGGTCATTGCCGACAATGTCAAAACTAGCGCAGTCACTGATGATAAATCACCTATCACCAATATTTCCATTACCCGTGGTGATAGCTCTCAAGACAAGTAAGCCATTGTCATTAAATGATAAAAAACAATCACTTTAGGTGGTTGTTTTTTTTTGGTATGATGAGACACCTTTTATCATTTTTAGCTTTGTTTTAATTAGGATTATAGCTGTCATGGCAGACTTATTAGCAATTCAACAATCAGAGCAACCGATTGGCACCACACTGACCCCCCAAAGCCGCCCAACTCGCGAGCAAATCCAAGCTTGGTTTGAATTACCTTTGATGGATTTACTATTGCTCGCGCAAAACAAACTTCGCGAACACTTTCCACCCAATGCGGTACAAGTCAGTACCCTGCTATCAA
>NZ_DALZPU010000015.1:0-3295 GCF_032017465.1 Moraxella sp. CTOTU47616
ATTGATAAATCCTAGTAAATTGCTATGGTATTTTATTATATAACGTTATATAATATAAAAATAAACCCATCAAGTGGGGAACTTGATGGGAGTGGGTAATGCACTACTTGTTTTTATTTTTATTGTTTCTTTCTTCTTCTTTGTTTCACTTATTTCTTTGTTTTACTGATGTTAGCCATAATGCCAAATTATGGCTTTTTTATTTTTATCGTTGTTTATTTTATTTTTTGTCTTAATGATTCTGTCTTAGTAATATCGTAGTCAACAAAGTTTGTATTTACGTCGTTATGAATTTATTTTAGCGTATTTGCGCCTGTGCTCTATGTGCTCTTTGTTATGAATTGTTAAATTAAGTTTCTTTAGTTTCCTTAATAAAACTATTAATATTAATTTTGCATCCTTATTTTTGCATTGCTGCTTTTTAATGATAAATCATCTGAGTGATAGGCAATAAAAAAACGGCTTAAAATTTAAGCCGTTTTTTGTTATGTTAAGATTAACGCGTACGTGGGCAAACTTCATTGTCATTGAAAAAGTAGCTGATTTCACGGGCTGCAGATGTGGTTGAGTCTGAACCGTGAACCGCGTTTTCATCAATGCTGTTAGCAAAGTCACGACGGATAGTGCCTTCAGCCGCGTCTTTTGGATTGGTAGCGCCCATGATTTCACGGTGGTTAGCCACTGCATTTTCCCCTTCAAGTACTGATACTACCACTGGACCTGAAGTCATGAAAGAGACTAAATCATTGTAAAATGGACGTTCTTTGTGCTCAGCGTAGAAACCGCCCGCCTTTTCGTTGTCTAAATGCAACATTTTTGCTGCCACAACTTTTAAGCCTGCTTTTTCAAAACGGCTGTAGATTTCGCCAATGTGGTTGCCTGCGACTGCATCGGGTTTGATAATTGATAAGGTACGTTCAATGGCCATGTTAAATTCCTTTAAAATTGAAGAGGATTATGATTTTAAGTGTGAGAAACTGTAAAAACAGCCCGTACACTGCCCATTGGGCATGTCAAATCACGATTTGAACAAACGGGGATGCTGTTCTTAGTTGCCTATTATAATGATATTGATGGCAAAAACTAGTTTAATTCATCACTGTTAAGTCGAAATTACTACAATATCAAGTTGAACAAGTTTTTTGTAATAAATGGCGGATATATTCTGTGATAAGCAACTATGGTATAGTAGCCAATAGCTTAAATTTTCTCTCAATGGTATGACGCTCTCAAATATCACAAAAACACAAGCGGTTGTGGTAAGCCTTTGCTTGGCGCTATTATTGGTGGCAAGTATTGGTTTGGCACGTCAGTTTACTGTCAAAGCCGTCGCAGATTGTCAGCGAAAAAACCAGCCGTTCGATTATAGTATCTGCGAGCTTGATGCTAAAAACGCGGCGAATTTTTCACTACAGTGGCAAAATCCCTCGTCCACGAGCCACCCATTATTACTCACCTTTACTACCCTGCGCGATTATTTGGCAAGCCAGCAACCTGCCAAAACCTTGTTGTTTGCGATGAATGCAGGGATGTATGATGGCAATTTTGCGCCGATTGGGTATACGGTCATCAATGGCAAGCAAATCCGAGCCCTAAATCTCAAGCAGGGCGGCGGCAACTTTCACCTAATGCCCAACGGGGTATTTTGGCAAGACCGTCAAGGTTTTCATATCACTGAAAGTCAAAGCATGGCAAAAAAACTGGTAAGCGGGGCAAAACCGATTTTTGCCACCCAATCTGGACCCATGCTGGTCATCGATGGTAATATCCATCCAGCATTTGATGCCAATAGTACCTCGAAAAAGTACCGCAATGGTGTTGGCGTGTGTGGTCACAATCCTAGCCGCGTCAAATTTGTGATAAGCGACACGCCTGTCAGCTTTTATGATTTTGCCGATTTGTTCAAATCGCAATTGGGCTGTGACAATGCATTGTTTTTGGATGGCGGTAGTGCCTCGGCATTGTATAGTCAGACGCTGTCACGCAATGACAATAAATATATGGGTGTGATGATTGCGGTAACACAAGACAAATAATGCGTATTCGGTGAGACAAGTTTATGCTGATTTAATCAGCGTTTTGCATAAAATTATCCATTTCCACATTGCAAAAATAATTTTTTAAGGTATTATAATCAGCCTAGTTTTGACAAATTTGCTTAGCAATATTTGTGATACTACCCTTTCGGGCCTATAGCTCAGTTGGTTAGAGCAGAGGACTCATAATCCTTTGGTCCACAGTTCAAGTCTGTGTGGGCCCACCATATAAAACAACCACTTAGGTGCATTAATCCTCAGTGGTTTTTTATTTTTTAGCTTGCAATGATTAGATAGCAATTAGCGTCAATCCCTATTTTAAAGATATACTTTCAAATCCATAGTTATGTCATTGGGTTTTGATTGTTACTTAGTTTTGACTACCTAAACCAGCCACCCAATCCCTGCCTAATTTTATATAAATCCTTGTTTTATATTGAATTGTTGTTGTTGTTAATATTTAACACCCTTAATGAAAACGTCTTTACATTCATCGTAGATAAGTTATAATAAAAACAATACGACTGGTCTATTTTTTATAATAGCGTGTACAGTAACTATGGAGTCTGCCCCTATCAAGAAGTCTGAAGCAAAACGCTTACACATTCTTAACACCAGTTCTGACCTGATTTTGCGTAAAGGTTTTAGCGGTGTGGGATTACAAGAAATTTTACAAAGCTGCGAGATCCCTAAAGGTTCATTTTATCATTACTTCAAATCTAAAGAGTCTTTCGGCTGTGAATTGGTACAGTATTATGTAGATAATTACCAACACCGTTTAGATGAAATATGGCGTGGCGACCAATCCGCTTATCAAAAACTAATCGGGTATTTTAACCTATGGATTGAAGATCCTGATGCGCCATGTAGTTGGGCAGATAGCTGTCTAATTGTAAAACTTGCTGCAGAAGTCGCTGACCTATCTGAAGATATGCGCGCTATTATGTCCGATGGCGTCGATAAGGTAATCAAGCGGATTGCTGAAGTCATCGTTTTGGGCAAGCAAGATGGGTCTATCCAAGCAGAGACTGATGCCTTGACGGTAGCCCAAGTGACTTACCAAATGTGGATGGGCGCGGCGTTATTAAGTAAGCTGCAAAAAGATAAAACACCATTACATCAAGCCTTAAAAGCGACGGCGTTTTTATTAAAAAGTGGAAAGTCTTAAAAGTTAGCTTCGCTGGCTTAACCTCACTAGCTTAACCTTAGAACCTGTTCACAATCTTTTCAATAACAAAGCGATGAAAGCGAGATTGGTA
>NZ_DALZPU010000016.1:0-2707 GCF_032017465.1 Moraxella sp. CTOTU47616
GCCATGCGATTAATGCAACCCTTCCATACGTTGACGAATCAAATTTTTGACTATGTCAATCTTCCTCATGGTTTGACTCATACCACCGATTTGAACCAAACCGATAATAAACTTGATGCGCTTATTACGCCATCTGGGGGTTGGGGTGCGTTGATAGCCGTGCAAGGTAATATGCGAAAGCAGCAGGCATTGACCCGTGCGCCAATCACATTATTAGACCTAAATCAGCCATTTGGCACTAAGTGCCCAAGTTGTGCATTTCCAAACGGCAAAAAAAAGCCCATTAATTTTTGTGAAAATGGGGCTAAAGCAACGGCATTTGAAACCACCAAAAAAACCGTGACGGCTGATTTTTTTGCCAAATATACCGTCACTGAACTGCTCGCGCAAAGTGATTATTTCTTGGAAAACCAAGGACGCTTGACTGAGCCTATGCAGTACAATGCGGCGACTGATAAGTACGAACCCATCGAATGGGAAGCTGCTTATCAGTTGATTGCCAGTCATCTCAATCGATTGGATGACCCGAATGAAGCTGTCTTTTATACCTCTGGTCGAGCCAGTAATGAAGCGTCGTTTTTGTATCAGTTATTTACCAAATGCTATGGCACGAACAATATGCCAGATTGCTCCAATATGTGCCATGAAGCAAGCAGTGTGGGGTTAAAAGATAGTATCGGCTTAGGTAAAGCAACCATCGTAATGGATGACTTTGAGCATTGTGACAGCGTGTGGAGTTTTGGGCATAATCCAGGTACCAATCACCCACGTATGCTAGAAACATTGGCAAATGTCGCTGAGCGTGGTGGCAAAATCATTGTGATTAATCCGCTTAAAGAGCGGGGACTTACCCGTTTTCAAGATCCAAAACGCCCAAGCCAAATGCTGACAAATGGTAGCACGCCACTTAGTCACTATTTTTTCCAGCTAAACATTGGCTCAGACTATGCGTTAATGACGGGCATACTCAAGCATTTAGATAATTGGGATCGCGAGGCACGGGATAACGTTAAAGCCACTATTTTTGATCATGACTTTATTCAAGCCCAGACCGTAGGCTTTGATGAAATGATTGCAGGGGTAAGGGCGACCGATTGGCAAACCATTTATCATATTACAGGGTTAGACGCGCAGCAAATTGAGCAACTAGCCCAGCTTTATCGAGAGAGTAAACGTCCTATTTTAACATGGTGTATGGGCATCACCCAGCATCGTCATGGTACGGACAATGTGCATATGTTGGCAAATTTAGCCTTGGTTATGGGGCATATTGGCAAGACAGGGACGGGACTTGCGCCGATTCGTGGGCATAGTAATGTTCAAGGTAACCGTACCATGGGTGTATGGGACAAGCCTTCAGATAAGCTACTTGATCAAATCGACAAAGTTTTTGGCATTAAGTCCCCTAGAGCGCATGGCTATAACGTTGTAGAGACCCTTGAAGCCATGCAACAAGGCAAGGTTAAAGTATTTATGAGCCTAGCGGGCAATTTTGCAGTGGCAACCCCCGATAAAGCACGTACAGAAGCGGGTATTCGCGGCTGTGAGTTAACGGTACAGATACAGACCAAGCTCAATCGTAGCCACTTGATTCATGGTAAAGAAGCCATTATTTTACCTTGTTTAGGACGAACAGAAATTGATAAGCAAGGCGACAATAACCAATACATTAGTATTGAAGATTCCATGTGTAATGTGGTGTTGTCACAAGGAGCGCGTCAGCCTGTTTCACATAAATTGCGCGCTGAAACTGAGATTATCGCAAGTATCGCTGCGGCTACACTTAGGCATAGCCCGATTCGTTGGGCTTGGTATGTAGAAGATTACGACCGAATTCGTAATGACATTGCTAAAGCCATTGAAGGCTTTGATAACTTTAACCAAAAAGTCTATACCAAACAAGGCTTTCATCTACCGCATCCTGCCAACCGTTATGAATGGCAGACCCAATCTGGTAAAGCCACCTTTTTCTTTACACCGTTAACCGAGATTTATGCAGATAAATTGACGGCTCAGCCCGATGATTTATTAACACTAACCAGTATCCGTTCTCATGACCAATTCAATACCACCATTTATGGGTTGGATGACCGCTATCGCAACGTTTTTGACACGCGGCAAGTAATTTTTATGAATGCTGATGATGCTGATAGATTGGATTTAAAAGCAGGTGATAAGGTGATTATCCAAAGTGAATACGGCGATGGTATTGAGCGAAAAGTCACAGGCTTTCAAGTCATTTTGTATGATATCCCTAAAGGCAATCTAGCCATGTACTACCCTGAAGCCAATCCACTGATTGCGATGACAGATTTTGATAAAAAATCAGGCATGCCTGCCTTTAAAACCGTGTCGGTTAGACTGAGAAAATGTGCTTAATGATCATAGGGTTGCTTAAAAAACCCTATGGATGATTGTTAAATGTAAAAGTATCATTAAATAAAAAAGTATCATTGAATAAAAAAGTGATGATTGAAAAAACAGGCTGAAAAATTGAATATTTACGCGTTTTTTAAGATGAGTAATAAACTTACTGTCGAAAATTAAACCCATAAATAAATGTTATAGATTTTCTTTAAATGTTAATTCAACAAAAACACCTGTTATTGTTGAATAAATCAGGATGAGCAATTTTAATTGTTTTTTCCCTGATTTTATTCAATAATATTGTCTATTATTTATTTCAATGAAAACCTATCAATAATAT
>NZ_DALZPU010000017.1:0-1580 GCF_032017465.1 Moraxella sp. CTOTU47616
TCACAAATAGCAGGTGAGCATGACAGCCTATTTGACGGTGCGGACATGAGTACCAAACTTAAACTCATGGGCGTCGATGTCGGCAGTATTGGCGATGCCCATGGCAAAATCAAAGACAGTTTAAGCTTTGTCTACCAAAACCCAAAAACAGGCGTGTATAAAAAGTTAGTCACCTCGGACGATGGCAAACGCTTGCTGGGTGCGGTACTGGTCGGTGATACGGAAGATTATAGCAATCTGCTGCAGTTGTTTTTAAACGGTATTGATTTGCCACTACAACCTGAAAGTTTGATTTTACCGAATGTCGAAAAGCCTGTTATGGGCGTAGAGAATCTGCCCGATAGCGCAACGCTATGCTCGTGCTATAACGTTAGTAAAGGTCAAATCTGCGCAGCCGTGGACAATGGGGCCATGACTTATGAAGACATCAAGAGCTGCACCAAGGCCAGTACAGGCTGTGGCGGTTGTGCCCAAATCGTCAAAGATACCTTAGTGTCAGAACTCAAAAAGCGCGGTATCGAAGTCAAAAATCATATCTGTGAGCATTTTGCTTACTCTCGCCAAGAATTGTATCACTTGGTGCGCGTCAGCAATATCCACACCTTTGAAGAGATGATTGAAAGACACGGACACGGTGATGGCTGTGAAATTTGTAAACCAACGATTGGCTCGATTTTGGCGTCTTGCTGGAATGACTATATCTTAGATAAACCGCTGGTTGCGCTACAAGATACCAATGATGCTTTCTTGGGGAATATCCAAAAAGATGGTACTTACTCAGTCGTACCAAGGATTGCAGGTGGTGAAATTACCGCCGAAAAACTCATTGTCTTAGGTGAGGTAGCACGCGATTTTGGACTGTATACCAAAATCACTGGCGGTCAACGTGTTGATTTGTTCGGGGCTCGCAGCGACCAATTGCCCGATATTTGGGAACGCTTAATCAACGCAGGTTTTGAAACAGGGCATGCCTATGGCAAGTCTTTGCGTACCGTCAAATCTTGCGTCGGTAGCACTTGGTGTCGCTATGGCGTGGATGATAGCGTCGGCTTGGCCATCGAACTGGAAAACCGCTATAAAGGCTTACGCTCACCGCATAAAATCAAATTTGGGGTATCGGGGTGTACCCGAGAGTGCGCCGAAGCCCAAGGCAAAGATGTTGGTATTATTGCCACTGAAAATGGCTGGAATCTATATGTCTGTGGCAATGGCGGTATGCGTCCTCGTCACGCTGAGCTGTTTGCCAGTGACTTGGACACAGCCACGCTGGTTAAATATATAGACCGTTTCTTAATGTTTTATATCAAAACTGGCGACCGCTTACAACGCACGTCAGTCTGGCGTGAAAAAATGGAAGGTGGTCTTGAGTATATTCAAGACGTGGTTATCAATGACAGCTTGGGCATTGCTCATGAGCTTGAAACCCAAATGCAAGCGGACATTGACGCGTATCAATGTGAATGGAAAACCACCCTTTCTGACCCAGAACGTTTAAAACGTTTTAAGCACTTTATCAACAGTGACAAAGTCGATGACAACGTGGTGTTTGTCGAAGAGCGGAGCCAAATTCGCCCTGCAAC